>CAJQQY010000088.1 GCA_905480595.1 uncultured Saprospiraceae bacterium | reverse complement strand
GAAAGAAAAAGGACAAAGTAAAAGCTGAAATCAAGAAGGAAGTTGCTGCTGAAAAGAAAGCTGCTCCTGCTAAAAAAGCTGAACCGGCGAAAGCTGCTCCTGCTCCTGCTGCAAAAGCAGAGGAAGAAGAGTAATCCTTTTTACGATTAATTAATTTTCTAATTATTAAAATAAAAAAATCATGGCTTCTAGAGACGATATAAAATTTCTTAGTAACCCAAATATTGGTTCTGATAGAAAAAAATATTGCCGATTCAGAAAATTTGGAATCAAGCATATTGACTATAAAGATCCAGACTTCTTGTTACAATTTATCAACGAGCAAGGAAAAATTCTTCCTCGACGAATTACAGGTAACTCTTTAAAATACCAACGAAAAATGGCTACAGCTGTAAAGCGTGCACGTCATTTGGCTATTTTACCGTATGTAACGGATTTGTTAAAATAAATTTTTTAGGTAGGAAATTTAATGCCTACCATGATCAAGGCAAAACCTTAAATGGTTTTCCCAAAAAAATATTTCATCATGGATATTATATTATTAGCAGATTTAGATAAAGTTGGGGACAAGCATGAAGTTGTAACTGTAAAGAATGGTTACGGAAGAAATTACTTGATTCCTCAAGGGTTAGCATTAATTGCAAATGCTACCAATATGAAAAAATTGGACGATCTTAAGGCTAAAGAAGATGCTGCAGAAGCTGCAAAAGTTGATGTTTATAAAGACATCGCAACTAAGTTAGAAGGTAAAACTTTGAACATTGGAGCAAAAGCTGGTACTAGCGGAAAGATTTTTGGAAGTGTAACTACAATCCAAATCGTTCAAGCATTAAAAGAACAATTCGATGTAGAAGTGTTGCGTAAAAGAGTTTCTCTTGAAGATATCAAGGAAGTTGGATCCTATACTGCAACACTTAATTTACATCCTGAAGTTGTTGTTGAATTACCAATTGAAGTAGCTGCTGAATAATTCAGACTGCTTTAATTTTTAGGATAAAAAAAAGTCCGAGTCATTTTTATGGCTCGGATTTTTTTTATGGAAAAAAGGAAAATTAAGAAAGCAATTTTGAAATTTGGCTTTCTATTTTTTCAAAATCAAACTCTTCAATGATTCGATTCATTTTTAGTTTAATTTTATCGTTGCAAAGATTTCCCAAACTTCCTTCATGCGTATGTTGAATGTTTTTGTCAAAAGTGAAATTCCCATTTTCGATTTGCATTCCGACAATTTTATAAGCATCTCTAAAAGGTGTTCCTTCTAAAACTAATCGATTCACTTCTTCCACGCTATATAAATATTCGTATTTTTTTTCCTCCAAAATATCTGTTCGAACTTCTATCTTTTCCAAGGCTAAAGTGGTTACTGTCAAGCAATCTTTTAAATTTTCGATAGCTGGAAAAACGGTTTCTTTAAGTAATTGAAAATCTCGATGATAGCCCGTAATTAGATTGTTAAAAATTCCCATAATCTGTTGTGGAAGATTTTGAATTTGATTTGACTTAGCTCGAATAAGTTCGAAGACATCGGGGTTTTTCTTATGAGGCATGATGCTCGAACCTGTGGTGAATTCTTTTGGTAAGTTTAAAAAATTATAATTTTGATTGGAAAATAGACAAATGTCTGTGGCCAATTTTCCTAAAGTATTGGCAATGGAAGCCATTGCAAAACTTAAAGTTAACTCAGTTTTCCCTCTTCCCATTTGAGCATGAACTACATTATAATTCAAGTCATCAAATCCCAAAAGTTGAGTGGTCAAAGTTCGATTCAATGGAAAAGAACTTCCGTAACCTGCAGCCGAACCCAAAGGATTTTGATTATTGATTTTGTGTGCAGAGAGTAATAATTGCAAGTCGTCAGCCAACGATTCAGCGAACGCACCAAACCATAAACCAAAGGAGGAAACCATCGCAATTTGGGTGTGCGTATAACCAGGCATCAAAACATCTTTATGTTGATCGCTAACAGCCTGAAGTTTTTCAAATAATGTATTTACCAATTCAGAAATGCTTTGAATTTCTTCTCGAAAAAATAAACGTAAGTCCACTAACACTTGGTCATTTCGAGAACGGCCGCTATGGATTTTTTTTCCAACATTACCTAATTTTTTCGTTAGCATCCATTCGATTTGAGAATGAACATCTTCCATTCCTTCTTCGATTTGGAAGTTACCATTTTCGATTTCTTGATAAATGTTTTTTAATTCGATTTGTAAAAGTTGGAGTTCTTCTTTTTCTAAAAGTCCAATAGATTGCAACATTTCAATGTGAGCAAGCGAACCTTGTATGTCAAATTTTGCTAAAAATAAATCGAGTTCTCGATCTTTTCCTACGGTGAAATTTTCGATGGTTTTGTCGAGTGTAAAGTCTTTTTGCCAGAGTTTCATAAAATTGTTTTTTCTAAAAGTTCAATATAAATATCAATACCTTGTTCAATTTCTTTTAAATAAATAAATTCATCAGCGGTGTGTGAACGTGCGGAATTTCCACAACCAATTTTTAATGTTGGAAAAGAAAGTAACGCTTGATCGGAAAGGGTAGGTGAACCAAAATAACTCAAACCTAATTTCAAACCGCTTTGTACCAAAGGATGAGTCAAAGAAATTTTCGAAGAATTTAATCGAAAAGAACGAGCTTTGACTTCTGATTTTAAATGCTTTTGTAAAATAGCAAAAACTGCTTGATTTGAATATTTTTCATTGGTTCGAACATCAATAACAAAATTACAAGCATCCGGAATAACATTGTGTTGAGTACCTGAATTGATTTGTGTTACGGTCATTTTAGTTTTTTCCAGCAAATCGGAAACCTCTTCAAATTCATAATTTCTGATCCATTCCAAATCTTCTAACACTTCATAAATAGCATTGACACCTTCCTCTCTCGCGGCATGCCCTGCTTTCCCTTTTGCTATTCCATCAACGACCATTAATCCTTTTTCTGCAATCGCCATTTGCATTTCAGTAGGTTCACCAACGATACCAAAATCTATATTTCCAAAATCATCAACGACTGAAGCTATTCCATTTTTACCTGAAATTTCTTCCTCGGCAGTTGCTGCAAGTATAATGTTATAATTTAGATTTTTTTTTGCATAAAAAAATAAAAAAGTGGCAATCAAACTCACCAAACAACCTCCAGCATCATTACTTCCAAGGCCAAATAATTTCCCATTTTCGGTCAAAGGTTCATGCGGATTTTTAGTCCAAGCTTTTACTGGGCGAACGGTGTCATGATGTGAGTTTAATAATATCGTTGGAAGTGAATCGTTCCAATGTTTATTTTTTACCCACACATTATTTCCTTTTCTAAAAGTTGGAATTGATTTTTTTTGGAGAAAATCTTGAATACAATTCGCTGTATTATTTTCCTCTCTTGAAAAAGAAGGAATGGAAATAAGCGTTTTTAGAAGTTCAAATGATTCTGTTTTTAATTCTTGTAACATTATTTTTACATTGTTTAATTAAAGTTGGATCAGCGTTCCATTTTGATCATGGATTGCTTTTGAACCACAAATAAAAACTTCATCCACTTTGTTTTTTAGAGCAAAGAAAGCATTGTCCATTTTTGGGATCATGCCTTCTGAAATAATTCCAATATGTTTATATTTTTGAAAATCCTTGAAGTTTATTTTTTCAAAGAAAGAATTATCATCTTCTGGATTTTTTAATACGCCATTCTTTTCAAAACAAAATTTCAAAGTGGTTTTATAAAAAGGAGCGAGTGCGACTGCTAGTTCAGAAGCAATAGTATCAGCATTTGTATTGAGCAATTGTCCATTTTTATCATGAGTGATGGCACAAAAAACGGGGGTCACATCATTGTTTAAAAGTTGTTGCAAAATCGAAGTCTCCACAAAATCAATATCACCTGCAAAACCATAGTCGATATCTTTGACTATTCGCTTGTGCGACTGAATTGAATTCAAATCTGCACCGGTCAAACCCAATGCGTTGCATGGAATTGCTTGAAGCATACTCACAATTTTTTTATTATAAAGTCCTGCATAGACCATCGTGACTACATCCAAAGTTGCGAGATCCGTTACCCTTCGACCTTCGATCATTTTTGGAGTAAGTCCTAATTTTTCACTCCAAGCAGTCGCTGATTTTCCGCCTCCATGAACTAGAATCTTTGAACCTTTTATTTTTGCAAATTGCTCTAAAGTCGATTTTAAATTTTGTTCATCTTCGACAAGTTTACCTCCGATTTTAATGATGGAGAGTGAGGGTTTTTGATTTTTCATTACTCGTTTTTTTGTTTTTTAATAAATCGAATAAAACTGTTTGCGCTGCGAATGTTCGATTGTTGGCTTGCTCGATAACCAATGAATTTGGACTATCCAAAACGGAATCATCAACTACGACATTTCTTCTCACAGGCAAGCAATGCATAAATTTTCCATGATTAGTCAATGCCATTTTTTTGGAAGTGATTTTCCAATTTTCATCTTGTGAAAGTATTTTTCCATAGTCATTAAAGGACGACCAATTTTTTGCATAAATAAAATCTGCATTTTCAAATGCTTTGTTTTGATTGTATTCAATTTTTGCATTTATGGAAAAATCAGGAGATAATTCATAACCTTTTGGGTGGGTGATCGTCAAATCCACATTAGCAAAATCCATCCATTCACAAAAGGAATTGGCTACAACTTGTGGCAATGCTTTTGGATGAGGTGCCCAAGTCAAAACAACCTTTGGTCGCTCTGTTTTTTGATTTTCTTTGATGGTTAAAAAGTCTGCCAATGATTGCAATGGATGCAGAATAGCAGACTCTAAACTTAAAATTGGAACACTAGCGTGCTGAATAAATTTTTGTAAAACGAAATCTTTATAATCTTTTTCGCGGTCAACTAATGTTGGAAAACTTCGAACCGCTAATACATCGACAAACTGACTCATCACCGCAGCGGCTTCTTTGATATGTTCGGCCTTGTTGCCATTCATGATGACTTCATCTTCAAATTCCAATTGCCAGCCATCATTTACGTTAAGTGAAATAATGTTCATGCCTAAATTTTGAGCAGCTTTTTGTGTACTCATTCTAGTTCGTAAACTTGGATTGAAGAAAACCATTCCCAATGTTTTTCCTTTTCCAAAATCGGATTGAGATAAAGGATTTTTTTTAAAATGAAATGCTTGCTGAACAAGTTGTTCAACATTGGTGGCGTCGTGGATGGAGGTAAATTTTTTCATTTTTTAAGTTTAAATGGGTGACGGAATTGGAATTAATTGTAGAGCTGTTTCTAGTTTTTCTATAAAAAAATCAACTTGCTTTTTTGTAATATTTAAAGGTGGTAAAATCCTCATCACATTTGGATTGGAAGAAGAACCTGTAAATATTTTTTCTTCAAAAAGTAAATGCTTTCGGAATTCTTTGATCGGGAAATCGAATTCTAAACCAATCATCAAACCACTTCCTCGCACTTCTAAAATACCTTCGATAGTTTTTAATTTTTGTAAAAAATAATTTCCCAACTCCTTTGAGTGTGCAATGAGGTTTTCTTTTTTCAAAATTTCTAAAACTGCAATTCCTGCGGCGCAAGCCAAATGATTTCCTCCGAAGGTGGTGCCAAGTAAACCATATTTTGCTTCGAATTTTGGATGAATCAAAACGCCTCCGATTGGAAAACCATTTCCCATTCCTTTGGCAATTGTGATTATATCAGGAGTGATTTTAGATTTTTGGAAAGCGAAAAAATCACCACTTCGACCATAACCGGATTGAATTTCGTCGAGGATAAGAATTGCATTATATTTTTTGCAAAGTGATTCCAATGCTTCTAAGAATTCAGGTTTTGGAATTTCGACACCACCGATTCCTTGAATTCCTTCGATGATGACTGCGCAGATATCTCCTGTTTTTAATGAAGCTTCGACTGTTTCAATTTTATTAAAATCGTGCAATTCGGTTTTGAAAGTTTTATTGATGGGGGCTTGGATTTTAGCATTATCGGTCACATTGACTGCGGCGGAAGTTCTTCCGTGGAAACCCTTTCTGAAGGCGATGATTTTTGTTTTTCCATTTTGGAAAGAAGCTAACTTGAGTGCATTTTCGTTCGCTTCTGCACCTGAGTTGCAAAGGAACAAATTGTAGGCTTCGCAATTGGAAAGCTCTCCTAGTTTTTTGGCTAGTTCAACTTGTAAATCATTTTTTACCGAGTTGGAATAGAATCCTAAACTTTGTAATTGTGTTGTTATTTTTTTTACAAAGTGAGGATGGCTGTGCCCAACGGAGATGACTGCATGACCACCATAAAAGTCTAAATATTTATTTCCTTGCTCATCGAAAATATAACATCCTTCTCCTTTTATTGGATGAATGTCGAAGAGTGGATAGACGTCAAATAAATTCATGATTTTGTTTTTTTCTTTTTTGGAAAATTAAAATGCTATTGCTTTTAAACTCAAACCTTCAGTTTCTTCAAAGCCAAACATCAAATTCATATTTTGCACGGCTTGCCCCGAAGCACCTTTGATAAGGTTGTCGATCAAGCTGATGATGAAAACTTTGTCGCCTTCTTTTTTTACAAAAAGAATACACTTGTTGGTGTTGACAACTTGCTTGAGGCTTGGATTTTTTTGAGTGATAAAAACGAAAGGTTGGTCTTTGTAATAATTTTCGAAGAGTTGAATTAATTCGTATTCACTCAAATCACTTTTAGAGTAAACTGATGCAAAAATTCCTCTTGCAAAATTTCCACGAACGGGAATGAAATTAATTTCACTCTGGAAATTATTTTGTAACTGTTGAATGCTTTGATTTATTTCTTCTAGATGTTGATGAGAAAAAGGTTTGTAAATTGACACATTATTATTTCTCCAGCTGAAATGAGTGGTGGAAGATGGATTTTGTCCAGCTCCAGTCGAACCAGTAATAGCATGGACATGAACATCATTTTTTAGGTTTTGAGATTTTGCCAAAGGTAGCAACGCCAATTGGATTGCAGTTGCAAAACATCCACAGTTGGCAATGTGCGAACTAGTCTGAATTTGTTTTTTATTCAACTCAGGCAAACCGTAAACGAAATTATTATCTTCCGTCTTTAATCTAAAATCAGAACTGAGGTCAATGATTTTGGTTTGTTTAGCAAAAGTGTTTTCTGCTAAAAATGATTTTGAGTTGCCATGACCAGAACATAAAAACAGTACATTTACATCTTGATTTATTTTTTTGGAAAAAGACAGATAAGTTTCTCCCAAAAGATCTCGGTGAATATCGCTGACCAATTTTCCATCTTGACTATTGCTATGGATAAAATCAATTTGCACCTTTGGATGATGTAGTAAAATCCGAATGAGTTCTCCAGCGGTGTAACCTGCTCCTCCGATGATTCCTATTTTTATCATGATTGTTTTTTTAGAATTGACTTAAAACTTCTGCTCCATTTACTGCTCGATGAATCTTGGTGGCGTTGCCCAATATTTTTGTAAAACCTCTCACATCTTC
>CAJQQY010000087.1 GCA_905480595.1 uncultured Saprospiraceae bacterium | reverse complement strand
TTTATTTTCATTTTTAATAAAAATCAAATCATTCGCTGGATTTGGGAAAATTGATAAGTTACGATCAATTTTATTTTCAATAAATCCAGTTCCAACTTCCACATAATTTTCAGGAGTATTGAATGGAACTAAAGTTTCATTAGTCGTAATTCCTTTTACGTTTACGATACCTAAATCAATTTCATGATATCCGGAAAGGTCATCAATGATTCCGCTAATCGTTCCAATTTTTCCACTACCATTAATGTTCACTTGATTGATTCGTGAAACGGCCGCTGCTAATTTTCCATCATCTGTTTTTTGTACAGACAACAAATCATCCGTTCCATTATTATTGAACCAGCCACTTTCAAATGCAATCTCCATCGAAGCAGCATCGAAGATTTGATCGTTAAATTCCACCGTAAATGCTAAACCATAAATGGCATCAATTGCGTTGGCATTTTCTCCAAGATGAATTTCAGCTTCAAATGCTCCAAGGCCAATATCATTTGGATTTGGCATCACAATAAACAATGAAGGATCGTCTGAGGAAGGAGTAGGTGAAACATAAGGAATAACCATTCCATGAGTCAAACCAAAATTTTCATCTATGGCAAATTTGTCTTGCGCATTGATAATTCCATCCCCGTTCGCATCGGCATGTTTATAATTTGTTCCGTCTTCGAAAGTTTGAGTCCAATCATCAGAAGGTTGAGCTACCCAAGCAATGCTTGCATCATCTCGAGGAGTTCCTTCTGCTCCGTAGGCCAAACCAATATTTAGCAAGTCAAAATTGTTAGCAATGAAATCTGAATTGGTATCTCCAGCCCAGCAATCACCGATTGCAGCATATTCTAGACAAAGATTATCCATCGACAAACCGTTATCGCCACCAATCGTCAGTAGTCCCATAAAGCCATCAATCACAACTTTTCCTGCATTAGAATTATTTGCATCAGGAATGACAGTCATAGTTACGCCTGGCGCAATTTCAGTTCCATCCAAATCCAAAAATGAAGTAGCTTCGGAAGTAGGTGCATCATTTGCACTCATATTTATCCAAAAACCTGGAGCAAAGAAATCAAATTCAACATGCACAACTGCCTGTCCTAATTGAAGGAAATTGAATTCTAAATTGCTAAAATCAATTCGCAAAAAGTTGTCTACGAAATTTGGATATTGATTAAATGGTAGATTATTATCCGCCACATAAATGCTTCCGATATTCGTCGAACCTTGCTGATAAAATTCTTGAAATTTTACAGGAATATCTCCTGTAGTAAAGATTAGATCATCATTTTGATACTCCGGAGTTGTGTAAACAGTATTCAAATCTAAATCTTCAAAACCATAACAATCAGAATTGCCACAATCAGGAGCTTCAAATTCTAAAGTTTCGCAACAAGTCGGTAAATCATTTTGACAAACTTTTATTGCATCAAAATTATTTCCACTTGCTGGGAAATTTTCAATTGTCAGAGGCAAATCAGCAAAAGCATAATATCCAAAGAATTCACCATTTGCAAAAACGTCGAAGAAATCATTACTGATATTGGCGTAGTTAAAATTCAAATTGAGATTATAAGTTCCATCATCATTACATTCAAAGTCCCAAACTTCCATATCCCAAATTTCACAATCAGAATCACAATCAATTGGATCTAAACCTGTGAATGCGGAGCAATCATTATTTTCAGAATCAATTACAATGAATTCAAATTCTGTATTTCCATCTCCGACAATTGGTCCAAAGGTCAACCACAAATCAGCATAAGCAAATGTTCCATAGTTCATTCCATTTCCAACTAAGTGGAAAGAATCACTTGGCATATTTGAATAATTAAAATTAATATCAACTAAAAATTGGCCACCATCACAAGGATGAGCTTCGACAATCAAATCGGTAATTTGACAATCCATAACATCACAGTTTGGAGAATCAAATTCCATAGTTGCACAACAAGTGGGGAGGTCGTTTTGACAAACAGTTAATACATCATTTGGATTTCCACTCATTGGGAAATTTTCAATGGTCAATGGCAAATCAGCAAAAGCATAGTATCCGAAGAATTCTCCATCAGCAAAAACATCAAAGAAATTATTACTGATATTTATGTAATCAAAGTTTAAATTGAAATTATAGGTTCCATCATTATTGCAATCAATATCCCAAATTTCAAGTTCCCCAATTTCACAAGTTCCTCCGCAATTAATCGGATCAAGCCCTGTCTCTTCTGAGCAATTTGGATTGTTTTGATCAATTACGATAAATTCAAAAGTAGTCGAACCATCACCAATAATTGGCCCAATCGTAACCCACAAATTCGAATAAGCAAATGTCCCATAATTGGTTCCATTTCCAACAACACTAAAGGAATCACTTGGCATATTTTGATGGTTAAAATCAATGTCAACTAGAAATGCTCCATCCCCATTACAAGGATGCGCTTCAGCAATCAAATCAGTAATATTACAATTGGAAGTACTACAATCAATGGGGCCAACTACTCCAAAATCAGAGCAAGCATTTTGATAATCTGAAACTACGAATTCATATATCGTAGTATTATCGGCTAGAAAAGGTCCAAGTGTGATTGGTAAATTACTAGATGAAAATGTCCCATATTGATTACCATTTCCTGCAATCGTTACAGAATCTGATACTGCAACATTGTTAAAATCAATATTGACCATAAACCAATCTCCATCGCATGAATGCGCAGAAACGGTTACATCTTCAATCAAACATTGAGCAGTTGCCCAATTGAATGAGAGTAAAAAAAGGAGACTGGCAATTAGATATGATCTGGTTTTCTTCATCGTACAAAAGTTTAAATTGATGTAAATATGATTCCTCTTGATACAAAAGTGCTCACTACATCATTATTTTAAAAGTACTTTTATAGTATATTTTTGATTTTTTTTGACTAAAAAAAATGGATTAATAATTGTAATAAACTGATAATCAGTATATTAGGTTTAATTTTGGTTATTTGTTTTTTGAAAAATAATTGATATTTTTTATCAAATGAAAGCATCGTTTTTTTGCTGAAGAAGGTCTTTTATATTGAAAAGGTAACAAAATGGATTGTATCCCATCTCCAAAATTATACACATTATGTTTTCCAATAAATTAATTCACGCATTTCAAGGACTAAATCGGAAGGAGATGACTCGATTTTACGAGTTCGTTCAGTCGCCCTATTTTAACAAACATGAAGAGGTAAAAACTTTAGTCGCACATTTCAGTAATTTATATCCAAGGTTCTTGGAAAAAACTTGCGAGCGAAATAAGTTGTATAAAAATGTTTTTCCCAATCGAAAACATGATCAAAAACATCTCGCACTTTTATTCACTTACACTTGGCGATTGCTCAATCAATTTTTAACTCAGGAGCAATTTAAAAAAAATGAAATACAACAAAATATATTTCTACTTCAATCACTTCGCAAAAATGGTTCCCATAGAAACTATGAAAAATTGCTAACTGAAATAGAAAATGAATTGGTCGAAAGCAAAATCCAAAATAGTGATTTTAGCTTCCAACAATTTTTAGTCAAATCAGAAGCAGAACGATTTCATACGCAATTAGAAAAACACGAAACAGACTGGTCTATCCAACAAAAACAAAATCACCTTGACCATTTTTATTTTTCCGAAAAATTAAAAGATGCTTGCGAGATGATGATGCGTTCCAAAATTTTGCAAGTAGAATATTCTTATCAAATGTTGGAAGACATTATTACTGAAATTGAAAAGAACATTCAAAAATATGAACAGATTCCATCGATCATCATTTACTATCAGGTTTTTCAAATGATGACCAAAGGAACCCCTGAATTTTATCAAGATTTAATTCCGATTTTAAAAAAATACAAATCGTTTTTTCCAAAAGAAGAATTGGAAAGCATTTATAATCACCTCCAACATTTTTGTATGACAAAAATAAACACAGGTGATAATAATTATCTGTCAGAGCTTTTTCAATTATATAAAATGCAATTGGAGGCAGGTTTACTCATCGAAAATGATTTTCTCTCCGAGTGGCATTATAAAAATATCGTTACCGTTGCGCTTCGGTTAGATGAGTTAGAATGGGTGAAAAATTTTATTGAAACTTATCGAAAAAGTCTTGATCCTGAAGTGGTGGAAAATGCTTACACATTTAATTTAGCAGCATATTATTATCAAACCGAGCAACTCGAAAAAGTACTCGATTTGTTGGTTCAAGTAGAATATACTGACATTCGATATCGAGTACATGCAAAATCATTATTGCTTCGAACTTATTATGATTTGAACGAGTACGAAGCGTTTCTTCCGTTGACTGAATCTTTCCGACAATATTTACAGCGGAATAATCAAATTTCAGATTCTCGTCGAGATGGATTTTCCAATTTGGTGAAATTTACCAAAAGAGCTTTTCAAATTAAAAATTCTATTTCTATTTCCAAACGGGAGAAACTACAACAAGAATTACATAAGTTGTTGAAAGACATAGAGTTAGCCAATACTATTTTCAATCAAAGTTGGTTAAACTTGAAGGTGAATGAATTACAAAAAGTAATAAATTAAAAATTTTCGAAATAAATTAAAAAAACATAATATTTCGAAAATGGCTACCGTTTTAGAAGTGGTCTTGCATAACAAATTCAAAAGAGCTTTAATTCGATAAATTCGGATTAAAGCTCTTTCTTTTTTAGTAGGTCATTACTTGTGCATGGTTCCAATAGTGACACGCAAACAAGTAATCATTTTTTCGAAAAAAGGGAAAAGAATAATTCATATTTGATGAAAAATA
>CAJQQY010000086.1 GCA_905480595.1 uncultured Saprospiraceae bacterium | reverse complement strand
CTTCTTTGTTTCAGCAACCTCCGTTGCAGCAGCTTCTTTTTGCTTTGCCACATTTTCTTTCATCTCTGCTACTTCCGAAGCATTATTCTCCAAGATCAACGCTTTTTCCTCTTCTCCTTTTCTTCTTGCTTCAGCAATTTCGAAAGCTATCTTCTGCTTTTCTAAAACTCCATTCTCTCTCACTTTAGCTACATTTTCAGCAGTCTCTTCTTTTATTTGAAGGATTTGTTCAGAAGCTGTTTTTTTAGTTTCAACAACATCTTGAGTCGTCTTATTTTTTTCGCTTTTAGCTTTTTCTCTTGCTTCAAGAATCGTATTTTTAGTTTCTTCTCTAATTTTATTCAATTCATTTTGCGCATTTTCTTTAGCTGTAGAAACTTCATCGGCATATTCTAATTTTGCCAAATCAAGTTTTTCCTTAATTGCTTTTATCTCTTCAGCTGATTTTTTTCGAGCATCAGCCACTTCTTGCGCACTATCTAATTTTGCTTTTTGAATTTCCTCTCCTGCTTTTTGTTTGGCTTCGGCAACATTTGAATTAATTTTTTCAATCTCCCCTGAAGCCCTTTCTCTTGCATCGCCAACTGAAGCAGCCACTTCTTGTTGAGATTTTTCTATTTCAAGTTGTGAGATTTTTCTAGCTTCTAATACTTCATTTGCATATTCTGATTTCTTTTGTGCTGCTTGCTCACGAGCTGCGGCTACTTCTTTTTGTAATTTTAATTTGATCCGTTCGCCTTTATCCTTTTCTGCTTGTATTTCTTCTTTTAGTTTTAACTTCGTTTGAGCTAATTCTTTTTTCAATGCTTTTAATTCCTCATCATTCAACAAACTTGGATCTGTTATTCTTTGAACATTCCCACCTGGCTTTGTTGAACTAATATTTTGACTTCCATTTGTTCTAGCAGTATTTCCACTTGAAGGAGAAAAATCATTTCCGGTTAACACATCATCCTTCACTTTAGTTTTATCGACTGTAATATTAAAACAAGTTGATAATGCTTTAAATTCTTTTTGTCTATTGGCATTTACTGTAAATTTTATCATCCGATTACTAATATTATTTTTAATATATATCGTATTAATTGTTGCTGATGCAAACCAACTAATAGCCGCAATATCTAAATCTAAAATATTAGTTTGAGTTGGTGCTCCCCGTTTATTAGTGATTTCTCCTGTCTCAACAAATCTATAACTTTTCCGTGCGTTACTATTATCCATAAAAATTACCTCATCCCCTTCATTCAAATCAACTCCATTTTTGGAGGTAAATTTGGCTGAGATTCCTTTTTCATCATTAACCAATTCTAGGCTATAAGAATAATTTCCCCGAACTACCAATATTTGTTCTGAAGTCCGAAGCAAATGTGTACCTCCGATTTTTTTATTTTGAGAAATTAAACTACCACAATTTTGAGCGGACAAAAATCCGAGGGATAATGTGGAAAAAACAATTATTAGAACAGATTTGGAAAGGCTCATAAGTTGATTTTTTTTTCACAAGATAACTAAGTACAACGAAAAAGTTAAAACGTATTCTTGAAATTAAAAAGTGTTTATTCTAAAATTTTATAGGAAACTGCGATTGATGTTTTAGGAAGAAAAAGAAAGATTAGATTTGACGAACTTAAAAAAATAAACAAAAAAAACATCATAAAATACTGACTATCAACACTTTACATTTTATTGATTTTAAAATATTTTATCATAAATAACCATCAAACAGTAATTTTAGTACTTAAATCGATAAAAAAGCTTTTGATCGTACTAAAACCAACAGAAACACGGCTGAATATAAGATGAAATTACTTGGGTGATGGTTGCCTTATAAATAGGAATACTAGTTATCGTTTTGCAGCCAAAAGATACAAAACAGCCATACGAATGGCTACTCCATTTTCTACTTGTTGCAAAATAATAGATTGATCTGAATCTGCTACGTCACTTGTTAATTCTACACCTCGATTGATAGGCCCAGGATGCATAATAATCACGTCACTATTAAGGCTATCGAGCATTTCTTTATTAATACCAAAATATTGAGTGTATTCTCTAATTGAGGGAAAATATTTGATGTCTTGCCGCTCTAATTGAATTCTTAAAACATTAGCGACATCACACCACTCTAAAGCTTTCCGAATGTCATATTCTACCCCAATATTTAATTCATTGATGTATTTCGGTATGAGCGTAGGTGGGCCACAAACTTTTACCTTTGCACCAAGTTTTTGTAGACAAAAGATATTACTCAAAGCAACTCTCGAATGTAGAATATCACCAACAATAACAATTTTTTTACCGCGCAGATCACCCAGTTTTTCTCTCATCGAAAAAGCATCGAGCAATGCTTGAGTTGGATGTTCGTGAGTCCCATCACCAGCATTAATAATATTGGCATCAATATGCTTTGCCAAAAATGCAGGCGCTCCAGGTGCCGGATGACGCATGACCACCATGTCCACTTTCATAGACAAAATATTGTTAACTGTATCTAAAAGTGTTTCTCCTTTTTTGACTGAAGAAGAAGAAGCGGAGAAATTAACGGTATCAGCTGAAAGTCTTTTTTCAGCTAACTCAAATGAAATTCGAGTTCGAGTAGAATTTTCAAAAAATAAATTAGCAACGGTTACATCCCGAAGAGAAGGGACTTTTTTGATAGGCCGATTGATGACTTCTTTAAAATTTTCAGCAGTTTCAAATATCAATTGAATATCCTGAGGAGTTAGATATTTAATTCCCAAAACATGCTTGGTACTGAGTTCCTTCTGAGTCATATATCTTATTTTTGAGTTCTCTTTATTAGAGAACTACTTATATTTATCTTCTTTTTTCGCGTACAAAATAATTTTATCATTACCAGTTTCTTCTTTCCATTGCACTTCCACATAAGCTTCATCCACAGCGTCGACAACCACTCCAATATAATCTGATTGAATTGGTAAATGTCGATTAAACCTTCGATCAACTAAAGCTAGTAGTTCAACTTGTTGAGGTCTTCCGTAATGATTTAAAGCAGTCATCGCAGCTTGAATCGTTCTGCCGCTGTACAATACATCGTCAATTAAAATCACTTTTTTATCTTCTACTAGAAAATTCATTTCGATCGGATCAGCAGACAGCGGCTTTATCCGAGTTCGGAAATCGTCTCGATAAAAAGTAATATCTAATTTTCCGTATTCGATATTTTTGATTTTAAGAATGGAAGTTAATCGATCATAAATTCGATCGGCAAGAAAAACGCCACGAGGTTGGACTCCAATGATGCAGGTATTTTCAAAACGATCATATTCTTCGATCAATTGATGGCATAGCCTTTCAATCGTCAATTCAAATCGTTCATTTTCTAATATGGTTTTACCTTTTTTCATCTTGGCGGCAAATATAGTGTTTTTGTTTCTAGTTGAATATTATTTTTGACTCATTTTCCTTTCGTTCCTTCTTTCATCATTTCGATGGCTTTGTTCAATCTTCTGAGTCGAGTATCTTCTTTTTTAGCTCCTTCAATCCATTGAACATATTCCTTTTGATGAGTGTAGGAGAGTTTTTGGAAAAATATATTTTCAGTTGGATTTTCAACTAACAACTTTTGTAGATCACTTGGAACTGTTACCACTCTTGGTGCGGTATCTTCTTCCATCTCAATATTTACAAAATCTCCAGCTGTTTTTCCAATTTTTATTCGAATATCCTTTCTTATTAAAAGAATATGATCCGGAGATCCCATTCGAACAAGCGATCCTTTATAGGTAGCAGATTCTATTTTTGCAATAATTTTTACTCGTTTTTTACCATATTCCTTTTCCACATCAAAAGGTACAATAACATACATTCCTCCGGTATCATTTGATAAAATTTCTGCTGCGAATTTTCTTTTCCCCATTTTATCTATTCTTGGTAAAATTTAAAAACTTATCAAAAATACGTTCTAAGATTCTTCGATCTTTGGTTATGATATTCCCAGTTCCTCCCATCTCCTGTTGGAATGGAATTAGTCTTCCGTAGGTTGTTTTTAAAGTATCTGGCATTTTTAATTCTAATAAATAAAAATCATCCTGTGGTAAAATTGATTTGCTTTTTACCGTTGCTTTTACCACT
This sequence comes from uncultured Saprospiraceae bacterium, assembly GCA_905480595.1. GTDB lineage: Bacteria > Bacteroidota > Bacteroidia > Chitinophagales > Saprospiraceae > CAJQQY01. The sequence goes on along the minus strand of CAJQQY010000086.1, from coordinate 4,986 downwards.
CCAAATTCTTGGTAAGGATAGCCATCCAATCGAATATTAATATCAAAACCTTCTTCCACTTTTCCATTATTTGCAGCAGGTAATAATGCTTTCCCTATCATCTCTCCCACTCCTCCTTGAGGAACGATGGTCATAATTTCATCTCCGTTTTTCAAAAATTGATTTTCATTTATCGCTTGAGGAAAAGATACTTGACCATCCATTGGAGAAATCACCAAATACTTTTGTTTCCAATTTTCAATTTCACTTAATAAAACATCAATTTGCTCTTTGAGCGAAATGGACTTTTCATTTTTTCCATCTCTCCTATTTTCTCTTAGGTTGATTATAGTCAAATCTAAATTCTTGACCTTCATTTTATTATCCAAAAAATCAGTTTGCATTCTTTCGAGTTCTCTTTCATTTCTAAGAACCTCTGATTTTGCATCCTCCACATCTTTTACACTAACAGCTTTTTGATCATATAAGATTTGCATGCGTTCACGATTTGACACAGCCAAATCTATTGCTCTTTGAATGGTGATTTCTTGCTTTTTGATAGAGGCATTTTTCCTTCCTAAATATCTAATTTGTGATTTAAGTGCATAGATTTTTTTGGCTAATTCATTTTTATTTTCGAAGAAATTAAAGTCGTTAAGATTCTGTGTAAAATTGGAATAGAAAGATTGCACTTCACCTAATTCAAGGTTTTGAGGATAATCAACTTCAGATAAATCCTCTGTCTTTTCATTTTTTATTTCTTTTAAAAATTTCTCTAAAGTAACAATGTCAAAATGATCAGCTGGATTTTGAATAATGGCAAGTAGGTCATTTTCTGTAACAGCTTGTTTGTCTTCGACTAAAAGATTTTCTATTTTCCCTCCACTTTGAACGAATAAATGAACGGGTGGAATTTCAGTTGTCAGAGTAACTCGTGCCGGAATGATGTCTGGAAACTTCACTAAATAACTCAAGAAAATCAAAATCAATACTGTCATAAAGATGAATGAAATTCCCCACCTCAAAATCCATCCAGGAGGTTTCCCCAAGATGGTTTGAACTTGATCTTGCTCGGTGAGTTGAATGTCCGATGGATCGGTGATGAAATTTTCTTCAGGCATTTTTTGCTATGATTATTTATTTTTTTTTGCCGCAGATTGGGCTGATTTTTATGATTACGTATGATCTTTTTTATTATTTGAATATTATAAAACGATTGGGTATTCTGAAAAAATCATAAAAATCAGCCCAAACTGTGGCAAAAAATTACCCTCCTAGTTCTAACTGATTTTTCACTAAGTTATAATACGAACCTCGTTTCGCAATCAAATCCTCATGGGTTCCAACTTCTATGATTCTTCCTTTTTCCAGAACGACGATTTGATCTGCATTCCGAACGGTACTCAATCGATGAGCCACCACTACAACAGTTCGTCCGTCAAAAAACCGTTCTAAATTCTCTGTAATTATCCTTTCATTTTGAGTATCTAATGCATTCGTTGCTTCATCAAAAAACAGGTATTCAGGATTTTTATAAACTGCTCTTGCTATTAACAATCTTTGCTTCTGACCTTGTGAAATTCCATTCCCTCGGGCACCAATCATAGTATTATAACCAAGCGGCATCGTTTCTATAAACTCCTGAATATGAGCCATTTGCACGGAATTTAGCAATTTATCCTTATTGACAACATCCTCACTTTCTGCAATATTATTGGCGATGGTATCGGAAAAAATATATCCATCTTGCATGACCGCTCCACACTTTTGTCTCCACATTTTTTTTCTGAAGTTTTTCAATAAAAAACCACCCACTCTAATTGTTCCATGAGTAGCTTCGTAAAATCCTAACATTAGTTTTACAAGCGTGGTTTTTCCACTTCCACTAGTTCCAACTATGGCGGTAACCTTCCCTTTTGGAATAGTTAGGTTGATATCTCTTAAAACTAAATCTGACAATTTATTATACTGAAAACTGATATTCTCAAAAACAATGTCTGAAGTTTCAGGAAGCATTTCAATCTGTTTTCCATCATTTTGCTCTTCGTCAGCTTTCCCATGAATTTCTCCTAATCGTTCTAAACTTAAAGCAGCATCCTGGCTACTTCGAATAAAATTAATCATCTGAATCAATGGTGCATTAAGTTGTCCAACAATATATTGAACAGCCAACATCATCCCCAAAGTCATACTTCCATCTATTACAGCTTTGGCAGCGACGAAGGAAATAAAGATATCTTTTAACTGATTAATCACTCCCGTTCCGGTATCTTGATATTGAGTGATCGTCAATGATTTTATATTGGCTCGAAATAATCTTGCTTGGATTTCAGTCCATTGCCAACGTCTTTTTCTCTCGCTGTTTTGCAATTTTATTTCTTGCATCCCTTGAATCAATTCTATTATCTTAGTTTGATTCTCCGCTTGCTCCTCAAACTTCATGTGATCGACTTCTTTCCTTTTTTTCATAAAAACCAAAACCCACAAAATGTATAAAATACTTCCAAATAGGAAAATTAAAAAAATCGTCCAATTATAAAAAAACAATACAATTCCAAAAACGATTAAATTGAAAAATGAGAAAATAGCAGACAAGGTACTTCCTGTCATAAACAATTCAATTCGTTTATGATCTTGAATTCTTTGCAATAAATCACCTGTCATTTTTGTATCAAAATAGGCAATTGGTAAGCGCATTAATTTAAAAAGGAAATCAGAGAGAAGTGCAATATTCACTCTAGTTCCGATATGAAGTAAAATCCAATTTTGAATAATTCCAACACTTGATTGACTCAAAAACAACATCAGTTGAGCTGCTAAAATCAAGTAGATGAAATTAATATTTTGATTTTCAATTCCGACATCAACAATTGATTGAGTCAAAAATGGAAATATCAATTGTAACATACTTCCAAAGAGTAATCCTAGGATTAATTGTATGATTAGCTTTCGATATGGTCGAAGATATTTGAAAAGGAATGTGAGTCCCGTACGATTTAAAGTTTCACCTTCTTGAGTGTAAAACTCTGGAGTTGGTTCGAGTAGTAGTGCTATACCTGATTCTTTTCCACCAAGCCAATGTTTTTTGAATTCAGCAATTTTATATTTGATTTTACCACGACCTGGATCAGCCACCCAAACATGTCTTCTGCTGATTTTATAAACAACGACGAAGTGATTTTGATTCCAATGCACAATCGCAGGAAGAGGGGCATCCACCAAACCACCACCTTCTCCATCATCAGATTTGAAAGGCAACATGGCGGCAAAATTATTCATCCCAATGTGTTCCGCACCTTCACAAATTCCTTCCAACGAGACGCCTTCTCGATCTAAATAACAATGCTCCCGCAAATATTGCAAGCTATAGGATTTCCCATAATGCTCCGCAATCATGCGAAGGCAAGTGGGACCGCAATCCATTTTGTCTAGCTGTCGAAAGTGGGGAAATGCCATTTAAATCGTTTTGTTTTTGGTAGCTAGAGACAGAGCATGCCTTGTCTCTGCGGAATTTCGTATATCTAATCGTTCAATCGAGGAACTGATTTATTTTTAATTTTCAACTCATGCCTTCGAGCGTATTCATTGTATAAATTTTCTTGCTCTTCTTTAGTCATTGTAGGATTCTCATCATAAAAACCTTTGGATAACCTTTGACGTTTCGCTTCATAAATTGAAACTGCACAAGCCACCGAAATATTTAAACTTTGCACCATTCCTACTTGAGGAATTAAAAAATTCCCATCGCATTGTTTTAAGGTCTCATCTGTCACTCCCGCATGTTCATTACCAAAAAGTAAAGCAACCGATGTGGTTAAATCTAAATCATAAAGTGACTTGCTATCTTCTGCCATGTGGGTGCAAAGGACAAATTCATATTTCTTTCGAAGGTGCTCAAAACATGGTTCCACCTTCGTATAAAAATTTACATTAACCCACTTCCTTGCACCAGAAGAAGATTTGGCGGCCAAATGAATTCTTTCTTCCGTCAAATGAGATTCTGTATTTAAAATAAAAATCTCATTGATTCCAACAGAATCACAGGTTCGCATAACTGCTCCAATATTATGTAAGTCGTGTACATTTTCTAAAACTACGGTGAGGTTAGCTTGTCGGTTACTCGCAACTCTTTTAAATTTTTCTGTCCGCTCGGGAGTCATCATCTTTTTAAATATTGTATGTTTAATCGTGATCGGTTATTCTTCTAAAATCACAAGTAACCAAAGTTTTTCTTAATCTACAAACCTTTTTAAATCTTCAAATGAAAAATCCCATTCGGGTGTATGAATATTTTGATTTGGAATCAATTCATACCATGGACTCAATTTTCTATTCGTTGGATTTTTAAGGATGTGTATATTTTGTGCAGGCATGTAGCTTTGTGCCAACAAATATAACTTTTTTCCATTTGTATTTTCAGCCATATCAACAATAATTATTGCATGGCCTGGATGACCGCCTTGAATAAAGACATCTCCAATCTGCATATCTTTTAATGGGATAGACTTCATTTCCTTTTCTAAAGAAGCTGTTCCTGCATAGGAAAAAATTTGGATAAGGTATTTTTTAAAGCTGGAATAGGAATTATCCTTTTTTCCAGAATTCGAAAAAGTAACTTTGTTTCCTTTCACGACTGGCTTCTTTCCCTTTCTCCAATCATCAAAAGAAACCTTTGTCCCATTTGTATAATTAAAATGGATTTTCTCAAATTGTTTTTTCCCAAATAAAAACTCAGAACGTAATCTCATCACCGCATCTGCACATTGTTGCAGATCTCTTTTCCCTACATCAATATCCACTACCCTTGCATGTACTTCTTGATTCCATTTTAAAGCACCATCGTAAGTTTTTACTTTTTGCCCAGCAGGAAATAAAGGTAAAAACTGAAGCCATTGTTGAAAGGAATTATTCTTAGCATTTACTCTTTGAAATCCTTCAGGAGTTGGAATTTGATTAATGATCGAAGTTTTAGAGCTGAAGTTTGATTGCCAATGATATTTTAGATTT
>CAJQQY010000085.1 GCA_905480595.1 uncultured Saprospiraceae bacterium | reverse complement strand
GAAATTCCAATTCCTAAAAATTTACCTTCTTTTCTAAGTTCAATTTGCTCTTTTCTCAAATCATCATAACCAATAGCATCCATCGCCAATTGAAGACCTGCATGATAATCACCACTATCATAAGACCAACCTGTAGGTGATGCCCAAGGGAAATCTTCTTTTTTGATAAAGTTTTCCATTCTAAGTTGCGCGGGATCTTTTCCAACTTCTTTGGCAAACATATCGGTCATACGCTCAATTGCGTGTACTGCTTCCGTCACCCTAAATGAACAACGATAGGCTACTCCACCAGGAGGCTTATTGGTATAAACCGCATCTGCTTCCATGTAAGCTGCACCATAATCATAAGAACCCGTTCCAATAGAAAATAGTCCTGTTGGAAATTTAGAAGGATTGGCTGATGCATCAGTATATCCATGATCCGCTAAAACTTTGAAACGAGTAGCTTGGATTTTTCCATCTTTAGTTCCAGCCATCTCTGCAGTAATATGATAATCACGAGCAAATGAATCTGCTTGTAAATTTTCACTTCTATCTTCTATCCATTTAATTGGTGCACCTGTCAAAAATGAAACTGCAATCGCAATAACATAACCTGGATATACAGGAACTTTACCACCAAACCCACCTCCAATATCTGGAGAGATCACTCTAATTTTTTCTTCAGTCAAACCTACATGACCTGCTACCAAAGCTATCACCGTACGTATAGCATGTGGTGCTTGTGTAGTCATATACATGGTCAAATGATTGTCCACTTTATCATAAGATGCTACGCAACCGCAAGTTTCGATAGAAGCTACATGAATTCTTGGAATATGCATTTGTTGTTTTACAACGACATCTGCATTTTCAAAAACAGAAGCTGTCTTTTCTTTATCACCCACTTCCCAATGCCAAATATGGTTATCTGTTTTTCCTTCTTGGTCTGGTCTCAAAACAGGTGCATCCTCATCCAATGCTTTAAAAGGATCCATTAATGGTTTCATAGGTTCGTAATCAACCACGACTGCTTCTTTACCGTCACGAGCAAGATACCTACTTGTTGCAATTACAGCTGCCACTTCTTGCGCCTGATACATTACAGTATCAGTTGGCAATACCATTTGAGTATCAGACATTAGTGTTGGCATCCAATGCAGACCATATTTTTCCAAATCTTTACCAGTTACAACAGCTACAACGCCAGGAATGGCCAAAGCTGCGGTAGCATCAATACTTTTTATTTTTGCATAAGCATAAGGACTTCTTACAATGTCCATATATAACATTCCGGGTAATTTGACATCATCTACATAATTGCCTTTACCCTGGATAAATCGAGCATCCTCTTTTCTTTTTTTGGAATGCCCCATTCCTCCGATTTCTTTAGATGTTTTACATTTTATCATGAAAAATTGATTTTCTTTTATTAATTAATTTTCTAACTAAACAAATTTTGGTTCTGTTGAAGGAAGTTCTTTCCCTTGCATTTTTGCAGAAGTCCATTGTATAGCTGAAACAATATTATTATAACCTGTACATCGACAAAGGTTACCAGCAATTCCCCATCTAATTTCTTCTTCCGTGGGGTTAGGATTTTTATCTAATAATTCAATAGCTCTCATCATCATACCGGGGGTACAAAAACCACAATGTAATGCGTGGTTAAGATGAAAACCTTCTTGTATTGGATGCAAGCCTTCGGCTGTTGCTAATCCTTCTACAGTTGCAATTTCTTTTCCATCGGCCTGTACGGCTAAGATAGTACAAGACTTAGCTGATTTACCATCTATAAGAATGGTACAAGCACCACAAGACGAAGTATCACATCCAATGTGAGTACCCGTTAAAGATGCATTTTCTCTTATGGCATGAACCAACAACATACGAGGCTCTACCTCCATAGTATGCTCTGTTCCATTAATTTTTAATGTTATTTTCTTTGTCATAATATAGTAGTTATTTAGCTCTTGAAATTGCCTTTTTAAGCATACGTTTGGTAATCACTTTTACTAAGTGTCTTTTATATTCTTCATTTCCACGGAGGTCTTCTGATGGACTACAGTCTTCTGATGCATATTGTGCAGCTTGTTCAATGACTGATTCTGATAAGTCCGATCCGATTAGAACTTCCTCTGAGCGTTTTGCTCTTAATGGAAGTGGTGATACATTAGTCAACCCAATTCCTGCTCTAGTACATCGACCTTGGTCGTCAATTTGAACCATAGCTGCAACACCAGCAGTTGCATAGTCTCCAACTTTACGTTCTGCTTTATGATAAGCAGATCCGTAATTACCTGAGGCTGCTGGAATTCTAATTTCAGTTAACACTTCACCCTCATCAACCGCCGTGGTATAAAAACCATGAAAGAAGTCATCAATACCAACAGTACGTTTACCTTCTTGCCCAGTTATTTCTATTTCGGCGCCTAATGCAATCATAACAGCAGGATGATCATTAGCTGCATCACCGTGAGCTAGATTTCCTCCTAATGTTCCGAAATTTCTAACTTGTGGATCGGCAATCAATTTGGTAGCATCTATAAAAATTTGATACTTATTATGAATAATATCAGATTCTTCTACCTCTACTTCTTTGGTCATAGCTCCTATTTTTAGGTAGCCATCTTCTTCCTTGACATAAGAAAGACCAGGTATATTATTAATATCAATAAGATGTGTGGGAGATGCAAATCTCAGTTTCATCATAGGAATGAGACTATGACCACCTGCGAGAATCTTAGCTTCATCTCCATGTTCTTGGAGTAGAGCCAACGCTTCATCTAACGTAGTAGGAGCAGAATAGGCAAAACTTTCTGGAATCATATGTTTGTGAAATTTTTAGGTTAAAAAATAGGATTTCTAGTTTATGTATACTGAATTGGAAATTTTGAATAGATCATTTTTCTTGGCTTCCAAGATTTAGAAATTCAAAATCTATCTTTCAGGTTAAGTATCTATTGAAATATTTTTAAATTGTTTATCAATATATTTCTTAAAATATTTATTATAAAAAAACATCATGTTTGCATTTAACCAAACTCCCATCAATAATAATCCTGCTCCTATATAATATTCATTCAATTCGCCTGTATACATTTCACTAACGTATAAAAAATAGCTTCCTAATAAAACGAGGAAAGCAGCTATAATGGTTTTCACACCTTTATAATTATAGAGTAAAATGCACAAAGTAAATAATGCTAAAAAAATGGAGATATAAGAATACCATTCCGGAGAATGATTATAGATTTTTTTCCCACTACAAAGAGTAATCGCACTTGAATATGCGAGAATGCAAAATGGACATTTTGGAAGTATGGCTATGAATAAAACTCCTAAGAATGATAACTTCGAACTTCGAACTTCACGAATTTTATTTTTTTTGCAGATGCAATTTGGAGTCATAGTAATAGGAAATAAAAGTTTGGTTACTTCGTAAGTTTTTAATTTATTATTTAATAACCGAATATAGTTAAATAATTTTGTATAAATTAAAAAAAATGAATTTTAATTTGACTTAGGCAATAGCAACACCTTATAATTCCTTATTGTTTAAAAAAACCAATTTTTTTTACGGAAAAATTTAGCCCCACATTGCAAATTAAATTTTGAACTACATGCTTCTTAAAGATATTTATATCAAAACTTTCATATTAAATATGATATCGAATTATCGGATACATCATCCTAACCTGTATCTCCTTTCATAAAATATGATTAGGAACAATACCTTGTTTTAATTTGAAAATTGTGGTAAAATAATCAGGATAGGTAAATCTCACTTGGTTAGCGATTTCTAAAATGGAATATTTTTCTTCTCTTTGAAAGAGAGTGGTACAAAAAAACTTATTGACATTTTAAATTAGGTGTAATGATTCTATTTATATCTCTCTGATCAAAGAAATGAAATACATTGGTATTTGCTGAGAAATATATCATGGTAAGATCAATAAATATTAGTTTTGTTACTTATTGAAACCTAAACAGAACATCAACAAAATTGGCTTTAAACAATCCAACATATAGAAAAACCCTTGTAAACAATTCGTCTACAAGGGCTTCTTAAATTTGTCGGTGATCCCGCCAGGACTCGAACCTGGAACCTGCTGCTTAGAAGGCAGCTGCTCTATCCAGTTGAGCTACGAGACCAATTCTGGATAATTGCTTTGATAAGCGGACGCAAATTTATATCTTTTTATTTTAAAAATACAATTTCTACGAAGTATTTTTTTAAACCAAATATCCTTTCTTTCAGTTCCATTCCTTCCACTTATTTTTTTAAATTCACGGACTTTTTAAAAATCAAAATAAACTATGAGCCAAGTCACGAATATAAAAATTGACGAAAGTTGGAAAAATGAATTAGCTGATGAATTTCAACAACCTTATTTCGCAGCAATAAAACAATTTCTTCTTCAAGAAAAGCAGGCTGGCCATAAAATTTTCCCTCCTGGAAAGTTAATTTTTAATGCCTTTGATTCTACTCCTTTTGACAAAGTAAAAGTCGTCATCCTTGGCCAAGATCCTTATCATAATATTGGGCAAGCTCATGGATTAAGTTTCTCTGTGCCTGATGGAGTGAAGCCACCACCCTCTTTGGAAAATATGTTTAAAGAATTAAAAACTGATATCGGAATCGAAATTCCTCAAACGGGTAATTTACAAAAATGGGCTAATCAAGGGGTTTTACTCCTCAACGCAGGATTGACGGTGAGGGCTCATCAAGCCAATTCTCATAAGAATGCAGGTTGGCATAAATTTACAGATGCAGTTATCAGGAAGTTATCAACGGAAAGAGAAGGAATCGTTTTTTTACTTTGGGGAGGTTTTGCTAAAAAGAAAGCTAGCTTAATTGATCATTCTCGACACCACGTTTTAATGACAGGACATCCTTCTCCTTTGAGTGCAAATCGAGGATATTGGTTTGGAAACAAACACTTTTCTAAGACAAATGATTTGCTGGAAAAACAGGGATTAACTCCTATTGATTGGACGTTGTAACATAACGTCTTATTTTAGATTAACAATTAATTTTACAAACTCTCCTTCCTCTACTTTTTCATTCAGATTCTCATCAATGAAAAAAACGAAGTATAATTTTTCAAAGTTAGAATTCTCGATATTTACTTCGAGATCTTGCATACAATAATTTTCTACATCGAAACTTAACCGAACTATTCCATTCTCTTCTTTCGAAATCAACTCAGCACGTTTCTCCTCTTCATTATTATAAAAAATATAATGATGTGCTTGATCGTCAAAAAAGATGCATCCATATTGTCCATCTTTGGGGCCAGCCATACTAGTTCCTGCGGAAAGAGATGGTATTTCATCAAAAGATCTATTGGCCTCAAATTGACTAAAAATATCGGGGTCAATATCTGCTACTAATCTTGCCGCATGATAATTTTGAGCAACATCATCATCCTTTTTGATATTAAAAAAGACCGAAAATTTTTCTTTTGACAATTCAACACTTTGCTGAGAGGAAGTAATCTCAATCTCATTTTTGCCTTGCTGGATTTTTAAACCAAAATCATTCAATTGACTTGGTAATTTTGTTGAATGAAAAATCGACATGGTAAAAACCATTAAGAAAGTAAAAATAGAAGTGGATGACATAACAATTAAAATTAGTTTTTGGAAAAATAATGTGTTTTAGAATGTGCTTAGGTGTAAGTATGGATAGATTCAAGCATTGTACAATAGCTTATTTTTTTCAAAAAAATTAGCTTCAATAAATAAGGTTTTGACCATTTGCAATATCAAAACTGTTCTGGAAAAAGTAAAATCCGAAAATATTACGCAGGGAGTTAGGAGGATTGAAATAAAAGTAGATAGGTTTAAATACGATCTGGACAAATGTAAATATTTTAATCGCACATATTCAAAAAAACGAAAGACTTTAACAGAATATTACAAAAAAAAGTAATATCTGTCTTTCAGAAGTAGACTATTCACAAGGTGACTTCAAATCACCTTGTGAATAAAGTAATCAGAAACTTATTTCCCATAAACCTCCCCTCGACAAGACTTCAATGTATTCATCAAAAGTGAAGTAACCGTCATCGGTCCAACACCTCCTGGAACTGGAGTAATATAACTTGCTTTAGCAGCTACCTCATCATATTTCACATCACCAGTTAATCGATAACCTCGTTTGGCATTTTCATCATCAACTCGATTGATCCCCACATCAATAATCACCACTCCATCTTTTACCATATCGGCAGTTAAGAATTCCGGAATCCCTAAGGCAGCAATGATAATATCTGCCCTCAAAGTATGTGACTTTAAATCCTTAGTTCGACTATGACAAAGAGAAACTGTCGCATTCCCTGGTCTAGCTTTTCTTGATAACAAAATACTAATCGGAGTTCCTACTATATTACTTCTCCCTAAAACGACACATTCTTTTCCTTCCACTTCAATATTATATCGATCCAACATTTGCATGATTCCAAATGGAGTCGCAGGCAAATAAGCAGGAAGACCTTGTGCCATTCTCCCAAAGTTAGCAGGGTGAAACCCATCTACATCTTTCCGAGGATCGATGGCTAAAGTAATTTCTTCCTCATTAATATGTTTAGGCAAAGGAAGTTGAACAATGAATCCATCTATTTCTTCATCATTATTTAATTCAGCCACAATTTCTAATAATTCCTCCTGCGTGGTCGAAACATCTTTCCGAATCATAGTTGACTCAAACCCCACTTGTTCGCAAGACCTAACTTTATTTCTAACATATACCTGGCTTGCTGCATCCTCTCCCACTAGCACGGCAGCAAGGTGTGGAATTTTACCACCTGCATCTCTAATTTTTGCAACTTCTATTGCTATTTCTCCTTTGATTATTTTGGCAAGTCCTTTACCATCGATGATGTTTGACATAAGTAAAATTTGAATTGTTTTAGAAAGTTACAAATATAAAAAACGCGCTGACTAAACTAGCCAGCGCGTTTTTATTTTTTTCAAAAAAAAGAAAAAATTATTGAATTGTAATTTCAACTCTATGATTTAGAGCTCTTCCCTCTTCAGAATCATTTGAAGCTATTTCGTTGACTTCCCCTTTTCCCTGATACTCAACTTTTCCACTTGGGACTTTTCCAATATCTCTTAATAATCTCCGAACAATCCTAGCTCTATTTTCCGAGAGTTTTAAATTAGATTTTGAAGTATTTTGATTATCGGTATAGCCGGTTACCATCAAGATTTTCTTTGGATTATCTTTAATATATGCTAATGCCAAGTCTAAATAATTTCTAAGCTCAATTGTCATTTCAGGTTTAGTTCCATCTGATCCAAATCTAACTATAAATGGTTCAAGCACCAAAAACGATTTTTCAACTTCAATAGGAATTATTTCTTTAACGACTTTTTCATTACCTTCAAAAACTACTGCATTGTATAATTTCTTTCCCTTCACTTCTACTTTCAATTCTTTTCCTGAAGTTATAATGCTCTCGGCTGGTGCTCCATATTTAACCAATTTAGCTTTGATTGCTTCGGCTCTTTCTTTTCCTAAATTAGAATTACCAGTATATCTTTCTGAGGCATAATAATTACCCACTAAACTTAAAGTTCTATTTTTATTGCTTTTAAAATGAGCCGCAATTTTTTTGAATTCACCACTAGTTGCAGCTGGTACGGTAAGAAAAAATCCAGATTTTTGAAAAGAATATGAATCTACACCTTTGGTTTTAAATGCACCATCCATAAATAAAAATTTGGCAGGTGAATCAGTTGTTCCGCCACAAAAGTTTGTCCAACTTAATATCCAAGAACCAACTACAATAAATAAAAAAGAAAAAAATCCTAATGCGGTATTATTCATAGTTCTAGTATTTTTTCTGGAAAAGCCATCCAGGTTTTGTTTGAAATAAGTTTTAAACCAAATCGCTTACATTCATCTAAAATTGGGTTAACTGCTTTGTAAATTTAGAAAAAATACAAACAACCAACTAAATATATGAATCTTCAAATTGAATATTTAGAGTTTACTTCAATTTAGATATAAAAGATTTTCAGATTTATACAGTTAATTCTTATCTTGGATCCACACATTTCTCAAAGAAAAATAAGAATTTTTGTTCCATTCTATATCAGCCCTAATTTAATTTTAATCGCTAATTGTGATCTATTAACTTTCTAAGGTCACAGAAACGAACACATTTTCTTAACACCTATAATTAAAACGAAAAAATACCATGACAATTCTGAGTTTTATTCTTCTTTTTAATTGGATGTGCTGGATACCTATTTTATTTTTCGGAATAGGTGCTTGGCTATTAGGTAAATATTATGGACAAAATTCCTCTAAAAATAAATACACTAGTCTTTTGATTGAAAAAGACACCAATTTAAACCTTGCCCAAAGTAATTTACAAAATGCACTTACTGCCAAAGAAAAAACAGATAACGAGTATACTGGATTAAAAAATAGATTTTCTTCACTTGAATCAGATTATCAAACAGTTAAGAGTATTGAACCACAGGTAGTCGAAAAAGAAATCGAAATTATAAAAGAAGTTCCGGTCGAAGTAATTAAGGAAGTTCCCGTGGAAGTGATTCGAGAAGTGGAAGTAATCAAAGAAGTGCCGGTGGAAAAACTAGTAGAAATTGTAAAAGAGGTAGAAGTGATTAAAGAAGTGCCTGTCGAGATGTATAATAACTATGAAACTCTTAAAGAGGTGGAGATCATCAAAGAAGTACCTGTCGAAGTCATCAAAGAAGTGGAAGTCATTAAAGAAGTACCTGTTGAGGTAATCAAAGAAGTCGAAGTGATTAGAGAGATAGAAGTGATTAAGGAAGTACCTGTTGAGATAGTTAAGGAAATAGAAATTATGAAAGAGGTGGAAGTAATCAAGGAGGTAGCTGTAATTCAAGAAGTCGAAGTTGTCAAAGAAGTTTCAGTAATTAAAGAAGTACCTGTAATACAAGAAGTAGAAGTCATTAAAGAATTGGAGGTAATCAAAGAAGTGGAAGTTGAGGTGATCAAAGAGGTCGAAGTTGAGGTGATCAAAGAAGTGGAAGTGATCAAAGAGGTAGAAGTGGAAGTAATCAAAGAAGTCGAAGTGATAAATGAGGTGGAAGTAGAAGTAATTAAGGAAGTACCTGTTGTTATTGAAAAAGAAGTCGAAGTAGAAGTTATTAAAGAAGTCGAAGTTGTACAAGAGGTGCCTGTTGAAGTGATCAAAGAAGTGGAGGTTATCAAAGAAGTAGAAGTCATTAAAGAAGTACCTGTTGAAGTAATCAAAGAGGTTCAAGTGATTAAACCAGTTGAAATGATTAAGGAAATTCCTGTCGAAGTAATCAAAGAAGTACAGGTGGAAGTGATCAAAGAAGTCGAAGTAATCAAGGAGGTGGAAGTAATTAAAGAGGTGGAAGTAATTAAGGAAGTAGAGGTAATCAAAGAGGTACCTGTAGAAGTGATCAAAGAGGTGGAAGTCATTAAGGAAGTACCGATAGAAGTAACAGTATTCAAAGAAGTCGAAGTGATCAAAGAGGTGCCAATAGAAATAATTAAAGAAGTGGAAGTGATCAGAGAAGTGGAGGTGATTAAAGAAGTGCCCGTAACTCTTCACACCAATACTCAGACTGTCAAAGCTGTTGAAATGTTTAGAGAAAAAGCAGTTCTCAAAGCTAACAAAGCAAAATCTGGTTATCGATCTGAATATCTTCAAATTGTCGAAGGTATCGGACCTAAGATCGAAAAATTGCTTCACGCAGCTGGAATCAAAAACTGGGACGACCTTGCAGCTACAAGTCAGGAAGATTTAAAAGAAATCTTAAAAAATGCAGGACCTCGATACAAAATGCATAATCCGAGCACTTGGTCAAAACAAGCTAAATTAGCTTCTAATGGAAAATTTGATGAACTAAAAGAGTATCAAGATGATTTAGATGGTGGTAAAGAATAACCTCTTTTCACCACAACAACATAACCAAAATTTACCAATGCCTCGCAAAATTTGCGAGGCATCTTTTTTATATTTCATCTGAAAAATTCCAACTCTGTGAGACCAACTTCGATATTCCTATTTCAAGTTTCAGTATTCGATATTCCCACTATTTCCCTTGTCGAGCACTTTCCAAATAATTATTAAGTGTCTCAATCTGCTTAGAGTCTACCGCAAATTCTTTGGCCTTTTCAAAATATTTTATCGCTTCTGGAAACTGTTTCCGCATTGCGTGAATCACTCCTAAATTTTGCCATCCATCCACATATCTAGGATTTTTCTCAACAGCTTTTTGGTAAACACCTTTTGCTTTTTCTAATTCAGCATTGGCTCCTGCAAGATTTCCTTTAGCTCTTTCTTTCGCACTTTTTTCAAAATAAATAACCCCCAGATTATTATATGCTTTGGCATTATTCAAATTGTACTGAATGGCAAAATTATAATGTTCTTCAGCCTTTTCGTTGAAACCTGCTTTGTTGTACCACCACCCTAGCCTAGCATGTGCATCTGAATATTTTGGATAAACTTCTATTGCTTTTTCCAAAATTGTTTTAGCCTTATTCATCATTTCTGATTGTTCGTCACCTTCTAAAGTCAATCCTTTTTTAGATAACTCAAGACTGTAATGATAGAGTAATTTCCCACAGTTCGGTGAAGTTTGAATGTCTGTATCATATAATGTAAAACTATTTTTCCATGCGGTGTTTCTATCAATCGTTTTAAAAGAAAAAAGCAATACGACTGCTCCTAAAAGTCCAAGCACGACCATATTTTTTTTGAAAAAAGTATTCATCTGAAACTGCTTACTTCTCCCCTCTTCTAACTTAAATATTTTCATCAAACCATAAGCCGCTGCAATTGCAAAACCTAAAACTGGTACATACAATAATCGCTCAGCATAAGAAGTTCCAATGTTAAAAACCAAATTAGACGTGATCGAAAGTGTCAAAATGTAAAACAAAATTCCAAAGGCAAAAACTGATTTTTTCTTCACATTCAATAATGCCCATACCCCTAATCCTACATGAATCAAAAAGGATAAAAGCGCTTTCCAATCACCAAAAGAAGTCAATGGAATTTGTGAATAACCTGCATCCGAAACTAAAGGATGTGGAAAAAATAACAATTTCAAATACCGCCCTAGAATAAGAAATGCTGTCGCTTTTTGTTCTGCAAATCCATCAGCTGAAACTAATACATTATCCAAAATCGAAGTACTATCTGTCCCAATAGTTTTTCCCAAAACAGCTCGCAAAATGGCTATAAAAATCAATGCAACGACCAAATAACCACCTGACAATTTTAAGTTTTTCTCCAAAGGAGTTTTAGTAAAAAAGTACATTAACAAAGGAAATACTGCAACATAAGTCACCGAGCTTTCCTTAGCCAGAATCGCTAAAAAGAAACTCCCCAAAGACAATGCTAACCACTTAATATCTGATTTTTTTAGATAATCCCACAACCAATAAACGGCTAATAAGAAGAAGAAAAAACCCATGATATCATCTCTCCCCTTAATATTCGCCACCGACTCAGTATGCAAAGGATGAATCATAAAAATCACCGCTGCAGCAAAAGGTAAAATCAAATTATAATTCTTAAATACACGAGCCAAAACAAAGAATAAAAGTACACCTGACAAGGCATAAAACAATACATTTACAAAATGCATAAAACTTGGATTATCAGGAAAAAACTGCCATTCTATGGCAAACATCACAGGTGTAAGCGGTCGATAAAGACTACCAAAACCAGCTCCATATCCATAGCGATAACTATGCGTCAAATGTGTTCCAATTCCTTCAAAACCTTTTTGAGTAACAAAATTTTCCTTGATTACTGAGAAATCATCCAACGCCCATTCGTGTTGAAACGTATTCACATACAAAGCAAATCCAAGCACTCCAACAATAATCGCAAGTGGCAAGTATTTTTTCAATGAAAAACTTGAGGTAGTCTTTTTACTAGTTTTTGAAGAGGATTTAACTGATTTTTTATCTTTCCTTTTTGACATCGTTTTGATTCTTTTTTGACAAATATAAGAAAGTTGTAGAATGATTTTAAATACAAATTTTGCCTAGATTTGCAAAATCTAATTCCTCTAAAATAAATTCAAATTATCATCAAACAAAAAATAAAATTCTACTTCTCCTATTGGATATTTTGGCTAGGCTATTTTGTAGTTGCAAGATCTGTCTTTCTAATATTCAATTGGAAAAAAACCACAGAAATAGAAACAACTTCAGAACTCCTTTCTATTTTTTATCAAGGCTCAAAATTAGACTGGTCTATCGCAGGATATCTATTATTAATTCCTACTGCCACCATCATATTAAATTCTTTTTTGGGAAAGAATTTATTTCAAAAAACCGTTTTCGCTTACACAATTATATTAGTATTCATCATATCGTTTTTTGTAATTTTAGATGCATCACTTTACGGTCATTGGGGAAATAGATTAGATGTTTACGGAGCATTTTATTTAAACAATGCTGGGGAAGCAATGAACTTCATCCCACTCAAAACCTTGATAATCAACACTTTATCATTTATAACTTTTGCTATTAGTGCTTCTTATTTTTATAAAAAAAGGATACATCCCCTAGCTGACATCCATTTAAAAAGTTGGTTTTCGGTTCCTTTGACTTTTCTAATTTTTGGAGCACTATCTATTATTCCTATTCGTGGAGGAGTTAGTTTGAATCCAATTAATTTAAGCAATGTTTATTTTTCTAACAATACATTCCCAAATCATTCTGCGATCAATGTTATTTGGAATATAGCTTATACTTTTTCAGAAAAAGAAAAGCTATATCAAACTTTTAATTACATCGAACCAAAATATGTGGAACCATATTTTAAAAATTTATATCCAGAAGAATCACCCGCTCCGAGAATTCTAAAAAGCCAAAAACCAAATATCATTTTTATCATTTTAGAAAGTTTTACTTCAAAACTCATTAATGAAAAATGGAATGGAATCGAAATTACTCCAAATTTAAATCGATTAACTAAAGAAGGAATATATTTCTCCAATTTTTATGCAAGTGGTGATAGAACGGATGAAGGATTAGTGAGTATTTTGAGTGGTTACCCTGCTCAACCTATCAGCTACATTATTAACTATCAAAACAAAACAGCCAAACTTCCTTCCATCATTAAAGACTTAAAAAAGGAGAATTATCGTACTTCTTTTTATTACGGTGGAGACATCAACTTTGCCAATATGAAATCCTATTTATTGCAATCAGGAATGGAAAAAATTATTGACAAAAATGATTTCCCCTCAGACCAATTCAACGCGAAATGGGGTGTCCATGATCATTTCGTTTTTAACAAACTATTGACTGATATTAAAAATTCTGAACAGCCTTTTTTTAAAACAATTTTGTCCTTGAGTAGTCACCCTCCCTTCGACACTCCGATTCCGACTGTCATTGAAGGAAGTGATGATAATTCACTTTTTGCCAATTCTGCCAACTACACAGATCAAGCTTTGGGAGATTTCATAACAAAACTTTCACGGGAACAAAAATGGGAAAATACCTTAATCGTTTTACTAGCTGACCATAGCATTCCATACTTGGACGATTGCCATGTTTCAGCTCCACAAAAATTTAAGATTCCGATGATTTGGCTAGGTGGTGCTTTGCAAGATTCAACCTTTGAAGTCACAAAATTTGCTTCCCAAACCGATATTGCAAATACATTGTTAGGTCAATTAAGGCAAGACTTTGAGCCATATGAATATGGAAAAAACATCTTATCTCCTTCTTCCAAATCATTTGCATTTTATACCTTTAATCATGGCTATGGATTATTAGGAGATAGCACTCAAGTTATTTATGACTATTCTGGAAATCGTTTCTTAAAAAAAGAAGGAAAGACTTTTCCCGATTCCATAGGCAATGCCTATTTGCAAAAAATCTCCAACGATTTTTCTTCAAAATAAAAAATTTAATTATGTCAGAAGAAAATAAAAAACAAGACTTACCTGAAGACGATGACCTCGCAGATTTCACAGCTGAAATCAATCAAAACATTGATGATATTCGGACTTCAACTGATCATTTTTTTAAAAGAAAACTAATGATGTTTTGCATCAGATGGTCGATCACTTTAGTATTGCTTTACATCTTTTTGGATAGTTATCCTTGGATAAAGTATTTAATGTTTCTTGCTATTCCACTTGGCGTTTTAAACTTGGTTTTAATATTTGTTGGAAGGAAAAAGATTAATAAAAAACTATCTGAAACGGAAGACAATATTAAATATTTATAGAATTAAGTAACCAATTTTAAAGTTATTACACATACAATACGTTCTGTGTCAAGAAATAAATAAAAATGTATTGTTATAATAAAGAGCGTTATTGATGATGTTTCAATTTCAAGATATAGAAGTAAAACTGGGGTTTGAAATTCCTAAAGAAATTAAATTGTTCTATGATCTATTTGATCATCAGAATTATAATTTGATTCTGTGTGATAAAGAAATAATGTTATCCTACAATAACATATTGAATAACCAAGAAATAAAAATAGATTTCAATCTTTTTCCCATATTAGAAAATGAAAATGGTGATTTTGCATATTATGTTCTAGATGGTATTTTTAAGGGGATGATATGTATTATTTATAATGACGAACCTGATTTATCTCCGAAATTTGTGAACTTATGGACTTTATTGGATTCAATTAAACTAGCAATGAAGATCAATAAAAGTACGGGCGAAGATTTTCTTGATTTTAGAGATTTAAAATTCGATTTTCCAATTTTTAATAAAAGCGAAGATGCTGAAAATTACGCTTCTATAAAAATAGAATTGTTAGATCAATTTATTAGGGAAACTGATATTGACAAGAAAATTACCATAGCTTATTCGTTTTTAGGATTCGCTAATAAATCAGATTATTTTATAATTAAAAAGCATCTTCTTGATAGTGATGATCCTTTTATCCAAGAAAGAACAATTGAAACGATAAAATTAAACTATGATGAACAAATGTTAGAAGATATATTTTCGATACTCAACCCAAATAATGTCAATCCAATATTAGCAACAGCTGTAATGATAAGGGAAGACAAAAAACTTTTTAAAAGTAAATGGAATGAGCGATTTGAAAATCTATTTCCTGAAATCGCAAAAACATATATAAAATAGATCAAGCTCAGAACAACAATATATATCCTTCCCTCCCGCCCAAAACTGGGAGCACAAAGTATTCTGGGAGGGTATCAATAAAGTAAAAACTGGAATTTGAGAATAGTTGATTTCTCAAATTAAATTGCTCTAAAAAATATGAAGAGATTATTATTAATGTTCTGTTTAATTTATTTCTCACAAAACTCCTTCGGTCAAAACCTAATTCCAAATCCAAGTTTGGAAGATGAAAACACCTGCCAAAAATATCAAGAGCAATGCGCTCCAAAAGCTTGGCGATCCAACACCCTAAAAGCATTTCTTTACTACGATTACAAAATATCTCGCCAAGACGAATCAGTCATGAAACCCGCAAAAGGAAGTCGTTGCATTTCCCTCCGCATGTTCAACACAGGTAGAAAGATGGATCGTTCTTATGTTCAAGTACCATTCCTTTGCCAACTAGAAAAAGGAAAAAAATACAAACTCAAATTTCAATTTTTAAGCAAAACATATTTTGTCAATAGCTTTGAAATTTATATGGCTGACACTATGATGATAACTAAAAAGAATGATCCTATTTTTGAATTAAAGCCTCAAATTAAATTTGAATTTTCTAAACCTTTCCAACCCAACAAATGGATTACACTCGAAACAATTTACGAAGCAACCGGCAACGAAGTCGGAATGATTTTGGGCAATTTAAAACGTGATGATAAGACCGTAATATCATTGTTACAAAAAAAGAAAAGAAAGGACAGAACCATTAGAAGAGTCTATCATTACTTTGATGATTTCTCCTTAACTCCTTTAGAAAAAATAAACTCAGACTGTGATTTAGAAAAAAGTAAAACTCATATTTATTCAGATTCAGTTCGACATTCCATAACACAACATCCTCATTCTACTCAAAATGTAAAAGTATTGTTGGAAAACATCCCACAAGATTCTTTTCCAGAAATTCCAATTTCTCAAAAAGAAAAAACGCCACAGCCTATTATAGTTTTTGAAGAAAAGACTTTTGTACTTCCCAATATTTTATTTGAAAATAATAGCGATATTTTACTTCCTATTTCCTATAATTCTTTGGACGATTTAATCGTTTACTTAATGACTAACCGAGATTTTAGAATAAAAATCACGGGACATACTGATAATATTGGAAAAACCTACACCAATCAAATCCTATCTGAAAAACGTGCAAAATCCGTAGCTAACTATTTGATTTCCAATGGAATACACATTTCAAGAATCAAAACTTTAGGCAAAGGAGAAAGCCAAGCCATCTCAACCAACGAAACATCAGAGGGTCAACAATTAAATCGAAGAGTGGAATTTGAAATTATCCAATTTTGATTCTTAAATAAAATCTGTGTTTTAAGTCAACTCAAAATGTAAATCAACACTTCTTTCAGTTGTTTTTGCTTTCCATTTCAAATTGAGCACATATTTTATTTAAGATGTGTAACTTTTTGATTTATTTAACTTTATTAAAAACAAAAAAATCAAGTTTCGCATAGCTTTTGCTACCTTGTAGAAAAGGATTTTATCAATGAGAAAAATTTTTACTTTTTTTATTTTCGTACTTTTAAATGTTGTATTGTTTGGTCAAAATTTAGTTTCCAATCCAAGTTTTGAAGCCTACAATCGCCGACCTGCAGCAATGCTGGATGAAGGCTTAGAATTTACTCGTGCAGTACCAAGTTGGGTTTCTCCCAATAGAGCTTCTACCGATTTTATTACTCCTAGATTTCGTTCTTCCAAAGTACAATTAGTTGAACCATACTCGGGAGAAAACATGGTTGGCTCAGTTGTGCAAGGTGCACATTGGGCAGAATATATTTCTGTAAAATTAAAAGAGCCATTAGAGATTGGAAAAAAATATTATGTGGAATTTTGGATCAATGCACCACAATTTTATAACAAAAGTGCAACTGGCACTCCCCTCTTTAACGATCACTTTGGGATGTATTTCGACAAGCGGTTATATTTTACTAATACAAAAATTATTGCCGCAAAACCGCAAATTATTGCCCAGCCCGAAACAAGGCTTCAAGCTAATCTTTGGCAAAAAATAAATGGTTCTTTTACCGCCGACAAAATTGCTACTCATCTTTACATCGGTCAATTTTTAGATAAAAATAATCCAACCAATATTATCGAAGCTTACTATTTTTTAGATGATATTTACGTAGAAAAAATCGAAAAGGAAGCGGAGCAATTTGAGCCAAGTAAGACTTATCAAATCAAAGGAAAAATCGCTTCCATCGTCATGGAAAATATTTATTTTGAAACAGATAAATATGATTTGCTTCCAGAATCATTTACTGAGTTAAATAAATTAGTCAAAATCATGAAGGAAAATCCTTCAATGACCATCAATATAAAAGGACATACCGATAGCGCCGGAGGTAAAAATCATAACCAAGTTCTTTCAGAAAACAGGGCCAATTCTGTTCATGATTATCTCGTCAATCAAGGCATCAAAAAAGAACGATTATCACATGAAGGGCATGGGGCAACTCAAGCAGTAGCTGATAATTCTACTTCCCAGGGCAAGCAAAAAAACAGACGTGTGGAGTTTGTTACAAAATCTCAAGACACAATAGGTCAAGGAGTTATATTGACAGATTTAGCTTATGAGTTTTCTCAAAATATAAAAAACAACGCAGTTAGACTAGCCAACATTGGCAAGGATGAACGTTCTTGGAATTGTGGAAACATTTCCCAAAAGTCATTCAAAATGTCAAGAGAAACGCAACAGCAAATGAATACTTTTGGTGAATTCAAACCGCTAGCGGCTCGCAATGTTCTTTTGACAAAAACCAAAGCTAATCAAGTTGTTCAGATTCAAACTTCTCCTCTTCACCCTGAATACCAAATGTTTATTTTAGAATTATTAGGCGAATGGTATCAACAAGGATTTAGATATATTGGTTTAGAAAATATAAAAAACATAGAGTCTATTTCGAAATTAGGTTTTCCGACTTTTGAAAATGGGTCGCAATTTCACCAATCGATTTTTGGAGAAATTATTCGGCAAGGACAACTGGCAGGTTTTCAATTTTTCAACCTCTCTCCTAGCGAAAGTCAATTACAAAAAGCTATGACTATATTGAAAAAACAGAAATTCAATTCTGGAAATCAGTCGGAGAAAGATGCTGCCAAAAAGTGGGCAGGGGCAATGAATATTAATAGTATTTTGAACAAAGATAAAAATGCAAAAGTGTTGTTATTAACGAATGACATCATTGAATCGAAGCAAGGAAATCCATCTACGATTGGATTTTGGTTAAAAAAATATTCACAGATTAATTTGTTGAGCATTGGACAATCTAACATTTACGATCCTTGTGGCAATCCTCAAAATCCAATTTTAAAAAGGATGAAAATAGGGAAGCCAACTATTTTTCAAAAAAGGAATATCATTTTAGTTCCTTACGAAAGAGAACAAAAACAAGCATTCCAAACACATGATATTCATGTCTTTCATCCAAGGAATACTTTCCCAAATAACCGTCCTCAGTATTTGTCTAAAACAGGTGTGAGAAGACCTTCCCAACTTAACATTGACAAATTCAATATGAATTATCCTTGTTTGATTTTAGCTTACAAAAAAGGAGAAGATGTGAATAAAGCCATTCCAATTGACGTGATAGAATTATCTGACAATCAAGATATTACACCTTTAATCTTACCAAATGGAGATTACGAAATTGTGTTGCGTGATAAAACTAAAAGGAAAAAAATGGAGACTAAAATAAGATAAAGTTTTATTCTTTTTTTTAAGAAATTATTCTTTAATCAATTTCTGATGGAACATCCAAAATTATAAGTTCCTTCCACCCAATAAGTGCCCGAGGTATCAACTACTATTTCAGAAGTACTCTCCTTGGTGCTCCATTATTAATAAACATTGTTCAATAGAGTATCAGGACTAAGTGTCAACTTTTGACAAACTGTGGTGTCATTTCCCACAGTAAAAACAGGTAAAGGAAAGAGTGTAATATCGGTTTGACCACTTACATAATTTGCGGCTAATTCAATTTCGATAGTAACAGAAATATATATTCCCACTACTATCATGAGCGATTGATGTGGCATCCCCAGTTGTCCAATTTCCACTTGCTTGTAACAAGCTGAAACTTTGAGAAAAAAGCTGGCAGAAAGGAAGAAACCTAAAATCAAGATCCTGACTATTAATCAAAATAATTCTTATTTGTTTACATATAAATACTAGTTTTAATGAGCAACTTCATAAAACAAAAACATCCTTTTTATGAAAAAATATCTTTTCCTTATTTTCTTAATTTCAGTTTATTCCAATATTCTGATCGCCCAATCAAATGATACTTTAATCGGAAAAATTATAGATGTATCTTCAAACTCTCCTTTGCAGGGTGTCAATATTTACAACCAGACTTCTAATCTTGGAACCTCCTCTGAATCAAACGGATCATTTAATATCCAAATAAAAGAATTTCCTTCCATCATTATTTTTTCATTTATTGGCTATGAAAATTACTTTTTGGAAATCAAAGAACCACCTAAAGAATCTATTATAGTTAAATTAAAACAATCTTCATTTGGACTACCTGAAGTCGAAATAACTGATCAACCCATAATCGAAGAACTTTCAAAAGATAATTATACCGTCAAAGATTTTATTCTTGATGGAGAGAATATTTTATTACTGACTTACAAAAACTTCGGATCAAATAATAAATTAAAATTAACAAATTGGGAAGGAGAAGTATTAAATGAAATTGAAATCGAGAAAGCAAAAGTGGATCAATTACGCAGAAGTTGTTTGGGGAATATCCATTTGATCGGAGAAAAAAATAGTTATGAAATAAGTATTATTGAAAACTCCATTCAGTTAATTTCAAAATACTCAAGTCAGAAATACAGAGATCTAATTGAACCTTGTGTAGAAACTTCTGACGAGTTTATTTATCGGCGAGTATTTAGAAATAGAAATCAATTTCTTACTTATAATATTATTTCAAAAAAGGGGAAGAATGTGGTTTCTAAAATTTTTGTAATTGACAGGGAAAATCTTTCTCGAAGTAAAGATGATTTTCGGTTACGGTTAGGTTTTGGAGCAGATTTCCCTAGGCCACTTACTTGGGAACAGGCTAAAGCTTGGCAATCTTTAGTTTACAAGCCTTTGTTCTCTCCTCTAAAAAATATGGGAGAAGAACTTTGTTTATTTAATCACACCTTAGGCTATTTAAAGTTTTACTCTTTTCAAGGAGAAAATAAACGGATTATCCCCATCACATATCACGAACATAGAAAATGGCAAAAATTAATTTTACAAGATGAAGAAAAAAACAAGGTATACACGGTCTATGATAAAAGGAAAGGAAAAATGATTTATGAAATAAACTTAAAAAATGGTACAGCTATTCCCACCTTATTTGTTGAAACTTCATTAGTTGAAAAAATGATAGTTCACAGAGGTCATTTATTTTATTTGGAATCTGGGGCAACTATAGCCGAGAAAAATAGAGTCTTGCATAGAGTAAAACTGAATTAGAAAGTTTTAATCAAAAATCCCATCAGCGTTCATTTTATCAATGTAGATTTTCGCCCCATTGATATTCACATGTTGATAATCTCCAAAACCATTTGGATCTTGAACTGCATCTGCATAATTATAAAATGGTTGACCTGTTGCCACCACCACTCTCTTTTGGAGATGTTCAAAGTTGACAATTTTTTTAACGAAGGGAGGAAAAAATGGACTGACTACTAATTTTATTTTGATATCATTTGCTTTGGCAATTTCAACTGTTTTTTTCAATTCACTAAAAATCATTTCCACAGTTGAATAATCAAATGGCCCAGCATAAAATGGTCTTTGTTCTTCAACAACATTAACCATATTTTCATTTATAACTCGATCGATAATCCAATCTTTATCTGATCGATTATAGTAAAACATGGCACGTTGAAAAATTTCACTATTGTGCAAAAACAAATGACTCAACTTTCCACCATAAAAAACATTCTTCGTGTGCTCTTTCACCAGAGTTCCTAAACTATCAGAATATGGTGTGTAAACATTGAATCCTGAAATCAAAGTAGTGTCCACCCGATTCATCATCGTAACATCTAAAATCAACAAATCTGGATTTTCATTATTCTTTAAATAATCTTGTAACAATACTCTTCCAAGATTCATCGGAAGTGCATTATAACTTAAGTTGAAGGTTTTTTTCCCAGTTACTTCTTCGATGTATGGTTGATAAAAACCTAACCCTCGAGAATTTCCCATAAATAAAATATCACATTCAGCATCTCCTCTATACATTTTGGAATAGCGAAATTCACTATTAGATACCATCTTTTTCAAGACGAATCCACCTAAGCGATCTCCTGCAAAGAAGAGAATGATAACCGCGAAAATCCAAATGAGTTTTTTCAAAAACTTGTTTTTTTTTAAAACTGAAAATAAATAAAAGCATTCGCCCCAAACGATCCAAAGAATGCAATGATCCACAATAATGTCACAAAACTCACCACTCTAAAAGCTAGGCTTTTTTGAATCAATTGACTATAGTTAAATTTGAAATCAGAAATTTCAACAAGTAATAACATACTGATTAATATAAAACCTTTGAGTGCCCAAAACTTGTTGACGATACTTCCAAGAGTGAAGTTTTCCAATGAAACAATACCTTGAATATAAGCAGCTGCCACATCAAAATCTGGTGCTCTAAAAAATACCCAAGCCAAACAAGTGAAAAAATAGACAATCAAAATATCTGTTCCTTGCTGCAAAAATTTCGGAAAACGAAGTACCGTCATCAACCTCCCAAACGGTTTTCCTAAAAATCTTTGGACAATCAAATACATTCCATGCAAGAATCCCCAAAAGTAAAATGCCCAACTTGCTCCATGCCACAATCCTCCCAACAACATCGTCACCATATTATTCATGTAAGTAAATCCTTTGACTTTGTTCGCCTCAGATTTACGCATATAAACTGCTGTGGCAAAACTTACTCCTGCTAAAATACTTAAATAAATCAATGCCACTTGCCAACTTCCTGCCCAAAAGATACTCAATAAAAACAATGGCAAAACAATAAAAAATACGGATCCAAAAGTTCCGCCTCGACTTCCGCCTAATGGAATGTATAAATAATCTTTCAACCAACTCGATAAGGAGATATGCCATCGTTGCCAAAACTCGCTAAAGTTTTTGGAGAAATAAGGTGTTCGAAAATTATCAGGAAAATCAAATCCCATCACTCTCGCCAAACCAATTGCGATATCTGAATAACCACTAAAATCACAATAAATTTGGAAGGAGTAAAAGATTATTCCTATCAATAAATGCAAAGATGAAAATCCTTCGGGGGATTGAAAACATTGATCTACAAAGGGAGCCAAGGAATCTGCAACAGCTACTTTTTTGAAAAAGCCCCAAAGCATTTGACCAGTTCCCGATATTAATCGATCCCAGGTGAATGATCTATCTTTTTGGAATTGTGGTAAAAAATCACTCGCTCTAACAATTGGCCCAGCTACTAATTGAGGAAAAAATGAAATGAAGGTAGCAAAGCGAATAAAATCTCTTTCCACTTTTATCTTCCGCCAGTACACATCAATCGTATAACTCATCGATTGAAATGTATAAAAGGAAATTCCGACAGGCAATAATATTTTTAGCGTAGAAGGATGAGCTTGAAAACCCACATCATTTATCATGGTAATAAATGACTCTTGGAAAAAATTGAAGTATTTGAAGAATCCTAGAAAACCTAAATTGACGATCATACTAATAATCATCAATCGTTTTCTCTTCAAAATGTTATGTTCGTTTTCTAATTTCAATCCGACTACATAATCGATCAAAGTTGAAAACATTACTAAACTCAAAAAACGATAATCCCACCAACCATAAAAAAAATAACTCCCAATCAAACATAACAATAGTCTTGCTTTTCCCTTCAATGTAAAATACAAAGGCAAAAAGATTCCAATAAAAATAAAAAATGGAAGACTATTAAAAATCATTAAAGATGAAAGTAGTTTATTCTGAGTTTTATCAATTAAGGTATTTCTGCAATTCTTTTTTCCAAATCAAATATCCACTCGCATCTAAGTGTATCCCATCTTGAGTTAAATTAGAATTTAACTCCCCTTCCTCATCAACAAATAAAGGATGCAAATTAAGAAAAACCAATCCGTTTTCAGTTGCAATATTTTCGATTTTTTTATTCAAAAAAACAATATCTAAATTGCTCTTTCCGCTATTCCGAACTTGGTTATTTACCGGTAAAATACTTTGGAGATACAGTTTGGTAGAAGGCGTTTTTAACAAAATATCAGCAACAATTGATTCGTAATTTTTTAAAATATCATCAAGTGAATGAACACTTAAATCATTCACTCCAATCATCAAGAATATTTTAGTCGGTTGGTGTTGAGTAATTTCATTTAATCTCATTATTAATCCACCTGTCATATCTCCTGCGATTCCTCTATTCACTATTTTTGGATTTTGCATTAACTCACTCCATTCACAACTTTGAGTTAAACTATTTCCCAACATTACTATGGCATCTTTTTGCATCGGCAATTCTTTAAAATGATTTTTTCGATGTTCGTAAACTCCTGCTAAATTTCTAGTTTTCATTTTTGCCATTAAGTATGAAAAACCACCAAGGCTATTTATGATATATAAAAATCCGCAAAGGAAGAGGATATTTAGGAGGAGTGAAGAGTAGAAAGTGAAGTTTTTCATTTTGTATTTTTTTCAAAAAATCGCTGCGCTCATTTTTGACTGCCAGCTAAAGCTAGCAGCTACTTATCTTTTTTCAAAACATCATCAATCGAAATTTTTCGAGTATGTTCAGAATGTTTAAAATTTTTATTCGGATTTCCCATTTTAAAAAGTGCAGTCACTTGTTTTAAAACAAAGAAAGGTAATCCCCAGATCGTTGACCAAATCTCTTTTGGAACTTTAGATAAATATAAAGTCCATAAAATGGTAAAACTAAAAATTGCAATAGCTACAATCAATCCCAGTCCAATCTTTGGAGCAATAAATAATCCTACAACAGCAGTCACCATCGAAAGAAATAACAAAATAAATAATGGTGGAGCAATCGTAATTAATCCAAAAAAGAATTGATTCCAACTGAACCTAGTCAAACCTTTTAAAATCAAACCTGACGAATTTGGTAGGTTTTGGAAATAAGAAAATAACCATCGACTTCTTTGAGTTTCCACTTGATCTCCACTCACCACTTTTTCATCAAAGACAATTGCATTTTTTGCATAAACGATTTTCTCATCTTTGTAAAGCAAATTATTTTGCAAGATCTTATCCTCTTGCAACATTTTTTTCCATTGTGTTTTCCCTTGAGCAATTTCAGGACTCGCTAAATAGGCAGCGTACAAATCAGTTTCTACCGCCATTCCACTTCCTGAAATTACTGTCGAAGAACCTAGCATATATGGTACATATCGTTCAATGTAATTTTTATAAAATTCCCCTGTCGCATCAGCGCAAGCGTACATAGTATCTAAATTTTTAGCAGTTCGTTGACCTTGAATGGCATGATGCCCATTGTTTGCATATTTATTTATTTCCACTAAAAAATCAGGATGAGCTAAATTATCAGCATCGAAGACAATTGTGTAATCATGTTTACGTACATAATTTTCCATCGCATAAATAATACTTTTTGCTTTCAATTTTAATGATGGATATGGTTTTAAAACCATTAATTTATCATCATTTAAATTGAATTCAGACACATCACAATTGTCTGCCACTAAATAAATATGAAAATT
>CAJQQY010000084.1 GCA_905480595.1 uncultured Saprospiraceae bacterium | reverse complement strand
TTTATTGAAGTAACCCTTTCGCTCCTCTTAGTTTCCATTTCAACTTCTGAAACTCTGATTGAAGTTTATTCAATTTCATCTGCGCTTCAATTAATTTTTGCTCACGGCTATTGAGTAAAAATATAGAGCTCTCTCCTATCCTAAATTTCTCAAATTCAGCATCAAGCAAGGTAGAATAATTTTGCACCATACTTTCGAGCGTATTGATTTGTCCAAAGGTAGTTTCTAATTGTTGATAAATGGCATTGATCTTATTAGAAATTTTTAACTGCTTTTCCCCTAGTTTATATTGATTTTCAAGTTGTTCAATCCTCACCAATTCTAATCCTCCTCTTTCTTTTCTTAGCATAAGTGGATAACTAAATTTCACTCCCCACTTATAATTTTCAGTTACCAAATTGTTGACTGCCGATTCATTTGAATTATTATCTGTCCAATCAAATCCATTTCCTAAAAAATTATAATTAAGTCGAAGATTAGGTTTGAATTGCTCTTGCTTGAGTTTTTCTTTGATGTCAAGTTGCTGCTGCTTGATTAAAATACTTTGCAACTCAGGATGTGATTCTGCGATGGTTCTAAGAAATTCTGGATTTGGTTTTTCCTCCAAAAAACTCCAATCAGCTTGCAATCCTTCTGGCCGTAAATTTTCAGAAACTTCTAATGGAGTCAAATTTTCAAACCATAAAAAATTAGATAACTCCAAAGTCGCATTTCGAAAATCAACTTGAGCTTGAGTGTATTGTATTTCTCTATTTTGAATTTGAATCAATGATTCCAAAGTATCAATCGCAGGTTTGTCACCTTGCTCAAAACTTGATTTGACTAATTGAAATCGGTCTTGTGCAAGGTTCAATGAATTTTCATAAACCTGAAGAATCTGATTTTTATAAGCCCATTTCCAATATGTTTCGATGGCTTTTACAAACAGGTCATTGACAATAGTTCTTCTTGCTGCTTCATTGCCATCTTTTAACAATCTTGCTTGTTGCACTTGGGCTCTTCTTTGATCAAAAGTTAAACCCTGTAAAAGTGGCACTTCAACCCCAAGGATAGCTTGACCATTTGTAGGTAGGTTGCCTTCTGGATTTAAAAATTCCCCATTGGACCAGAGGTAGGCCATTTTTACATCAATTCCAAACCATGTTGGAATTTTTAAACCTGCCTCTCCTATTCTAAAATAGTTTTTTTGATCGAACGATTTATCTTCATAATCTCCAAACCACTTCGGATCAAAAATCCCTCGAGCTTCCAACAAACTAGCATCAGCTTTATTTTCCAAAAGATTTGCTTGTTGCATCACCGGGTGATAAGCACGTACCCAAGTCAAATATTTTTCCAAAGAAAAAACTTGAGTGGAATCGATCTGTTGGCCATAAAGTGGGACTGATATGAAAAGGAAAAAAATTATTCTAATCACGTTTTTTTATATTGTAAATTTTCGATTGTGAATTTTTAATTACTTTGCTACCGACTTTACTGGTGGCTTAAATTTAGATTCATTTTTCTTAATATCATTTTCATAAAAATCAGCAGGAAATCCATTTAATTGTCGCCATAGTTCATACCAAACTGGGACATCATGTAACAAGGCAATTCCTTGCGTCCCTGCTCCGACACGAAGCAATTCAGGAAATTTCACATCAGGTTGATTTGATTTCACCAAAATCCGATACATGCTATTATCATTTGGAATATTATCAATCGCTACTACTTCTCCACTATAAGTTCCAATGGAAAAATCCGCCCAACCTGAAATAATAAAGGCCTGCCAACCATCAAAAACCAACCGTACTTCCTGACCTATATTCATCAATGGTAAATCCATTGGTCTAACATACATTTCTACAGCTAACTCTCTATTCAAAGGAACGATAGTAACTATTTTATCACTCTCTTTGATGATCTCTCCTATTCCTGATTTCATCGTTTTTGTAATGTATCCTGATTGAGGAGCGATAACATAATACATGTTATTACGTCGATCATAATTAGCATATTGATTTTCCAACTTATTCAAAGTTCCTTCCGCCTCAAACTGTGCTGAAAGAGTTGAAAATTTATCTGATTGAGCTTTTGCAATTTTATTGTTATACTCATTATCAATCGTTTGTAATGCCAATTGTGCTATGCTCAAATCATTTCCACTTTCTTGCAATTTATTTTTAGTTGTAATCAATTTTGCATTAGTCGATTGCATTTTCAATCGCTTGGCCTCCAAGTCACTCAAAGATTTGATTCCTTTTTGATAAAGCGTATCCGTTCGACGATATTGAAACTCTGCAACATCTGCATCTGCCTTAGCTTGATTCACTTCTGCCTGTTGGCTTTGTTGTTTAAATTCTGCTTGTTGGATTTTATTTTGCAATTGCCTTTTCTTGAATGACAACTCTTGTCGTAAGGCTGCAATTTGATTATCAAGTGCATTAGCTTTTCGTTGATAGCTATTCATCGACCCTTGTTTGGCTGCAATTTGATTGGAAGCTCTCTCCAATAATTGAGGATCAAAATACTCAGGCTTCACCTCTGATAAAAAAACAATGGTGTCTCCAGCTTTCACTAGGTCTCCTTCCCGAACATACCATTTCTCAATTCTTCCAGCAATAGCTGAGTTCACATCTTGTGGTCTTTGACTAGGTAAAAGAGTAGTTACTTTTCCTTTCATTTGGATATTCTGAGTCCATGGTAAAAAGAAAATAATGATAATAGCAAATAACAATACCAACAACCAAATCGCAAACATTCGATTAGACTTCGGCAATTCATTCCTTTGGAAGCAATCGATGTCTTCCGTTTTTACTTTGCTTAAAATAGAATTATGAGAAATATTCAACATGATATTCTGACTTAATTTTTCTAATTTTTTTTATTCAAATAAGACTCTCAACTAAATCGAAAAATCTTAAATCTTAAAAATTTCTTTTGCCAAAAGGTTCGTTTTGATTTTGGAAAAAGGCGCATTTTCAATAATCTCTCCATCCTGTAGAATAATCACCCGATCACATTTTTCTGCAAATTTTGGATTATTAGAAATTCCAATTAGCGTCCAATGCTTTCGATCTTCGGTCAAATAATCAATGATTAGTTGTTTTTCTTTTCGCTCTAAACGAGGCATAAAATTATCCAGTAATAAAATCTCAGGTTGAAAAATTAAGGTTCTTGCAAGAATAATTTTTGTTCGTACGCTTCGAGGAACATTTACACCATTCGCTAATAATTCCGTTTGGTACCCTTCAGGCAAATGATTGATATATTGATGTAAACCAATTTCTTTAGCAGTCTGAATAATTTTTTGAAATGGGATTTCATCGTTTCCTAAGTTAATATTTTCAATAATACTCGAATTGAAAATTTCATCTTGACTACTCAATGTTCCAATTTCCATCCGCAAACTATCCAGGTTAATTCTCTTCAAAGGGATACTATTAAAAGTAATCATCCCTTCATAGCTCGTGTATAACCCTCCCAATAATTTAGTCAAAGTTGATTTCCCTGAGCCATTAAATCCAGCAATACAAACCTTTTCTCCTGATCTAATTTTCAATGAAATATTATTCAACGTAGGACGATTTGAATCTTCATATTGAAAGGATACGTCATCCATTTCTATTTCAATTCCTGAATGGTCAGTATCTATTTTTTCCAATTTAATTCCATCCGTTTGTTCTAAAGGCAAATCGGTTACATAACCTATTTTTTCCAAGCCAGTCAAGACATCATAAATATTATCCATACTCAAAATGAGTTTCTCTGCAGAGTTCATTATCAAAATCACAATAATTTCTGCCGCTACAAACTGACCAATACTGATTTGATTTCTGATCACCAAAACACTTCCGAGGATCAATAGAGTGGCAGTAATTAAAGTTTTAAATAACACTACACTTCCATACTGTATTAATAATATTTTGAAATGTTTTTTCCGTGCATCTAAATAATTTGTTACTAACTCATCCGTTCGACGCATTGGTAAATTAGATGATCCTGAAAGTTTAAAAACATTCATAGCTCGGCCCAATTCTTCCAACCAATGAGCTACTTGATATTTATATTTACTTTCTTTTAAACTTGTTTTTAACCCCTTGCCTCCTGTAAACCAAAAGATGGCCAACAAGATCAACAATAAAACCAGCCCAAAAAAGATAAAAAATGGATGATATAATGAAAGTAATATCAAACCAAAAATGATTTGCAAAACAGCGGTAGAAAAGTCAATTAATATCTTAGGGATTCCCTTTTGAAGTGTTACCGTATCAAAAAAACGATTGACTAATTCAGGTGGATAAATACCAGTAAGCGCTTCTAATTTTAGTCGAGGAACCCGCCAAGCAAACTCAAATGCGGAACGAGTAAAAATTCTTCGTTGCAAGGTTTCCGTCACCGTCAACTGCATCACAGTCAAAAATCCATTGAAAGCAATTCCTGCTGTAATGATTCCTATGAGTAAATAAAGTGAAGAGGAAACTTCGCCTCCAACCATCAAATTGATAATCGCTTGAATACCAAGCGGTAATGACAATGTAATAATTCCGGCGAAAATGGCATACAAATAAATGTAGCTAATATCTTTGCGGTCTAGCTCTAAAAGTTTAAAAAATCGTTGCGTCGATTTCATTTTTATATCGATTGTTAAAAGTTTATTATTATATTTTATCCTCACTTATCATTATCTCGCAATCTACTATTTATAAATGGCATGATCGCATAAATCCAAACTCCAATGAAACCTACAATGACGCAGAGTATTCC
Organism: uncultured Saprospiraceae bacterium; assembly: GCA_905480595.1. Taxonomy (GTDB): domain Bacteria; phylum Bacteroidota; class Bacteroidia; order Chitinophagales; family Saprospiraceae; genus CAJQQY01. The sequence goes on along the minus strand of CAJQQY010000084.1, from coordinate 16,935 downwards.
AAGGAGATAAAATTTTACATCAAAAAACGTACTGTCAACTGCATAATAAAGCCATTCAAAAACAACACCCATAGAAAGAATTAGTATGGAAATTAATGTTTCTTTTTTCATGATTTGGAAATTTAAATGTTAGCTATTTTGATTGTTCTTTATTTTCCCTTTTTTAAATTCTCCTAAAACTTCAGCCCTTTTTTCTAAAAGTGGAACTACAAAATACCATAATATTCCAACTACACCTAGCGCTATTGAAACAATTCCAAGAATAGAAAGTTTGATTTCAAAAAATCTAATATCTGTTAAAAAGTGAAGACACTCGAAAACGAATCCTAACAAAATTAGACCGAAGGAAATAATAAATTTACTTTTCATTTTTAGAAAATTTAAATTTTAGAAAATAGCTCCTTGCTCTATATCTTTTAGAGATTTGCCATGTGGTTTCGACGTTAAATTTTCATCCACATTCACAAATACAATTCGCTCTATGGAGATAATTGTTTTTTTTGTAAAAAGATTTCGAACTTCACACCGAAAGGTTATTGAAGTGCGACCGACAGAAATAAATTGCAATCCAATTTCGATCACATCAGCTTGACTAGCTGAACTCACAAAATTAATCTCCGACATAAACTTGGTCACTACTCTATGACTTCCTAATTTTGTCATCGAATAAATTCCCGCTTCCTCATCTATCCACTTCAGCAGTTGTCCTCCAAACAAACTATTGTTTGCATTGAGATCTCCTGGTTTAACTAATTTTCTTGTGAAAAATTTCATTCCTTCTTTTTGATTTATTTTTGGTTGATTTATTCTTTGCTAAATATCGATGAACAGCCTGCGATGATTTTTGGAAAACTTCAACTAAATCCTCAGATTTATTTTGAATAATAATATCGTGGCCAGGTATTCCTAACCTAATATTTGCATAATACGTTTTGGGTGATTGACCTTCTGATTTAAGATGAATTTCTACATATATTAAATCATGAAATTTTCTCTTAATGGATTTAATTTTCCATTTGATAAAGCGGATATATTTATTTGAAATTTCTACGTTATTTCTGATTGTGATTCGCATATAATTAATTTTTAGTTGCTAAAAAAATGGGCGAGCCAATGAAAGAACTCGCCCATAAAAAGCTAACAATCGAAATTCTGAAAAAACTTTTCTTTAATTATTATTCACTTTTCTTTTAGTTGTTTTTGGACTAATGCCCATTTCTGATTCCATGATCATCGGTAAATCTCCATCAGTAATAATCACTTTTGCATTTGGTGATTTTGCTAATTCTTGGAAAGCTTCAATTGACTTGAATTGTAAGATTTTAGCGTTCAATCCTTCTGCGATTATCAATTGAGCATCTCTCACTCCTGCCGCTTCGATTCGTTGTTTATCAGCTTGTCGCTTGGCTTGTTCTAATACAAATTCCATTTGCTGTGCTTGTTGTTCTGCTTCTAATTTTGATTCGATAGCGATAGATAGAGTTCTAGGAAGTTGGATACTTTTTAAAAGAACTGCTTCTACTTCAATTCCTTTTCCATCCATCAAGAGCATCATTTGTTCTTTGATAGCTTTTTCAATAGTTGCTCTCTCACCGGTGTGCATATCCTTTGCATAAAATCTTGATGACACATCTGCAACTGCAGATCTAAAGACAGGGAGGATAACATTTCGTTCATAATCTTCTCCGATATTTCGAAGTAAATTCGGTACTTTTTTCCCATCAATATTATAAAGAATAGATACTTCACTTTTGATAGTTAACCCTTCCTTTGATGGAATATTTAACCCTACTTCTAAGTTTTCGGTTTGTGTAGAAATCTTAATAATTCTGGATGCTAGAGGATTGAAAATTTTTACTCCTCCTGTGTAAGGCTTATCAGCATATTTTCCGAAAGTACGCTTTACTCCAACTTCCCCTTCGCGAATTGTGGCACAACTTGCCAATGTAATAATTGCCAAAAGGCAAAACAATGATTTTAAGACATTTTGTGATTTCATGCGTTTTAATTTTAAAAGGTTCTTTAATAATTTTAAATAGGTATTTTGAAAATTTGATATAGATATCTATGGTTGCAACTAGTCATTACTAGCTTCAAATAATTCTTTTTTATAAAATGTATTATTGATTTTTCTTTGAGTTTAGCATGCCATCCACCCCAAGAGGATGACAAAACTAACTATTTGAATATGTAATTTTTTTAAAACATAGGTTTTAATTCTCTTTTAGACTGTACTTCTTTTTGTATTAATCCAAAGCAGAAAAATTCTAGCATTTCTTTTACTCTTTCATTTAGTGTTTGCCCATTTTCTTTTTCCTCCAAGTCAGTCAACCTAGGTAGGTGCCTAGCAAAATATAAATTGTTATTTGCGGTTTCAATCAAGGTACTTGCTAAAGCTTTTGGGTACGGAAAATCTTCTTTTACTTCGGTTATAATATTGGCAATTTTTTTACATAATCTTTTGTAGGCTAAGAAAAACCCATCCTCATTATCCTCATCGACTAACTTATGGTGGTAAGCCTTTGCTCCTTCTCGCACTACGATTTTATGCAAAATTTCCTCGTCTACAAATTCAATAGCCATGTTTTTATTTGCTGTATCAACGATAATCCCGAGCGCTACTCTAAGTCGATGATTCGGATCAATTATGTTTAAAGTATTGAGGTCAATTCTTGCAATCATCCATTCCCAATACCAATTTAAAAGGTATACAAAAAGATGATGTTTATTTTCAAAATAGCGGTAAACAGATGCCTCCGAGGAAGAAATAGCTTCTGCTAATTTTTTAAAATTAAACTGTTCCAAGCCAATTTCATCAATCAACAATACACTCTGCTCTATAATTTTTCTACCCAGTTTGGTTTTCTGAGGATCGTTTAAATATAGGTTTGGATTGATTTCGAGTTGAACAAAAAATGGTTTCATAATTAATTTATTTGACATTGAACATTTGACAGGTTGATTATTTTTCAGGTAACAACTTTTTAATAATCTCTAATTTCAAAAGTTGAATTTTTATACTGCTACATCATCATAGATTTCTATAATTTGGTTTTTCAACATTCTTCTAGCGTGGTGAATTCTACTTTTAATTGTTCCCATTGGGAGATTCATTTTTTCTTTAATCTCATCATACTGATATCCTTGATATGCCATTAAAAATGGAATTCTAAATCCATCATCAAGCGAGTCAATTATTCTTGAAATTTCTTGAACATTAACGTTCATTTCTCCTTCATTCGTGATCGTATCTTTTGAAAGATTCAGGTAGAAATCTTCTGAAGTCGTATCCTGTATTTCACTTCTTCTTTTCTGTTTTCGATATAAATTGATAAAAGAATTTTTCATAATAGTACTTAACCAGGCTTTCAGATTAGTATTTGAAATATATTGCCTTTGATGTTTAAATGCTCGTAATGCAGTTTCTTGAAATAAATCATCTGCAGCATTTTTATCTCTAGTTAATTTCATTGCAAAATTCTTTAAGTAGTTGCTGTGCGAGTTAAATTCTTGGACAAATTGGAAGTTTTGCATAATATGTGATTTTTAGTCTGTTACTTAACTTATTAATAGCTTTACTATCATTTTCAGAAGCATAACGCAAATGTAAATTAAAATGTTTAGTAAATTATCAAAAAAAAGTACTTTTTTTTCATTTTTTTTAAGTTATACAACTTATAAACATTGCTAAGCAACTATTTTAGGTAGTTTTACTATCAAAAATAAAAGTCCAACAACTATTCTGTTTTTATTTTGTTACAATACTGAAATCTGAAAAAAATTTACTTTTAATAACATTATCAAAGTCAAAAATATGAGATACCTTATTATTACGATCCTAATTCTAATTTCTCAAGTCAACCTTTTTGCACAAACAAGAAGGATGAATAATGTAGAAACTGGACAATCATATACTTCTGAAAATCAAGCTCGAACTGTTCAACCTCTTCTTATAAAAGCAGAGCAACAATTTAGAGCATTGGACTATGAAGGAACATTTTTCACTTTGGAAAATGCAGTTGCGCAAAACCCAAATTCTTCAGAAGCACTTCTTCTTAGAGCTAAATTCAAAAAATTGGTGGGTATGACTATGGAAGCAGAAGAGGATCTTCGAAAGGCTAATCGCATCAATCCTCTTGCTGCTAATTTATATGGTTATAACGGAAGTGGTGGACTACTTCAAGTTTTATCAATGGTACCAGAACAAGCGGTTCAGGAATTAAGTACTTTTCAAAAGCTCACCTATTATTATCAAGCATTGGATAACAAAATATTAGATGATAAAAATAAAGAAGCTGAGATTATGTTGATAGGGAAAGTTATAGAAGAAATTGAATCTGACCATCTCTCTGAAGCGCTTGAAATAATTAATAAGGTACTAAGAGATTATCCCAAATCAGCTATTGCTTATGATTTGAAAGGCATGATTTTAAAGAAGCAAGGAAAATTTCAAGATGCGATGGATTCCTTTTCAAAGGCAGTAGTCATCGATCCTGGTTTTGCTATCTCTTGGTACAATCTTGGACGAATTGAGCGAAGTTTAAATAATTTTAAAAAAGCAATAACTTATCTCGACCGAGCAATAAAATTACAACCTGATTTGACCAAAGCATATTTTGAAAGAGCATTGTTACTCAAACAAATGGGGGAAAAGGAAAAAGCCTTGAATGATTATAACGCCATTATAAAAATGAAAGGAGACACATACATGGAAGTTTTTTTCAATAGAGGTCTGACTAAAAAGATGCTTGGAGATTATGGTGGAGCCTTAGCCGATTTAAATCAAGCAATTGAGGAATTTCCAAATAATGCTGAGCTACATAAAAATCGAGGAAACTTACAATTACTGTTTGGATTACATCGAAAAGCAATTGATGATTATACCAGAGCCATCTCATTAGATGAGAATTATGCTGAAGCTTACTATAATCGTGCTTTAGCTTTCTTTCTAATTTATGATAAAATTTCTGGGTGTATGGATTTAGATAAAAGTATCGACTTAGGCTATGAAATTGCGACCAAAACAAGAAGTTATTTCTGCACAGAGTAATTATATTTTTCTAATATTTTTCAAAAAATAAATTGCCATTTTATGAAAATCAAAATAAAATTGATCAGAGAAACATCAGGAAAGGTGGTTTTAAAATTTCCATCTATTGAGACACTTGTATATGTTTCTAAAAGATATTTTAAATATTTACAAAAAAGTAATGAGTATGAAATATTGAGGATAGAGAATATTTAGAATAAACAATCGATAAATAAAAAACACCTCTTAAGCAATTGAGTGGTGTTTTTTATTTATCGATTGTTCACAATTAAACACAAGTTATTTTGAAGCTATTTTTTAATCAGACGATTTAAAAAAACGTAGATATACGAGATTTTTTATGAAGTCTGATGGAAAAAAAGTCCAAAATAGCTGTGATTTAATTGTGAACAAGAACTTATAAATTTAAAGTAACCATTTAGCAATCTGAAAAGAAGCGGCAGCTACAGATCCACAAAGAATCATCCCCCACACAATATCCACTAACACTACTTTTACTGACCAATTTTTTAGGGTAGCTAGATTGGTTAAATCATAAGTTGCATAAGTAAAAAAACCAAAAGTACTCCCTAGTAATAATGCTCTTTGCCAAGAGCCATCTTCTATTGTTGGAACTACCGAGTAGAAAAGAATCCCAACGATATATATGAAATAAAAAACCAAGGCAGCTTTCCAATTCACTTTTTCTGAAAGCAAATGCCCTACATTATCTCCATAAAATTTCTTTGCTAAAGAACCTAACCAAACTATATCGATTAGGAAAAATACGGGAATAGTCAACGCGTATAATTTTAAGTAAAAAGCAATACTCATAATTAATCTATTATTTTATTATTGTGTTTTTGATTTTTTAGTTAGCCTTAAAGTAGGATTTGTAAATGCTCTTTCGAGGATAAAAAGCAATGTAAAGTGCTGGATATAAAAATAATGTGAACAATGAATTGATGCCTTTAAAGGTCATATCATCAATAATATAACTGGTATTTTCTGTTATTTTTTGTACAATATGTTTGTGCTTCCAACTTGCGAGAGGAAAAGGTAAAGTCGTCCCTTCATCTATGAAATAGGATTGATTTTCATCTTCACCATCCTCAATTATTCTACTTACCCATTCGGCTTTTAACGGACTCAAAAAACGAAGGTGAACCCTGTCGTCCTTCTTAGAGCCGGTGAATTCCACAATTTCCATTTTACCATATTTAGGCTTTAACGCCTCAAACAGTTTGCGATCAAACTGTTCCATAATGGTCTTGTAATTTCCATCAACCTTAGTTTTAAGCTGAATATTCATTCCGTAATATTTTGTAGTATGTCTTTTTCATAGTTGTCAATAGCCAAGCATTAAAATTTTCTTCTTTTAGATTCGCTTGATTTTTCATTGCCTGATGAGTCGTTTCTCGATAAAGGAAACGGGCTGTCGCAAAATCATTCGATAATTCAGTCGCAAGACTCTGAATATGAGGTCGATTTAAATTAAGATATTTAAAGAATATTTCGTTTTTCATAATACCAAGACAACATCAATTGTAATACTTTGTTCAACCTTTCAAAAAAAAATGAAAATTGTTTATCTTTTTATACCTAAAGGTTAAACACGTAAACTATTGATTATCAGCACTTTATGTGATAAAACCTCGTTTTAAAAAAAAATAAAGAAAATTAACTTTAATTTTGTTTAACTTTTGCTTGGATTTAGTTAAACAAAAATATACCTTTATAGTACAATACAAACATTAAATAAATTAAAAACCATATAGTAATGACAACTACTGAATTTCAATCTAACTACCAACAACTTTCTCAAATGCTAAATGCTTTTGCTTATAAATTAACGCAAGACAAAGAGAGAGCAAAGGATTTATATCAAGAGACTACGTTCAGAGCTTTGACTTATAAAAATAAGTTTCAACCAGGTACTAATTTCAAAGCTTGGGTTTTTACAATTATGAAAAATTTATTTATTAATGATTATAGAAAGAAGGTAAGAGCTAATGTAATTATGGATTCGACGGATAATAATTACTACATTAACTCTGGTACTAATGTAATCGACAATGAAGGAGACAGTAATATTATGATGGATGAATTGACGGAGATTATTGGTAATCTAGATGAAGGTCTTCGAATTCCTTTTTTAATGCATTATGAAGGTTATAAATATCAAGAGATTGCAGACAAATTCGATCTTCCAATTGGGACAGTAAAAAGTAAAATCTTCTTTGCAAGAAAAGAGTTGAAGCATCAGATAGAAAAAAGGTATTCACAAAAATTTGCTTTTAATTAATTTAAGATATGGTTAATAAACAATGCGTTATAGAATATGGATTTCTATGGCGCATTTTTTTTGTGACCTTTTCAAGTTCTAAAATTCAACTTTAATCCTAGCTTCTCTCACATGATCTAAAATTTCATGTGGTTCTAAGTAGGTGAATTTTTTAAACTTTTTATATTTCAACGAAGCTTGAGATTCCTCTAAAATATATTGATAAGCATCATGTAATTTTTCCCCCAATCCTCGTTCAACTGTTACCCGATCAATTCCTCGTTCGTAATTTCGAATACTATGAGCATTAATATAGAAGCAACCCGTTACTAATAATTGCCCAAAACTTTTAGTCTCATAATCTAAGATATGTGCTAATTCATGACCTAAAATTCCAACCTGGCCTTCCTCTGGTAATTCTGAGAAGAGCACCTCACAATCATTCGCATTATTAAATATCACTTCATATTTCCTTTCATAATCAGTATTAAAAAAACTAGAAAGAATTGGTCGTGCAGCCAAAGTTGTTTCTATTCCAGCTTCTCGAAATTCGATATTCACATCTTTTAATTCAGGATAAAAAGAAAGTGCTTTTAGGCATTGAGCTTTATAATTATCAAGGAAAGTCTTATTATTTTCCAAATTATAAATTAAAGAAATCTCATCGTGAGGTTGGGATAATACCAATGACAAAAAAGATCGGGGAATAAAAAATGCGGCAATAATAATCAGGATGAGAAATCTTTTTTTAATCATGGAACTTTTACTTTTAGAAAATGAAAATCGAGCGTATAACAATAGAGACCAAAATTTGATTAAGAAAATCACTATTTTAAAAAGACTTTAACTTTTATAGTTGTACTACCTAAAAAACCTTGCCTAGTTTTTAACAAAAAAAAACTGCGTAGTTAATCTGCGCAGTTTTAAAAATTCTGTTTTGGATGGATGTTTATTAAGTTTTTGTAATACTAAATATTCATTTATAGACCTTCAATTTCGTCTAGTTTTTTCTGTACGATTTCGATTTGTTGATGTACTAACTTATTCAAGTCAGAAGAAGACGGAATATATTTTTGAGATAATTTCAGGTTTTCCATTGCCAAATCGTAACGTTCAGCAGATTTGTATTCCAAGGCAATAGCATACCAAGTCAATCCGAGATTTGGCATAATTTCTTCCATCCTTTCCTCATTCCCTTTCACTTGTCGTTCTACCTCTTTTAAATCACCTTTAACCTCTTTTCCATCTCGAAATTTATAAGTTGCTTTCCCTTTCATTTCGCCTTCATCCCAGATACTTGTAAATTGATCTCCATTATTGTAGTGAAAAGTTCCTGTTTTATTGATTTTTCCATTTTTCCATTTTCCAATAAAATAGTCCCCTGTTTTCCATACAATTCTTCCTGAACCATGTCGTTCTCCTTTTTTACTTTTTCCTTTGTACTTAGATCCATCTACTCGAGTATAAGTACCTTTTCCATCAGCCAATCCATTTTTCCATTCCCCATCATAAATTTCACCATCAGGTAAAATAATCGTTCCCTTTCCTTGCATCAATCCTTCGACAAACTCTCCTTTATACTGTCCTCCATTTTCCCAAAGGTAAACTCCCTCTCCATGCATCACCCCGAATTCCCACTCACCTTGATACTCATCATTATTGTTAAATATATGTTTACCTCTTCCATGCCTTAAACCATTTACAAATTCACCTTCATACGATTCACCATCAGACCAATGATAAATACCTCGACCATGAGGCTCTCCATATCGAAATTCTCCTTTGTAGGAACTTCCATCTTTGAAATTCACAGATCCTTTGCAAAATTTCTTCCTTTTGCTACAAGGTGTATTGTAAGTTAAAACTTCAGAGAAAATATGTGTTTGTGAGTCTGATAAATTACTTGAAGCCTGAGCCGAATAATTCGACATAAAGATAGCTGTAATTAATAATAACAGGTTATTGATATTTTTCATTTCGAAATATTATGTAGTGAAAATATGTGATAGAAAGTTTCTATTAGGAGGGAATGGGGTTTTTGGAAATTTTCAGAAGGGAATCGTTTTCCAAACGAATTAGTAACAGTTTTTATTGAAGTAAAAAAACTAAAACATTCTTACTTTGAGAAAAACAAGATTTATACCAAGTCTTCCTTTTTAAGCTTTTTTTAATAAAAGAAAATCCATACTTTTTGTATTTATTTTAAAAAACAAGAATTGAGTGACTTTAGCTTTTTTTACATAAAATAATTATCTCATGTTTTATTCAGAACTAATCTAATTTATAAACCATTCTTCTCTCCAATCATTTTCACAACAATAATCATTAAATTTGAACAGATAATATTATACTTATTTTCATCAACACAAAATGGCTTTAATCATTTGAAAATCAGAAACTTATGAGTAAAGAGATTCCACTCATCCCCCGCATAACTACCCTATCTAATGCGTTTAGATTTGTAAAAAATCCACTTCCTGTATTGAATGGATTTGTAGAAGAAAAAGGAGAAATATTCGAAATGTACATGGGTGGATTTACGAAAGCAATCTTCACAACTGACCCAGAAATAGTCCAACATGTGATGCAAAAAAATAATCGTAATTATCGCAAGTCTGAAATTCAAACTAAGATGATTGCTCAATTTGCAGGAAAAGGATTATTGACTAGTGATGGCAGTTATTGGCTACGACAGCGTCGACTAATTCAACCTGGTTTTCATCGAGCTAAATTAGCAGCTCTTTCAGATGTGATGTTAAAAGTAGTACAAGAATCTTGGAAAGATTTGGATAAATTGGTTGTAAGTAATCAACCATTCGATCTCTCCCTCGAAATGACAAAAATGGCTTTCCAAGTCGTTGCCAAATCACTTTTCACCACAAGTGTAAGTGATGAAGAATTGATCACACTTTCTGACAACATTCAGGAAATTCAAGAATACATTGTTAAAAGACTTCGTCAACCATATTTAATTCCTTGGTTTTATTTGTCTGGAAAATCAAAACGTCAATTCAAAATATCTCAGGAATCTAGAGCGATTATTTTAAGAATTATTCAAGAGCGACGAGCTAGCGGGCAATCTCATGATGATCTTTTGGATATGCTTTTATCAGCACGATATGAAGATAATGGCGAAGGAATGACTGACACGCAATTGCTTGATGAGTCTTTGATTCTATTTGTCGCAGGTCATGAAACTTCTGCCAACGCACTTGCTTGGGCATTTTATTTATTATGCAAAAATCCAGAAGCAACTAAAAAAATAAGGGAGGAATATCAGGAAGTTGTAGGTAATCGGAAAGTGGAATTTTCTGATTTTCCAAAATTAAAATATACGACTCAAGTCATTCAAGAAACGATGAGAATTTATCCACCGGCATGGATTACTGATCGATTGGCCAATGAATCTGAGGACATCAAAGATTACCACATTCCAAAAGATCGAATGTTTGCAATTTATATTTATGGTTTGCATCATTCAAAAAAATACTGGAACGAACCTGAAAAATTTAAGCCCGAAAGATTTGAAAAGGAAAATATGAAAGGGAAGCCGTCTTTTGCTTATATGCCTTTTGGTGGTGGCCCAAGACTTTGTATTGGAAATAATTTCGCTATGATGGAAATGCAAATGGTTATTTTGGAGTTGCTAAAAAGATACGATTTTGAATTAGAAAAAAATCAAATAATCGAAGCAATGCCATACGTAACTCTCCAACCGAAATATGGAATAAAAATGAAAATAAAAAAACGGTGAATTGTTAACGGTGAACGGTGAACGGTTAACATCTCTTGGGTAATTAACCGTTCACCGTTAAACATTAAGCGTTATTTCGCTGGTATCCACGGAAGTTCCTTTGCGTCTAATTTCATTCCTACCCATCGTGATAAAACGAATAAATAATCCGATAATCGATTTAGATATTGAATTAAAATATCTGGTACTTCATCAATGATCGCAAGTCCAACCACTCCCCTTTCCGCTCTTCGACAAACGCATCTAGCAATGTGAATTTGTGAAACTATAGGATGACCTCCTGGCAAAATAAAAGTTTTCAAAGGAGGCAAATCAGCTTCCATTCGATCAATTTCTTTTTCCAATAAAGTGATAGCAGCTTGTTTTACTTCAGGAACATTCATCGCTTTCGAAGGATCGGTTGCTAAATTAGAACCGATTTCAAATAATCGATTTTGCACATTTTCCAAAACACCTTCGGTCTTTGGATATTCTGTCAAATCACGAATAAGTCCAATCCAAGAATTCAATTCGTCAACTGTTCCGTAACTTTCAATTCGGAGATGACTCTTTGGTAATCTTTTCCCGCCAAACAAACCTGTTTCGCCTGAGTCACCTGTTTTTGTATAAATTTTAAATGCCATTATTATTTTTTATTTCGTTTGACGCTTGCCTGCCGGCAAAGGCAGATTGAACGATATACGTTTTACGTTTCTATTTTTTATTAATTTTCTAAATAAATTCTATCCTACAAATCCTGCACTCGTATGAGATCCATCACAATATGGTTTTCTAGAAGAAGCTCCACAACGACAGAAAGCAGTTTTTTTGTTTTTCAAAATAACGCTTCCATCAGCTTGAGTTAGTTTGATTTCTCCTTCGATAAGTAATGGACCATTTTTCATCAATTCAACATTAGTACTTGCAGTTTGTTCAGACTCAGTTGTATCATTTTCCAAAATAGATAAGGCACCTGACGGGCAATCTTTCACTTGGTTTATAATCGATTGAGTATCAGCTCCTTCAATATTAATCCAAGGTTTTGCTCTTGCATCAAAAACTTCGGGAAGTCCACGAACACAATTCCCTGCGTGAATACATTTCCCTGGCTCCCAAACAACGGTCACTTCTCCGTTTGAATATTTCTTTACAATTGCACTTTTATCCATTTTTAGTGTTTTTTGGTTAAATAAAATAGTTTTCTCAAAGTAAACAATTAATTCTAGGTATTAAAAAAGCGAATTTGATTTTTGTTCAAATTCGCTCTCAATTTTATTTAACAATTGTAAACTTAAAACTTGGTTTTATCTTTCTGCTGCACGAACGATTTGTTCATTTTTTTTATCTATTTCTACTAATCCATCTCTCAATTTAATAATTCGATGTGAATGTTCAGCAATATCAGGTTCATGAGTAACTATAATAATGGTGTTGCCTTGCTCATGTAACCTTTCAAAAATTTCCATGATTTCAATAGAAGTTTTAGTATCCAAATTACCGGTCGGCTCATCAGCAAGAATAATCGCAGGATCATTAACCAAAGCTCTAGCGATAGCAACTCTTTGTCTTTGTCCACCTGAAAGTTCGTTAGGTTTATGATCCATTCGATCTCCTAATCCAACGGCATTTAATGCTTTTGTTGCTTTTTCTACCCTAGCCTTTTTTCCTAAACCAGCATACACTAAAGGCAAAGCAACATTATCCAAAGCAGATAATCGTGGCAATAAATTAAAGGTCTGGAAAACAAATCCAATTTCTTTATTTCGTACTTCTGCCAATTCACCATCAGTCATTTCACTCACATCAATATCGTTCAAGAAATAGTTTCCGCTACTTGGTGTATCCAAACATCCTAATAAATTCATTAAAGTTGACTTTCCAGAACCAGAAGGTCCCATCAATGCAACGTATTCATTTTTCCTAATATCAACTGAAACATTTTTCAGGGCATGGATTTTTTCCACCCCCATGATGTAAGTTTTCCGTAACTCTTTAACTGAAATAATTGGGTTCATTTTATTTTTTTGTCGTTGGACGTTTTAGGACGTTTTACATTTTCCCATTGTAACTTCCGATTATTAATTAATTTAAAATTTCAAGATCATCGTATAACGTAAAACGTTTAACGTCTATCTATTTTATAACTTTAGGCACTTTAAAAAACTCCTCATTTTTATCAGGTGCATTTCGAAGTGCATCTTTTCGACTGACTTGATTTTCCACCTTATCTTCTCGCCACACATTTTCTTGATCATTGATATAAATGAGTGGTTCGACTTCGTCAGTATTTAACTCTTCCATTTTTTCTACCATTTGTAGAATATTATTGAGGTCATTTCGGATTCCTTCCTTTTCTGTTTCTGAAAGTTCCAACCGAGCTAAATGTTCGAGTTTCGAAATTAATGATTGATCTATTTTCATTTTAAAATATTAGATGATTGATAGGTTTTTATCTGTCAATCGCATTATTTATTTAAGAAGATGCAAATTAACCTTTTTTAAAACACATTATTCAATTGCACTTATTGAATTTTTAAGCTTAACAAGTTTTTTACATCTTCCCATAAATTAGCGAGTTTTTAGTCAATTTAGTGGAAAACTTTAAACCCTTACATTCCAAAAATAAATATAGGAATCGTATTTTCGCAACTTAAAATCATAATACACAAATTCTTAAAAGATAACAATGAAGTCTGAGGAAACAAAAAAAGATGTCAAATACGTTGCGGTTGCTGGAAATATTGGCGCGGGGAAAACAACACTTTGTACTCAATTAGGTAAAAATTTTGGATGGGAAGTTCAGTATGAATCAACTGATGATAATCCTTATCTGAATGATTTTTATGGTGATATGCAACGTTGGTCTTTTAATCTTCAAGTTTACTTTCTTAATAGTCGATATCGACAAATTTTAAATATATTAAATGGGGATAAAACTGTCATTCAGGATCGAACTATTTTTGAAGATGCATTTATTTTTGCTCCCAACTTGCATGATATGAATTTGATGACGACGCGTGATTTTGAGAATTATACTGATTTGTTTCAGACAATGACATCACAAGTTCAGGCTCCTGATTTGTTGATTTATTTGAAAGCAGATATTTCGACCTTGGTTTCTCATATTCAGTCTAGAGGCAGAGATTACGAAGGAAATATGAGCTTAGATTATTTGAAAAGATTGAATGAAAGATATGAAGAGTGGATTTCAGGATATACTGCGGGGAAACTTTTAGTGATTGATGTCAACACGATGGATTTTAAAAATAATCCAGGAGATTTAGGCGAAGTGATGAATATGGTTTCCGCAGAATTGCATGGTTTATTTTAAATGAAAAATAAACTAGTAGAATAAAAAGTGAATAATTACCTGTGGCAATTATTCACTTTTTATTTTTTGCTAAAGGTTCTTTTTTGTTTTTTGCAGCTTGATCATCCTGGAAATATTCTTTGACCGTATCAGTAATTTTATCGCCCATTTCAGTTCCAAAAGTGATGCCTCCAAATAGCAAAGCATGAAATACAATAGTGAAAATTAATGCTTTTCCTCTAGTGATTCTTTCTGCTCGTTGAAATTGAAAATTATTCATGTTTTAATGATTTTAAATATTGTTACAAAAAGTAATGTTTGAAAAACGAAAAACGTGCCGAACTTAGTCGGTTTTTACTTGTTAATGTTTTTATAAAAAATTAAAAAACTGAATTTCAAAATCCATATTCTAAGTTTAAGAACTCCACCTCTCAAATTATTGATTATCAGTTTTTTACTTATTAAAATTATTTACTACATATTCTTTTTTTATGTTAAAAAAAATCTTAAAAAAATTAGAACCTACTGCTACAACGCTAGTCGCCGTTTCAAAAACGAAACCAGCCGAGGCCATCCAAGAATTATACGACCAAGGACAACGAATCTTTGGAGAAAATAAAGTACAAGAATTGACTTGGAAATATGAGGCTCTTCCAAAAGATATTGAGTGGCACGCCATTGGTCATTTGCAGACCAATAAAGTAAAATATATTGCTCCTTTTGTTGCTATGATTCACTCGGTGGAGAGTTTGAAATTGATGAAAGAAATTAATAAGCAGGCAAAGAAAAACGAAAGAGTGATCGAGATTTTATTACAATTTCATATCGCTGAAGAGGACACTAAATTTGGTCTTGATTTGTCAGAAGCTAAGGAAATTTTAAATAGTGATTTTTATAAAAATGTAGAAAATATTAATGTCGTCGGTGTGATGGGAATGGCTACTTTTACGGATGATAAAAATCAAGTACAGAATGAATTTCGAACGTTGAAGAATATTTTTGATCAACTGAAAAAGGAGTTTTTTGAAAGCGATGACAGCTTTAAGGAAATTTCAATGGGGATGTCTGGAGACTATGAATTGGCGGTAGCGGAAGGGAGTACAATAGTGAGGATTGGGAGTTTGTTGTTTGGGGCGAGATGATTTTAGAATATCCAATATTGAACGCTGCGCTAAGGAATAACCAATCTCCAACTTCTAAAAATGAACTAAATTTTAAAAAGTGGGACATTGGTTATTCCTTGCTCTTTAGTGGATATTCTATTAATTTTTCACCAACTTTTTCACCCCTCTATCTTCTCCAATCGTAATTTCGCAAAAATAAATCCCAGCTGGCAATCGACTTAAATCTACCCCAGATTTCCAGTACGGAAGTGATTTTTCCAAAGCAACTTGCCCAACTGAATTGATCACTCGTAATTGCGTTTTTCCCTCCTTAAATCCATCCACTTCAAAATAGACAAAATCATTTGCTGGATTAGGTAATACTCTGATATTCAACAAATTGTCATTAACTAAATTATTATTCGGAACCGCTGAGTCAGATGTAAAAAAACCTAGACCTCCTCGGCTATTTCCGACGATATAATCCATTTTTCCATTGCCATTAATATCTGCAATATCAATGTGAGTCACTTGCCCTTCTCTAATTTCACCAAAGGTAGAGTCAACCATGGTAAATTCTCCATCTAAGTTTCCATCGATATTTTCATATACTTCAATTCGCCCTCGTTGGGTCCCAACATACATCACATATTCTCCATCAACATCAATCATAGTTGGCGAAGCAGAACCATCAAACCCTGGAATAATCCGAGTATCAATTCCTCCAAACGAAGCAACATTAGGAGCTGTAAATTGATCTGGCTCAAACTGGGGAGCACTTAACGTTCCAGTATTTGGGTAATAAATTACCTTACCTAATCGCCAACCAATCAGCAAATCATTCAGGCCATCTCGATTAACATCAATAATCTGTGGATTAACTCCTTGCCCTGCATCTATCCCTTGATAATTCAAATCAGGCATTCCACTAAAAGAAACTGGATTCCCTGCACCTGCAGTATTTTCAAAATAAACTAACTTCCCAGTCTCCTCTCCAACGAGCAAATCTAAATCTCCATCATGATCCAAATCTCCAAATGTTGGCGAGAAATTAAAATAACTACTAGTGGTGTTATATTGATTTAATCCTAGATAATTATCATCTGACAACTTATATTTTGGCACACTCGCCGTTCCAATATTTTCATATAAAAACAGCCGTGAATCTTTATTCCCCTGAGGCAAAAAATAGGTAATGTTTCCAACAACCATATCTATTAAACCATCCCCATTTACATCTGCAAAAGCAGGATTCGCCCCTGTACCATTATCAATCATCGTTTTTACCAAAAAGTCATTTTGCTGAAATTCAAATTCTGGAAATTCATTATCAGTTACATTTTTATAAAACCAAATATTTTCGTTATCCTCTGATGATTTAAAATTATTAGGTGCTGCAATCAGATCTTTGTTTCCATCATTATCCATATCCAAATAAAATCCAGCTAAGAAAATCGGCATGTCAACTGAGACATC
>CAJQQY010000083.1 GCA_905480595.1 uncultured Saprospiraceae bacterium | reverse complement strand
TAATTATTAGGTAAGTGAAAGTTTATAATATGAAAAATACCAATTCATAGGTATAGCGCTGGGCAGATAAATGTTGTAATTTTAAATCATCAAACGAACAAACAAAACAATCCACAAAAAAGCTTACCGTTTTAAAAAATACTAAAACAAAAAGCAAACACTAGTACAACACTATTTTAAAATAAACATTCTGAACTTACACTTAATTTCCCCCTCCTCCACTATTTTCAACAATACATTTTCTAATTCTAATATTTAGAATTTATAAGATATTAAATTGGTTTTAATTGTTTCAATATTCGGTATTTGGGATAAAGCTCTTCAACATTGTTGGAGAGCTTTTTTTTGTAAAACTACTCTTCGAATCGTTAGCAATAATGATAACTCGTCCATGTCTCAACATGAGAAAAATCATCGATTGTAGATGGTTTATTTTTCATATATGAAAAATACCAATTCGCAGGTATAGCGCTGAGTAGATTAAAGTTGTAATTTTAAATCATCAAACGAACAAACAAAATAGTACTTAAAAAACACTTTGAAAACCACACAGCTTAGGAAATTCTTACACTTACACTTTTATAATCAAGGCAAAAAACAAACACTTACTTTAAACACTTTTTCAACAAACAAACATTCTGAACTTACGCTTAAAAATCCCCTCCCCCATTTTTTTCTTTTTATAAAAATTATGTAATTACAAATTCTACTATTTAGAATTTTCAAGATATTAAATTGGTTTTAATTGTTTCAATATTCGGTATTTGGGATAAGCCTCTTCAGCTCAGTTGGAGAGGCTTTTTTTTTATTAAAAATGAAATTTAACTTTGAAATTAAACAGATGTTTTTTTCTCCATATGAAAAATACCGATTCACAGGTATAGCATAGTGTATGTTTAAACTGTAATTTTGAAACATAATTAAAAACAAATAAACACAGTTATATTTAGCTTTTAAAAATAGCTTAGGAAAAGAATTTTACTTATAAAAATTTTAAAAACACCAAAACTTAAACACTATAAGCAAAACACTTTACACAATTGAAAAACATTTTGAGGAGCCCTCTTCAATGAACCAACACTAAATTTTTTACCTCCAATATAAAAACACTTTTTGTCATTGACTTCCTTTTAATTGTTAGAAGTATATAATTTTTATACTCCAACTTCTGCAATTCCTATTTAATTTTTTACCTGTCGTAAAGTTTCTTTTTTAGTTTTTAGGTTTAGGTGATTGCCTTGCTAGTCTACCATTTAGGTAGGTTATAATTTTTTTAGAAAAATGTGGCAAGGAGGTTTTATGACCTTTAAATTCATTTTACAAAATCCCCCATATCCCATGACAAAAGAAATTATACACACCATCAAAAAATTCCTTCGAGTCGGAGTAGTCGCAGTCACCGTTACTAGCGGAACTATTAATGCTTCGGCACAAGAAGGGCTTCTTGGGATATGTTCAACAAGTTGTAATAGTCAACTAAATGTTGCACTAGATGGAAGTGGATATGCGCTGATTGGATCAGGTATGGTTTGGGAAGAAGGATCAAATGATAATTTTTTTTCGCAATTAGATCAGATGGTGGTGGAGATAAAAGGAAGCAGTTTAGCGTATTTAGATGTGGCGCTCAATGGAAAAACTGTAGCAACAACTTCAGCATTATTAGATTGTTCTTTTGTTAACCAAAATGTAAAATATCGAGTGTTAAAATATTCTTCTAATGGGACTGTAGATAGTTGTGTGGGAAATGTTTTAATCGAAGATAAAATGAAACCAAGTATAGTTGGTTCAGATTTGACTATTAATTGTACAGAAAATACAGACCCATATTTATTAGCCAATTTTTATAATAATTCCTTTCCCGTTGCTACAGATAATTGTGGTACTCCGACATTAACGTTTCAAGATTTAGAAGAAGATTATAATTGTTCGAATCCAGATTTTTTGAAAAAGATCAGGAGAGTTTGGACAGCAACAGATGGAAGTGGAAATCAACAAACTTACACTCAAAATATTTTTATAGAAAAAGCGGATGAAGCAGTAATTCAATTTCCGACATACTTAAGTAGTATTAATATGTCTTCGTTGGATAGCCAAAATACATACTTGGAACCTTTGAATACAGGTTATCCAACTTTGTATGGGGTAAATATTGCCGAACAAAATGTGAATAATTTTTCAAGTTCATACCAGGATCAGATCACTAATACCAAAGGAGGAGGTTTCAATATTCTTCGAAATTGGACAGTCGTCGATTGGTGCACTAATGAAATTTATACCCATCCACAAATCATAAATGTGTTGGAAGAAACTCCAACTAAAATTTGTAGAGAGAATAGTATCATATTCTCTAGAGAATAAATAAATCGTAACGAGACATGCAAAGTCTCACTACGAGTAAGATATACTCAGTAACCGGTTTTTGGGATTTGCCTCTTCTCGGTTAAGACTTCGGTTAATTCCGAGGGAGGCTTTTTTTAAAACAAAGAAAAACGGCTAGTCATCGTTAAAATAACTTTGTAAAATATTACTCAGTTACCGGTTTTTGGGATTTATAACCTCTTCCTGGAAGAAATTTTGGGAGAGGTTATTTTTGAAAAAAATAGTAATTGATTTTTAATAATATTTAAAATACCAATTTAAAGGTATTTTGCTAATTCCGTTTTAGCCTTACTTTTGTAATGTTAGGATACATTCTAAAGTAAATTCTAGTGGGTTGGAAAACAGAAAACATTGTATTCGTTCATTCCTGAACGTTTATTTTTCCCGACTTCCAATTCATCCCAACTCCGACACAATTCCAACTGATGCAAAAAAAAGCATCGAGCTTCCCTCCAATTTAAGCTATTCGGAATTTTTAAAACTAAAAAATAATTTCTCTTTGGAATTTTTCAAAGAATAATTCAAAAAGCTTAACTCACTTTTTTGAACTGTTATCCAATGAAATAATTGGGATGGAGAAGATTGTTATAACTCAAATCTTTTCTAACGCTTGTGCTAATACATCTATATATTTTAACCTCAAAAAACAAATATTATGATCCCTAGAAAAAAAGAAGGTAAAAATAAATTTCTGACGATTTTAAAGTTGGCAATTTTTAGTTTGGCATTTTTGTTTTGTTTCACCCAAACACAAGCCCAAGAATCATTGAATGCATCAAACTCAATTCACATTCTCGCAAATCAACTTGATGTTCAAGCATATCCAAACGGAACATTTGATAGCGATATTGCTTTTTTAGCCTTGGTAAATGAGATGGATAAAATGAATAATGATTTTTCAATAGGGTTGCAGTATCGATATTACTGGTTAGTTTCTGTAGACATTAAAAGGAATGGATTTCCATTAGAAGAGTCACTTTTAAAGAACTTAAACAAAGCGGGAAATGAATTCGGAGTACCAAATTCGACATTGAAAAAACTCTATAAAAAAACGATCGCCTTGTTTTAAAATAAGAACACTTACCTAAATAGAAACATTAACAAACATTTTAATCCATGAATAAAAAGACTTTTACACTTAGAAAAAAGATTGGTTTTCAGACATCATTTTTGATGATGTTTATAGCTTTTGTTTTTAGTGCAGAAATAACAAATGCACAATCTATGACTTGTAATAGTTTGGTAAATATTACGCTTGATGAGAACTGTCAAGCAACCGTTGGGCCAGATCAAATTTTGGAAGGTTCTTATAGTAACTATAATATTTTCACCGTTACTTTTACAAATTCAGGCTTGCCTGTAATCTTAAACTCAAACCACATAGGTCAGACTTTAAGTGTAACCGTAACTGGACCAACTAATTCATGCGATGGATTAATTTTCATTGAAGACAAAACTCCTCCAATTATTTCTTGTCAAAATGTGATTTTGGAATGTAATGATCCGTTGCCCGGACCAATTTCAGCTTTTGATGCTTGCAGCTCAGCGACAGTTACTTACCAAGACCAAGTGCAAGACAATCAATGTAATGGACAATATCAAACGATAATTACTCGAACCCACACCGCAACTGACGGTAGTGGGAATTCTGCATCTTGTATACAAACCATTTCAATTCAGCGTGGAACATTGGCTGATGTAGGTTATCCTGCAAATATTGATATTGATTGTCAAGATAGTTCAGATCCAGTATTTACGGGCACTCCAACAGGGACAACTTGTTTCAATTTAGATTATACTTATGAAGATCAATTTATCCCGATTTGCGGTAGTAGCACTAAAATTTTAAGAGAATGGACGGTAACTGATTGGTGTGCGAATGCAATTGAGACTCATACCCAAATTATAAAATTGTTAGATACTACAGGACCAACGATGCAGCAACTTTCTGATATTTCAGTTGGAACAAATTCAAATACGTGTGCTGCTAATGTCAATTTGCCAGCGATAGGTTTATCTGATAATTGCTCAGGAGGAAGTTTTGATGTTTATATTCAAACGCCACTTGGAACCATTGATGGTAATGGAGGATTATTATTAAATGCACCTTTGGGCGATCATACGATTACTTATTTTGCAACAGATGGTTGTGGAAATGAATCTTCATATTCTTTGACTTTGACGGTTGAAGATAATATTTCGCCGATTGCGATTTGTGATATTCATACAGTTGTCGGATTGGGATTTGATGGAACCGCGTTATCTGGTGCGATGACTTTTGATGATGGTAGTTGGGATAATTGTGGTATCGTAGAATATAAAGTTCGACGAATGGATAACCCAAATTGTCCTGGAAATGATGCAACTCCTTTTGCGGATAGTGTTCCATTTTCATGTTGTGATATTGGAGATTATGTGATGGTTGAATTGCGCGTAAAAGATGCGGAAGGAAATGTAAATTCTTGCATGGTTGAGGTAGATGTCCAAGATCAGGTTGCTCCAACGATTACTTGTCCTGCTGACCTTACCATTTTTTGTGATGAAGATTATGAAGATTTAACTTTGACTGGAGAAGGAATAGGAAATGATAATTGTGGAACTCCAGCAATAACGTATAATGATATTAATGTAAACCTTGGTTGCGGTGGGGAAGGAGAAGTAACGAGAGTTTGGACAGCAACAGATGCAGATGGTCAAACTTCTTCTTGCATTCAAATAATAACTTTAGAAAATGACGAACCATTTTATATCAATCCAAATAATAATAACGATCCATCGGATGATATAGATTGGCCATTAGATTATACTGCTTCAACTTGTGGAGTAGGTTTGGAGCCAAGTCAATTACCAGCTCCTTTTGATCGACCAGTTTTGCATGAAGATGCTTGCGATTTTATCGCAGTTGGTTACACAGATACTTATCTGGAAATTCAAGCACCTGGTTGTGTGAAAATTTTAAGAAAATGGCATGTGATTGATTGGTGTCAAGCAGAAACAAATGCAGATCCAACTATGCCTGGCCCAGGAGTATGGCATTATACTCAAGTAATAAAAATTAATAATTCTTCTGCGCCAGTAATTGATGTTTGTGATATTCCAGCTGTAGTTGAAAATTACGAAGCAGACTGTGGAGCAACTTTAGCGACATTTAATATTGAAGCTTCAGATGATTGTACAGCGGAGGCTGATTTAGAAACGACTTGGGAATTCAGCAATGGAATTTCAGGAAATGGTTCAGAAGCTTCTGGCGAATTTACGAATGGTTCCTACTCATTAACTTTTACGGTTTCTGATGGATGTGGAAATTTCACTTCTTGTGAAAATACTTTTGAAGTGAAAGATGCTAAAGAACCAACACCTATTTGTATCGTTGGATTAGCAACAGTTGTGATGCCATCTTCGGGTGACGTAACAATCTGGGCAACGGATTTTGAATCAGGAAGTAGCTATGATAATTGCTCAGGATATCCAAGTTTACAATTCTCATTTTCTTCAGATGTGAATGAAGATAGTCTAGTAATCTCATGTGCAGATATTGCTACGAATGGAATAGTTACTGTAGAAATTTGGGTGACAGATGAAGAAGGGAATCAAGATTTTTGTTCAACTTTAATTTCAGTTCAAGATCCAAATGGTGTTTGTGGATTACCTTCTGCATTATCAATTTTTGGTAATATAGAAACTGAAAACCAAGAAGCAGTAAAAGATGTAACTATTGAATTAGGCGGAGCAGGGCTTGCTCCTTTATTAACAGAGATAGATGGGAATTATATTTTTACTCCTTTGGAACCAGGCGGAGATTATTCAGTTACGCCTGAAAAAGATATGAACTACTTAAACGGAGTAACCACATTTGATTTGGTTTTAATTTCAAAACATATTTTAGGAATTGAGTTATTGGATTCTCCGTATAAAATAATCGCAGCTGATGCGAATCATTCTGAGTCGGTGACGACTTTGGATATTGTAAAATTGAGAGCGTTGATTTTGCATATTGATGATGAGTTGGAAAATAACACTTCATGGAGATTTGTAAAATCTGATTTCAATTTTGATAATTCAACAAATCCTTTCCAAACAGCTTTCCCTGAAACTGCGGAATTTGAAAACTTGATAGAAAGTGCGCAAGCAGATTTTGTAGGAATAAAAGTAGGTGATGTAAATGATACTGCTTCACCAAATAATTTACTTGGAACTGACTCTCGAACTTTGGATGGAACACTAGTTTTTAATTTGGAAAATAGAGAAGTAAAAGAAGGAGAGATATTTAGCCTTGATTTTACAGCAAAAGATTTCAATGCTATTGGTTACCAATTTGCGCTAGAATTTAAAGATGTAACATTTCTTGATGTGGAGTCAAATTTAGAAAACTTGAATGAAACTAATTTCGGTTTTACAAAAATCGATGAAGGAATTTTGACAACAAGTTGGAATCATTCAAGTGCAGTAAAAGTAGCCGATAATGAAGTTCTTTTTTCTCTGAAATTATTGGCAAATAAAAATACTCAACTAAGTGACGCTTTGATTTTGACCAATAGATACACAACTGCTGAAGCGTACTCAGGACAGTCAGAATTGTTTGATGTGAAATTAAATTACACAGGTGGAACAATCAACGCAAGTGCATTTGTCTTGTATCAAAACACTCCGAACCCATTCAAAAATGAAACGATGATTGGATTCAGTTTGCCAGAAGCGAGTTCGGTGAGTTTGAAAATATTTGATGCGACTGGAAGAGTGTTGAAATTAATTGAAGGAGATTTTGCTAAAGGGTACTATGAAGTCGCTATTAATAATAGCGAGTTGAACGGAACTGGAATTTTATATTATCAATTGAAAACAAACAATAATACAGCAACTAAGAAGATGATTCTAGTTGATTAAGATAACAATTATTTTTCCCTAAGAAGTAATCTGCCAAACGGCAGGTTACTTCCCCCCACCTTGAAAAATAATAGTTGATTTGGAAGAAAGTGAGTCAGGATTTTCATCCCCAATCCCTGATTAACCAATCAACTAAAGATTTTTAGATATTTTTAATGATTAGGTGCTAGAGCCGGTTAAAGAATGCTTTAAGATCGGTTTTTGGGAAATCCTCTCCGCAGATTTAGTTCTGCGGGGAGGTTCTTTTTTTGGGAGTTTAATCCCTAAAAAGTATTAATTAAATTACCATTTCACAGCAAAACTGACAAAAGGAATTCCTATTACAATCGCTTCCGCAATTTCTTTGTTATTTACAAAAGCCAAGTCAACTGCTATCTTGGATCCAAAAAATCGAACTCCGTAGGAAATTACTCCTCTATAGTTAAAGTCATTACCTATAGGTGCAAACCAATTTTCGGTAACAAATGCGAACTTTCTATAAAACCTTGAAGTTCCTGAAACGGTAATAATAGGTCTTTTACTAAAATCTCCTTCTATAAATCCCCATCCTAATCCTCCCGTAATATTTTTATCCATTGATCCATAGGTGGCTATTCCATAAAGTATACCCAATCCACCATCTACATCTGGAATCCTTGCATATAAAACTCCGCCTCCTGCATGGAAATTTTCTTTTATTTCAAATCCAACTTTAGGTGTTATAAAAAAGATAGGGTCTTTAGCACCAAATGTTGAAATAAGCTCTAACCCTCCTCCAATTGTAAAGTTATTAGAGACTCCAAAATTAACTGAGTTCAAAATAAGTAAAGTGTTTTGATAATATCCTTCACCCTTTTTTAAGGTATAGGCAGAAGGACCGAATAGATATCTTGTAGCATTAGGATTAGGGAACCAATAAACTCCCTCTTTGATATTTTCTTGGTCTACAATTTTGATACTGATTATTTTTGTAAAAGGAACCTCAATTTTAGGAAGCGAACTCGTTTTTAAAATAACAAAAGTGGAATCCTTCCCAATGTAGGTTCCTACTAATTCTGAATTATCTTCGAGCTCAATAATATATGTTTGGGTAGAATCAAAAGGGAAATTTTTAAATGATTTCTGTGCTGATAACCCTTGACTAATGATAAAAGCTAAAACTATGATTATCATTTTTTTTATGTGTTTCATTTTGTTTAAGTTTTAGTGTTTTCAAAAAATATTAAACACTAATAAGTAAACCCATATCTATAAATAAAACAATGATTAAAGTCACTTCAACACATTGATTATCATTAATGCCACTTAAGGAGGAGAAAGGAGAGAAGTAAACGAGAGGAAGAACTTTTTCTAAATAGATTTTCTATTATTTGACTTTCGTCCTAAAAAAAACCGCAAACCCACTTCGTTTGAAAGTGGAATTGCGGTTGAAAATATATTCAGATTGAAAATCCTAGTTGAGAAATGTCATAATTAGCTTCTTCGTTTTACTTGCTACTCATTTTTTCAGAGCTAAGTATTTTGACAATTATGCACTTATAACAATACTAACACTAATTAGTTGACTTAAGATGAAAATTTAATCATCTTTTTTAGAGTGCATAATTTATGATGAAATTTAAATTTTATTTCGAAATTGTGGCTGCTGCTTACTCGCCGCCGCAGACATTTTACTAATTAAAAATAGCATACCAAAAATTGCTAGCCCTACCGCCAACTTACTCATCAATAAAGGTAAAAGCTCATTATTAACGCTACTCTGAGTAGCTGAATTCACGAATAAAAGTAGACTATTCATTTTATGTAATTTTTTTAATTTGTTATTTGAAAATAGGTTAAGCGAGTACCGCCATACTTTGAATAATGTTATAATAAAAAGGTATTCCGATAATGATATTTACAGGAAATGTAATTCCTAATGCCATCGGTAAATATAATCCTGGGTTGGCTTCAGGAACTGCATTCTTAAATGCCGCAGGAACTGCAATGTAAGATGCTCCCGCACCAAGAATAGCAAAGAGAAGCAAGTTACCAGGAGAACTAGTAATGAAGGAGGCTAATCCTAAAGCTAGTAGCCCGTTGAAAAATGGAATGATACAAGAGAATAAAAAGATGAACCATCCATTCTTTTTCATTTCATTCAATTGACTTCCTGCTCTGATTCCCATATCTAAAAGAAATACTAGAAGAAAACCCTTGAAAATATCAGTAGTGAAGGGCTTGATTCCTTCTGCTTGTTGATCACTAGCTAAATAACCGATAATTAGACTACCAAGAATTAAGAATACACTTGCATTATTTAAAGAATGATTGAATACACTTTTAAAAGAATTATCTTGATTTTCGGTGTCATCATCCTTACTATACATTCGGATTAATAGAATTCCAAGGACAATTGCTGGAGCTTCCATTAAAGCCATAACGGCAATCATATATCCATCAAAACTTACGCCTTCAAAGTCAAGGAAAGAAATGGCCGTTACAAATGTAACGGCACTAACTGAACCATATGCCGCAGCGATTGCTCCTGCGTTTTTTATATTGACTTTTTGTTTTAGGATAAAGAATGCAACTATTGGTACTATGGATGCTAAGAATATACCTAATGATAAGCTTCCAAAAATAGTGTAATCCATTGCATTATGTGATAATTCATTTCCGCCTTTAAATCCAATCGATAACAATAAATAGATTGAAATAAATTTGGAAGAATTTTCAGGAATTCGCAGATCATTTTTGAATTGAACTGCTAAAATTCCTAGGATGAAAAATAAAAGAGCTGGGTTGGTTACGTTTTCGAATAAACTTGACATTGCTTATTTGATTTCAATAAGTGTTTGCTTAGTTAATTTTAGTTCCAATCCTAATTCTTCAGCTTGCAAAATCAAACTATGCAATTTTAAATTAGTTGTATCACAAAGTTCCAATTTACCATCATTAGTTTTTGTAATTTTCTTAGGACTGATTCCATTCTTTTTCATCATCTTCAAAATGATTTTTTCTAATTCTTGTTCTTTGTAATCTTGTTTTGGAGTACAAGTGTTACTGTGTGTGAATGTTTCTGATACTGAGACTACCATAATTTTTTTATTTTAATGTGAATTAATTTTTTTGACAAGACAAAGGTGCAATTAATTTTAATTAAGTTAAATTTATGTTTTTTATGTATTGTATAAATAATCATTTATGAATTACACCTTGCATCAATTACGGATTTTTACCAAAGTTTGTGAATATGGAAGTATAACTAGGGCTTCTGAAGCACTTTATTTGACACAACCTGCCATTTCGATTCAGCTGAAAAAACTTCAAGATGAGTTTGAAATTCCTTTAACAGAGGTGATAGGAAGGAAGCTGTATGTCACTAATTTTGGGAATCAGATTCTAGAGTTGGCTTTAGAAATCTTGGATAAAGTTGATCGACTGGAAGCCTCGGTAGATCAATTTAAAGGTATTCTTACAGGACACATTAGGATCGCAACAGCATCGACGGGGAAGTATGTAATGCCATATTTTTTAACTGGATTTATGCGGAAATATCCTGGAGTAACTATCTCGGTAGATGTGACGAATAAGACTAAAGTAATTGAAAACTTAAAAGAGAATAGTGTTGATTTTGTCTTAATTTCAGTCATTCCTCCCAATTTAGCGCTTGAAACTGTTCCGCTTATTAAAAACGAACTGCACCTTGTGGCAGCTACAAGTTACCCTGATTTGCCTAAGAGAATGAGTGTGAAAAAATTAGGAACTAACACCCTGATTTTTAGAGAGGAAGGTTCAGCTACTCGGGCAGCAATGGAAACTTTTTTAAATAAAAATAAAATTCAAATTATTCGCTCCATGCAGTTGGTATCGAATGAAGCAGTCAAGCAAGCTGTCAGAGCAGGATTAGGATTATCAATTATGCCTTTGATTGGAATTGGGAGTGAGCTCGCATTGGAGAAAATGAAAATTGTACCAATGAAAGGATTACCGATAATTACCCAATGGAATTTAGCGCATGGAAGAGGGAAAAATTTGTCTCCAGCAAGTTTAGCTTTGGTGGAATATATTAAAGAAAATAAGGAGCAGATTAGTAAAGAACATTTTCCAGAAAGAGGAAAAAAATAATTATATGGTAAAAAAAATCCCTCTTAGCAATAAGCTAAAAGGGATTTTAATTATAGAAATATTTTCTATTAATTTATCTCAATTTTAAATAGACACTTTTTTCCCATCTATAGGAAGTAGATTATTGATAATTGCATGTTCGACTTCTGATACTTGATTTTTCACACCTTTTCTTTCTCTCTCAATTATTGTCAAGTCGATATTTCTGTGTTTAGCATTTACTTCAAACTCATCAATAATTTCGATAACATCAAAGTCAATATTGATCGTTTTAGATGCATCAATTACAACTCTTGCTCCATCAGGAATTTGGCTTAAAGTTCTTTGGATGCTCGCTTTGTTAATGAAGGTAACATCTTCAGCAAGTGTTAATCGAATCACTCCATCCTTCAAATGTTTATCTTCAAATAAGAATGGCTTTTTGTAATTGTTAAATAATACATAGAAAATTGCTACAGCTAATCCCATTCCGATTCCCATCAATAAATCAGTAAATACAATTCCTAAAATAGTTACCATAAATGGCACAAAGTGAGTTTGGCCAAGAGAATACATTTGCTTGAACAATGCTGGTTTCGCTAATTTATATCCTACCAAGAATAAAATAGCTGCCAAACTTGCCAATGGAATTAAATTCAATAATGTTGGAATTGCCATCGCAGATCCTAATAAAATAAATCCGTGGAAAATAGCTGATGCTTTTGTTCGACCACCAGACTGGATGTTAGTTGAACTTCTTACAATTACTTGTGTGATTGGTAAGCCTCCGATTAATCCAGATACAATATTTGCAATTCCCTGAGCTTTTAATTCTCGATTGGCAGGAGTAACTCGTTTGAAAGGATCTAACTTATCAGTTGCTTCCAAGCATAATAAAGTTTCCAAACTTGCTACTACAGCAATGGTGATTCCTGTAACCCATACAGTAGGATTACTGATACTTCCAAAATCAGGAAGGGTAAATTGATTGATAAATCCTCCGATACTATCTGCTACAGGAATGCTAACTACTTGTTCTGCATTAAGCGCAATCCCATTTATATTTTGAAAGATTACATTTAAAACTATTCCTAACCCAACAACAACTAATGGTCCTTGTACAATTTGAAATACTTTGATTTTTTTCATAAATGGTTGCTCCCATAAAATTAAAAGTAAGATAGAAACAGAAGAGATAATTATAGCTCCCATGCTCATCGCTTCAAACATATAAAACAACTCGGAAAAAGTATTATGACCATCTGGATTGTTAAATGCTAAGCTACCCTCGTGATCTTTATCATACCCAACAGCATGAGGAATTTGTTTTAAGAAGATAATGATTCCAATTCCTGAAAGCATTCCCTTAATTACAGATGACGGAAAATAATATCCAATAATTCCAGCTTTTGCATAACCTAATAACAACTGGAAAATACCTCCAATTACTACAGCCATTAAGAAAATTTCGAATGCACCTAATTCTTGAATTGCTGTCAAAACAATTACTGCCAATCCAGCCGCTGGCCCACTAACACCAAGTTGAGAACCACTAAATATACCAGCAATGATTCCACCTACTATTCCTGCAATAATTCCAGAAAATAAAGGAGCTCCTGAAGCTAAAGCAATACCCAAACATAATGGGACTGCTACTAAAAACACTATTAGTGAAGCAGGGAGATCGTACTTTAAATTTTTGAAAAATCCGTCGTTTTTAAATGGACTCATATCATTTTAATTTTTTAATCATGAGAAAGGAATTATGATAAATATAATTCTACTATGATTGATTGTTGAGAAAATAAGATTTGTGATAGTTTTTTAGTTACAACTTGATAGTAAACTATAATTCAAAGATAATAAACTTTTAGCAATAATAGTATTGCTATTACAACAAATTATAGTGCAATAACAAAAAAAAGCCAAACTTGTTCAAATAGTTTGTATTTTTGTTAAAAAAGATTTAATACTATGGCAATCGGAATTAAAATAACTCTTAATGAAAAATTGTATTTAAGAGATCCTCAAGAGTCTTCGCTTGGTCAAAAGATCATTAGACACAGTATTCTTCTGATAGATGAAATTGGATTCGAGAGTTTTAATTTTAAAAAACTGGCAATCCAGATGAAATCGACTGAAGCATCTGTTTATAGGTACTTTGAAAACAAGCATTTGCTATTGACTTATTTAGTTTCATGGTATTGGGAGTGGGTGAGTTATCTGATTGACATCAATACCTTAAATATTGAGTCTTCAGAACGAAAGTTGAAGATAATCATCAAGACCATAGTCTTCGCCTCAAAGGATAATCCATCGATTGAGTATGTAAATGAAAGTGTTCTTCACCGATTGATTATTTCTGAAGGAACAAAAGCGTACCATACCAAGGAAGTCGATAAAGACAATACGGAAGGATTTTTCCTTAATTATAAGAAATTATCAGAAAAAGTGGCTGATGTAATTTCTGAGATTAATCCTGATTTCCAATATCCTCATGCTTTGGCAAGTAATCTTTTTGAAATGGCGAATAACCATATTTATTTTGCAGAACACTTGCCTCGATTAACGGATGTAAGTGTAGAAGGAGAAAATTATGAAGAGGTAGAACAAATGTTGGAGTATTTCGCGTTTAAGTTGTTGGACTGTGATAAAACAGAGTAAAAATAAAATGATTCATCCCGAATTTTCAAATTCAAAATTCGGGATGAATCATTTTCGATATTTTAAAGCTTGAAAAATTTTAAAACTTGCCTCGCCTTATTTACTTCTATTTCTAGAAAGTAAATTCCACCTTCCAGACTAGCAATATCAATTTGAGATCTATTTCTCTGAATAAGTTGAATTATTTGTCCTTGCGCATTATATATTTTTCCAGATTCAATTGGACTGGCAGATTTTACATTTAATATAGCATTTGCTGGATTTGGAAAAATATTAATAGGTTGGCTTAAAGTTATATTTGAAGTACTAGTTACCACAAAATTTAAAGGTGCTGATTCTGATTCACATCCAAGACTATTCATTGCTAAAACGGAATAATTTCCAGATTGAGTTGGAATATAAAATTCGTCGGTTGCGTCAGCAATAAGGTTTCCATTAAAAAACCATTGATACGTTAAGCTACCGAATCCATTTGTCATAATAATCGAATCTTGATTAATTTGAATTATTGGAACATCTTGAAAATGAATATATTCTTTACAAATTGTAGAATCCACAAATAGGGGAGCGTCTTCAAAAAATATATTTGCAGAATTATTGGATAAATAATTATGAGGATTCGGTCCTACAAAAATATTGGAAGGCAAAATATTATTCACCTCTTTTAAATCGCAACAATCTAAACTGTCTTGAATGTAATTTCGAATGGAGCATGAACCATAAATAATTGGATTTTTAGTGTTCCCCGTAAATGGAAAATACAAGCCAGGAGACTGATGAAATGCTTTCGCCGCCCCACAAAAAACAATGATATCATCTAAAATATGATGCTGGTATAAATCTGGTTCACCACAGTCAATCAACTCCAAATCAAAGATGCCACCATAAATATTAATTGCACCTTTGACATCAGAACTAGTTCCATTCAAATTTAAATTTCCTTCCAGAGAACCTAAATCAGGACGAGCTAAAGTAGAAATCGTATTTCCAAAAACATCATAATAATTAGCATCTGGTTGTTCAAATGCAGCGTCTGGTTTTTCATCTGCTTGCTTCATGTAGGCAGTATGAAGTGCTACGAATCCTCCCGCACTTTCTCCGCCAATAAAAACATTCGTCGTATCAATTCCATAAGTATCAGCTGCTCCCTTCATAAATCGAATCGCTCCTCTTGCATCTTGAACGGATCGATAAATTGCTCGAATCATCTCCGCTTCATCGTAACCATAGAATTCGTGGAACTGTCCAAAAAGAGGATCGTGCTCATTTCGAAAACCCAAACGATAACTGATACTTGCAGTCACATAACCTCGCTTCGCAAACTCTTTGCAAAGTTTTACAATCCCACCTGCATTTTTACTTCCTCCTAAAAATCCACCACCATGAACTGCCACCAACAAAGGACGCGAAGGGTTGGTATCGAACTCAGGATAATAAATATCTAAATTCAAATCAACAGTATCTCCATTGAATCGAACTGCCGAACCATAAAATATATCTGGAACTTGGGTAATCGAGTCAAATTGAGTTTCGACATAAATAGAACAATCTTGAGATTGAATAGGAAAAAAAAAATAGAAGAGAAATGATAAATGTAAATAAGGTTTTCATGTTCGTTTTTTTTAATTAAAAAAAATCACAAAACGTAAAAAAAATGGTCAATCGCTCTACCCTCTAGATGTAAATTAGCACTTTTTCCCCTATGCGATTTTAAAATAAAAAAAAAGTTATTTTAAAACAAAAAACCTGCCTTGAACTCAATCAAAGCAGGTTTTCCTATTTTCAAAAACGAAAATTAATTAGTTCCGTCTGTTGTCTCTTCTTCTTTCATAACATCTATTGCCAGAATACTTTAAGATCGGTTTTGGGGATATCCTCTCCGCAGATTTAGTTTTGCGGGGAGGTTCTTTTTTTTGGAAAAAAAACTGCATTCAAAGATTATCAAGGAATGCAGTTTTAAGGCGAGAACTCTATTATCTATTTTGTTTCGATACTTTGATCGTTTTAATGCTATCAGTTGTTTTTATAGTTAAATAGTACATACCGTTAGGTAAAGTTGAACCATCAATCATTTCTAGTTGATTTCCAGCTTGTTGGGTTAAAGTTTTATTTTCAATAATTTGGCCTAAAGAGTTTTGTAAAGTAAGATTTACGTCATCATCTTCTATTAAAGTATATTCAATTTTTAACTTTTCGAAAAATGGATTTGGGTAAACATTAATTATCAAATTGTTTAAATCATTTTCGATTTCTGATAAAGAGATAGGTGTTTCGGAAAACGAAACAACTGGATTATACTTATCATCATTAGGGTTACAGAAGTTATAAACATCTTGTCCAGTTTGAGGAAGTACTGTTCCCTCACATTCGCTAGGCGAACCAATAATTAGATTAATATTTTCGGGAAGATTTGTAAGATCACCCGTGATTTCGCCTCCTGCAATAATTGTAATTTCATTACCATTAGTTTCTATATTTTCTCCTAGGATGACGCTTCCCCATGCATAGATAGTTTCATCTTGATTAAAGGTGGTATTATCTAAAAACCTTACAGTCGGAATATTTGAAATATATGATGGATTCGAAATAGTTGAACTTATTGAATCAGTTGAATAAGTTGACATAAAAAGAACATTATCGGTTTCGTCAGAATAAAATGGAGCAGTAGCTTCATCTAATTCTAAACTAACCATAATTTTTAATTCTACAATAAAATCATATGCTAAAAATTCAGGAGTATTATTATAATCTAAATTTACAATGTAATCATTTATACAGCTTAATGGAATAAAAGGAGTTTGATAAACAAATGTACCATCTTCATATTCTACTCTTTCTAAAGCACTTGAATTATTTAAGTTAATATCGAACATATCCTTAAATAAAAATGCAGCTTTTATGTCAACTGGAATCTGATTTAAACCAGAGGCGGGATTGACCACATATTTGATTTCATTCTGTAACTTAAAAGATGTACCTGCATAAAATTCTCTATCTCCTTGAAATGGATCATTTGGATCTGTAATCCATTCAGTTGAATGTTGATACTCAATTACTGGTGTTTCCAAAATATTAAATATCCCAAGTATATTATTATAATGAAGAGTTGAAGTTACATTAGGATCATTTGAACTTTGGTCAGATCCAGGGACATACAATTCAATACCTTCGAAGGGATCAGGAGATGTAATAAAACCATTGGC
>CAJQQY010000082.1 GCA_905480595.1 uncultured Saprospiraceae bacterium | reverse complement strand
CTACTAACCATTTTGCATTAGCCGAACGAGAGTGAATCAAAGTCGGCAATCGGAAAGTAGGCACTAAAACGTATTCGCCCTTTTCTTTGTCCAATTTCTCATTGTGTATATGACTCTTAATATAAGTTGGAATGGCATGTTCTTCCCAATTCCAATCAGC
Source organism: uncultured Saprospiraceae bacterium (assembly GCA_905480595.1). Lineage (GTDB taxonomy): Bacteria > Bacteroidota > Bacteroidia > Chitinophagales > Saprospiraceae > CAJQQY01. Next base: position 4,080 of record CAJQQY010000082.1, on the reverse strand, counting down.
TAAAGTTTGAGAGTAAAATTCATTTTTACGACTCGGTGTTGGGAAACCTACATAAGGCGTTCCATTTACCATCACACCAATATCTTTTCCGTCTTTGCGAATCACTTTTGATTTTTTATCGACGACAGAACCTTTGAGTTGCTCTTCTGAAAGCGTAAACTCATGTTTAGAATAACTATGTTTTTCTACTTCGAATGCGCCATGTTTTTTCATATAATCCAACTCCGTCAATCCTTCTTTTTTGGCAGCTTCTGGCAGTCCTTTGGTATTTTCAAAAATGTATTGGTAGTACTCGTCAATCTTAATTTTTTCTCCTGGACGATAAGGTGACTCGAAGTGTTTTCGAATACCCAAACTTCCATCTGGATCAATTCTCCAACTCAACTCAATCCAAAATTCATCTTCTTCCCAAACTTCTCCAGGATTAGATTCGTAGGTAAATTCTACTGGCTTGCCAGCTCGACGTGCCGCTTCTCGCAACACAGGTTGACGGAAAGCAATCCACATTCCTGAGTGTGTCGCATAACTATTTAAATCATGTCGCTCGGCGGAGTGTCCCATCGGTAAAACATAATCTGCAAAGAAGGCCGTCTCATTCCATGTTGGGGTCATCGCAGCATGTAAACCAAATTTCTCTTCATCCAAATACGCTTCCATCCAACTAAATCCATCAGGGTAAGTCCACACAGGATTGAACACTCTGGAGAAATAAACATCCATCTTACCTCTACCCTCTTTGAGGAAATGCGGTAACAAGAAACTCAATTCAAACATTGCCAAAGGATACTCATTTGGGAAATGCATGCTGTTCCAAAACTTCTGCCCTGCAGGAACTGTATGAAATTTTGGTTTAAATTTATTCCAACTATTTGGAGACGTTCCTCCAACTGTTCCAACACTTCCTGTCAATACATTTAAGAAGTGTAAACATCTTGATACGCACCATCCACCTAAGTTTCCACTTGCTGCACTTCGCCAGTTGTGAGTAGCAAATCGTTCGCCTGCTTCCCCAATTTTGATCGCGCACTCTCGAATCATTTCTGCTTTGACACCACTTTCTTCTTCGGCCATTTCAGGTGTGTACTCAGCGTACTCGCCTGTCATTTTTTCAATATAATTTTCAAAAGTCAAAGGCGTACCTGGGTGTCTTTTTTCTAAATACGTTTCCCAGTTCGTCCAATTTTCTAAAAATGGTCGATTGTATAATCCTTCTTCTAAAATGATTTTTGCCATCGCTAACAAAACTGCCGCTTCCGTTCCTGGGTAGGAAGGCATCCAATAATCGGACATACTTGCAGTATTTGAAAGTCGTGGATCCATCGTTGCCAATTTCGCTCCTTTCATTTTTGCTTCAATGATTCGCTGAGCATGTGGATTAAAATAATGTCCACTTTCTAAGTGAGCAGAAATCAATAAAATGAATTTTGCATTGGCATGATCTGGAGATGGTCGGTCATATCCGTACCACACATTATAACCTAGTCTTGCTCCTGAGGAACAAATATTAGTATGTGAATTATGTCCATCAACTCCCCATGCTTGTATTACTCGATTGGCATATCCTTCATGTCCTGGACGACCTACATGATAGGCGATTTGATTGTGTCGATCTTCTTGAATGGCTTTTCGCATTCGGCCTGCAATATCATCGAGCACTTCATCCCAAGTGACTCTATCCCATTTTCCTTCACCTCTTTTTCCTGCTCTTTTTAATGGATATAAAATTCGATCTGGGTCTTTGATTTGATTGATAGTGGCTGGACCTTTGGCACAGTTTCTACCTCGACTACCTGGGTGACTTGGGTTTCCCTCGAACTTTCGAATTTCGTTGGAGTCTTTGTCTACGTAGGCAGTTAGTCCGCAAGCACTCTCGCAATTAAAGCAAGTCGTTGGAACTATGGTATAGTTCTTTTTGACTTTTTTTGGATGCTCGGTTGCTTCATATTCTGTCCAGTTATCCCAATCTTCGATGGGTGGAAATTTGGTCAATTTCCCTGGGTCAGTTAGACTTTCCAAAGGAGCTTGATTATCCTCTTCGTGGAGGTTTTGAATTAAGCCGATCTTTTCGGCGATCCGTTCGATTAATGACGGTTTATGTTTTGTCATGTTTTATTTTTTTTTGCTACGTTTTTTTTGCCGTAGATTGGCCTGATCTTTTAGGATTTCATATGATTGTCCCCGAGGTTTGAAATCTTTTTTTTTATAAAAAGAGAAAACAAAATCATCATAAAAATCAGCCTAATCTACAGCAAAAAAAATCCGCAGCTAGTTTTTAACTTAAAGGAATTCGTTGTGGCGCTTCCACCCAAATATCTTCTGTAAACCAAATCCCAATTAATACTGCCGCTCCAGCTGCAGCCAACATCGTTGCACTACCTCCAGCGAAAAATAAGATTAACATTGGAATTAAATTTCCTAAAACCACTACACCCATCCAGAATTTATTTTTGTATCGTCCTTTTAAAATCATGTTAACTGTTCGCTTCGCATCATTAGTTGGATGCGTCATCGTCAACTCCATCAACATGGTAAATAAATTTACTGCTACACCTATCAATATTACATTTTTCAAAAATGGCAACCAGTTCGCTCCATTTTCAACAAACAATGAAAGGATTCCAAAGATCGCAGCACCTGCCATAAAACTATGCACTAACATATGAATCGCCAATGCTGGGCTTTGCCAAAAATCTCTTCCCTTCGCTTGTGCAAAAAGGAACGCAGTATAAATTGCTACTACTACTGCCGTAACCGCTGTCAAGTACATTACAGGTGTTTGGATTGCTGTCCAACCAAACCAAGCAGTTGCTGCCAAGACTGAAAGTAACCCTCCATAAATCGTAATCGCATAACCACCTTTCACTAACCATGATCCCCAATGTGGACGAAGTAAAACGAATAAGAATCTTTTTGGCTGATCTAAATCCATGATTAATAAAACGCCTGTTGCAGCTAAAAATAAAACGCCTAATCCAAGTCCAGCCCAAAGAACCATCGGATCCACCTCTGCAAATCCAAATGCCCATGCTAAAAATGGAACTAAGAATGCTCCTGCTGAAATCGCTTTTGTCCAAACATATCCTGACACTTCCCATCCCCACAAAATACCTTTGTCAGCGACATCATAAGTTCGAGTTGCTTTATTTCCCATCAAAACATCAACAGATTTTGCTGGTCCATTTTTGGCCACTTCACCTGCTGTATCGCTTGCTTCTTTTTTTATTAAAGCATCAACTAAATCTCCATTGGAGAAAGCCATTTTCTCCGCCTCTTTAGCAAAGTGACCAACTCCCATTGATTGAGAACTCCAGAAATAAGAATCTGATTTTTCAGTAGCAGAAGGATTCAAAGAAGCTTCATCTGCATCGATATAAAATAAGTTGGGAACGGTACCTTTTTCAGGTTTTCGGACTTTAACTTGTTGGCGAGAAAGTAATTCTGTGATTTCAGAATTTGGATCGTGCATGTCTCCAGAGATGATTGCATGCTCTGGGCAAACATTTACACATGCGGGTTCAAGACCAACATCAACTCGATGTGCACAGTAATTACATTTAGCTGCGGTATGAGTTTCTGGATCAATATAGAGTGCATCGTAAGGGCATGCTTGCATGCATGATTTACAACCGATACAACGGTCTTTATTAAAATCTACGATGCCATCATCTCGAAAATACAATGCCTCAGTTGGACAAATTTCCACACATGGAGCATCCGTACAATGATTACAACGCATGACCGAAAATAATCGGCGAGTGTTTGGGAACTCTCCTTTTTCAACTTGCTTAACCCAGGTTCGATTGACTCCTACAGGAACCTGGTGTTCCGATTTGCAGGCGGTTGTACAAGCGTGACAACCGATACATTTTCGATTGTCGATTACGAATCCGTATTTCATATTGTTTGATTTTTCATTTTCAAATAGTTTGATTTCGTTGAATTTATGAATGCTCTAATATATGAATGAAGTTTCATATTTTCAAGCTAAAGAGATTGTTTTTTGCATGAATCATAGAATTAATAGCTGATTTAATCCTAGTTCTTAAAATATAAAAAAGAAAGGCTTCCTACTTTTCAGTA
>CAJQQY010000081.1 GCA_905480595.1 uncultured Saprospiraceae bacterium | reverse complement strand
TAATTGTAAAATTACAATTTAGATAATTAATCGTTCATCGTTAACAGTTAATCATTATGAAATAACATTTCTCATCTTTCCATTCAGGAATCCTTCTACGTTTTTTACCACTTCATTTAACAATCTTCTTCTTGCCGCAAGACTTGCCCAAGCTTGATGCGGAGTTATTATACAATTATCTAACCCTAATAAAATATGATCGGGGGGAGGAGGTTCAGCGGATAATACATCTAATGCAGCACCTGCTATTCTTTTATTTTCCAAAGCATTTCTGAGCGCTAATTCATTGACTAATCCCCCTCGTGCAGTATTGATAAGGTAAGAGGTTGGTTTCATTTTGGCGAGATTAAGCAAGGAGATGATGCCTTTATTTTCTTCATTCAATGGAGCATGCAAACTCAAAACATCACTTTGAGAAAACAACTCATCTAAGCTAACATATTTAATTCCCTCAATCTGTTCTTTTTCAGGGTTTTTTCGATGAACGATAACTTTCATTCCAAATGCCAAACCAACATTAGCTACTGCTTTTCCGATTTTTCCAAAACCATAAAGTCCCATCACTTTTCCATAAATTTCATCAATTGACTGATGCCAATATGCAAAGTCATTTTGTTTGGACCACACTCCTTGATGAACTTCTTGATTGTATCTCTCAACTTGACTAGTTAATGCGAAAAGCATAGCAAAAACATGTTGAGCCACAGCTGGAGTACTATAACCACTCACATTAGAAACAGGAATTTTTTTCTCTCTACAATAATCTAAATCAACATTATTATAACCTGTAGCTGATACACAGATATATTTAAGTCGTGGAAGTTGTTCTAAAATTGGTCGATCCAAAATCAATTTATTGACAATTAAAATATCCGCCGATTCAGCTCTTGCTAAAATATTTTTTCTATCTGTCCGAGGGAAAACTTCAAAATTTGAAAGCGCTTTCATCCTTTCCCAACTCAAATCTCCTGGGTTCAAAGTGTGTCCATCTAAAGCAATTATATTGATCATTTAAAAACTATATTTTTTATTTAACTGTTTGATTACCAGTATGTTATTAATTTTTGACGCGGAATTAAGTTAACCGTTATTTAACGAACTGTTTTAAGTGTAATTCCAAACTACTATACAATTCAGCCATCCGATGTGGACAACCAAAACATGCTTCAAAACTACCATCTATTCTAAGGTCATTTGGAAAGACAAAGGTTCGAGTTTTACTATCCTTTTTAAGGAAACTCAATAATTCTTTCAAATCATTATCTTGAATTATTATGGATTGGTTGTTTATGTTTTCCTTTAATTTATTGACTATATAAATTTCTTCAAACTGTTCTTCTCCTATTTTTTCTCCATAAAATTCGTTAGGAGTTTCTAAAACTAGCAAAGGAATATTATCAATGTTTAAATGGAAAATGCCAATTGGAGTTTGACCACATCGAACGGAATTGTATAATTTAACGAGGGAAAATTCATTTTTGGAATTGGTGGCCCAAAGTTCTACTTTTTGTTCTTTTTTGAAAAAAAGTAAATGTAGTAGCTGAATATCTTTAGATAAGATTCCTCCTTCAGAATTACTATTAGATGTATTTTCTTGACAAGAGAGAAAACTTAAAAGGAGAATCAAAATACCGATTTTGGAAAATTTCATATGCTTGTTTTGATAAAGAGTCATAAAAAAATAAGTCCCTTTGCTAGACAAAAGGACTTAGGTAAAGATATATTTTTTAATGACTTTTTTTTAATCAGAATATCAAATGATTCAAAATTAAGTGTTGATTTAGTTATTCAAATCCCAATTATAACTTTTAAAGTTTATTGAAGTTCCAGAGGAGATTTGGGTATTTGAATATTTATTCAAATAGGTTCTCAAATCACCGAAGTCTTTTCCATACCAATCAAATATTTTCGAAATTTCTATATTACTAGAAGTAATAGAATTGTAATTTGAATTATTTATAAATGACTTAGTTTGGCGATCAAAATAAGTATTCAAATTATTGGAAGTCCATGCTTTATTCAATAATGGAGGACAGGATTTAGCGGCACAATTCACCGCAAAGTGAATTCGAGGTTCATTAAATTTTGGGCGAATAATATCGTTTTCAATATTATTCAAACTCAAAGTTTTTTGATCAATTTTGATCCATTTTACATCCCAAGGTTTGCCATTATTCAAATCCATAATTGATTTGACAGGGTAATTTTTTAAGATCAATTTGATGGTGTAGGCATTGTAAGCATTAATCCAAAAAGCCAATTCCTTATTTCGACTCCAGCTCTTTTGAATAATGGTACTTTCTAATTTTTGCAAATAGGAATCTAATTTGCTTTCTACATTTTTTAACCCTTTATAATTTACCTTGCCACTTGAACTTACATATTTTTTTAATAGTGTATCAAATTCATCGTGAAGTCCAGCTTCAGAAGTTGGTTTTGAATTTCCAGATCCGGAAAGATCTCCATTTTCTCGTTCTTTTCTTGCTTTTTCTGCTGCTGCCTGCTTTGCTTGTTTAGCTTCCTCAGCCTTTTTCATTTCTTCCTCCAAATGCATTTTTTCTGCCAAGGATTTTGCTTTTTCAGCTTCTAATTGTGCTTTTGCTTCAGCTTCATTTTTGACAGTTGAAGGCTTTGTGTTTTTTTCAGTTTTTGATTTGGAAGAATTTATAGGTTTTGAAGAAACATTCTCAACTCGAAGATCTGCAGTAGTTTCTTTTGAAGTAACTTCTTCTTCGATTTTGCTTTCTGCTAAGACTTTAGTTTTACCTTCCTTTGATATTGGAGTATCTTTTACATCTGAAATGGTTTGATTTTGCTCAGTTTCAGTAGGTAGAGAAGCTGTTTTTGCTGAATTATTATCAGTTTTGGCTTCACCTCCACAACTAAATGCTAATAATAGAACCGAGATATATAATATATTTTTCATGTGAACTAGATTAAAAGTGTAATGAGTTATTTTTTATGTTTATTAAATAAATTTCATTTGTTTTTTATTGCAAAAGAATTGCTTTAAAACCTAGAAATTAAAGAGTTGTTCGCCTGTTTTGTGCTCAAATGTTACGAAACGGACTTTTGAGAATTCTACAGACCACAAATTTAAAATTTTTAAAGTAAAAAATCTTTTCAGCTTCCTGACATATCAGTAAAATACCTTTTTGTTGCGGCAATGAAATTTACTACTTTTGCGATTCGTTTAAATCTGTCTAGATTATAAACAATTCTTTGAGAGAAACTGATTTTCTTTAAGAATTCAATAGGTACGACAAATCACGAAATAGAAAGATGTCAGTAAAAGTAGAGCAATTAACAAAAGTATATCAAACGCAAAAAGCCGTTGATCAAATTTCTTTCGAGGCAAAGAAAGGAGAAGTCTTGGGTTTTTTGGGGCCAAATGGTGCAGGTAAAACTACCACCATGAAAATCATTACCTGTTTTATTCCTCAAACAGATGGTAATGTAAATGTATGTGGTTATGATACCCAAACTTCGCCGATGGAAGTTCGACAAAGAATTGGATATTTGCCGGAGCATAATCCATTGTACAAAGATATGTACGTGAAAGAGTATTTGAATTTTGTTGGTGGATTGCACAAAGTTTCCAACAAGAAACAAAAGGTGACCGAAATGATAGATCGAGTAGGACTTGGTCGAGAGCAACATAAATTGATTGGAGCTTTGTCCAAAGGATATCGTCAAAGAGTTGGTTTGGCTCAGGCAATGTTACATGATCCAGATGTCCTAATTTTGGATGAACCAACTTCTGGATTAGATCCTAACCAATTGGTTGAAATTCGAAAGTTGATTACTGATTTGGGAAAAGAGAAGACAGTTATTTTTTCTACACACATCATGCAAGAGGTTCAAGCGATTTGTGATCGAGTTTTAATTATTAACCGAGGGAAAGTAGTAGCAAATGATCCTGTGGCAGCATTGGCAGATAGAATTTCAGGTTCGACGATTGTGACTGTTGAGTTTTTGGAAAAAACTCAGAAGGAGTTTTTGAAAAGAATTAAAAAGGTGAATTCAATTGAATCACTTGGAAATAATCAATGGAAATTATCTGCAAATTTGAAAGAAGATATTCGAAAAGATATTTTTGATTTTGCTGTTCAAAATAACTTGACTTTGCTTGGAATGAAAAAAGAAGTTTATAGTGTGGAAGATGTTTTCCAAGAATTGACGAAGGATTGATCTTTATATAGTTGAACGTTTTACGTTAGACGTTGAACGTTCTCCTACAATAGAATTACGTAGTTGAAAAAACGTAAAACGTTTAACAAAAAATAACTATTTTGAAAAAAGTACTCTTAATTTTATCATTTTTAATTTTTGTAAATGCATTGTTACAAGCGCAAAGTGATACGGTGTATTTAAGTAAGAATTTTAAATTTCAAGATGGTGTGTTTTTGAGTTTTGAAGATTTTAAGAATAATACTCCTACTTACAAATGGAATGAAGTAGAGGCAGGAGTTCATTCCAATCCACAAAATTTCTTGGCCCAAATGTTTGGCTTGCGAGTGAAAAATATGGAGGTCAAAGAAGGAGAGGCTCAAAAATCAAGAATCATAAATTTAGATTCCATATGGGGAATTTGTTTAGATGGAATTCCATACATACGGTTGTCTCGTGAAGAGTTAAATAAAGAAAATGTGGTTTTTGCAGGTTTAAGATTGAGAGGAAAAATTTGCTATTACGAGTATGAGGAATTTGTAATACAAAAAAAAGAAATGTCAGCATATAATCCAGTTACGGGGCATCCTTTTCGAACAAGAGATGTCGATGTAAAGGTGAAGTTGATTCATAAAAATATGCTTCATTTTGAGACAGGTGAAACAGCAGCTTTTTCCAAAGGGAATTTTAAAGAATGGATTAAGGATGATAAGAAATTATATAAAACGGTCAATGATCTTTCTCCTCTAGAAGTGGAAGAAAAACTGTTTAAATGTTTACTCATTTATGATGATAGAAATTTAGTTAAAGTCAAAAAATATTAGATAAGAAATAACAATATGCTAACGATTTTTTCAAAAGAAATAAACACGTTTTTTAGTTCGCTGATAGGCTATATTGCTATTGGTGTTTTTTTATTGGTGACTGGTTTGATGATGTTTGTATTTCCAGATACAAGTTTGTTGGATTATAACTATGCAACTTTAGATCAATTGTTTTCGCTTGCACCCATGATCTTTATGTTTTTGATTCCAGCGGTGACAATGCGTTCTTTTGCAGAGGAAATTCAAACGGGTACAATTGAATTATTGACGACTCGTCCTTTGCGAGATATTGAAATAGTGATGGGAAAATATTTGGCGAATTTAGCATTAGTTTTATTTGCACTCATACCGACACTTTTATATTACTATACAGTTTATCAATTAGGTTCTCCAGTAGGAAATTTAGATTCCGGAGCTATTCAAGGAAGTTACCTTGGGTTGTTTCTTTTGGCTGGAGTTTATACCGCAATTGGAGTATTTGCATCTTCCTTAATTGACAATCAAATTGTCTCTTTTATCTTAGCCACGTTCCTTTGTTTTTTCATGTATTCAGGCTTTTTATTTATAAGTAAAATGCCTTTCTTTTTTGGAACCACGGATACAATTGTGCAAATGTTTGGAATTGATCATCACTATAGTTCAATTAGCCGAGGTGTAGTAGATACACGAGATATAATTTATTTTATCTCCATCATTGCGTTATTCCTTGCTATGACTTTAGTGTCATTAGAAAAACGGAAATGGTAATTTTTTTGACAGTTAATGATTATCGGTTGACTGTTAATATTGACTAGTTTTTTTAGGTATTGGTATTGAGGAGATTAGGAAATTTAATGTTTGAATAATTATTTATTGTAAATGAGTATTAATAATAAAAGAAATCAGAGTTTATTGCAGTTAGGGTTATTTGCTGGAGTATTGTTATTTATCAATGTGCTTGGAAATACTTTCTACAATTATTATGATTTGACTGAAGATAAAAGATTTACGTTGACTGATGCTTCTGTTGATTTGATGGAAAATATGAGAGAAGTTGTCTACGTAAAAGTATTGTTAGAAGGTGAGTTTGGAGGATCTTATAAACGATTGCAAAACTCCGTAAGAGAACTGTTAGATGATTATAGAAGCATCTCTCCTAATTTAGAATATGACTTCGAAAATCCATTGGAAGGATCAGTTGAAGAAGTAAATGCTCGAAAAGAACTTTACGCAAAAAGTGGTATTTATCCCATCAATTTAAAAGAGCAAACTAGCGATTCTAAAAAGGAACAAATTACTTATCCATACGCTTTGATATTTTATCAAGGACGTGAAACAGCGATTAATTTATTGGAAAATAATGTTCCTGGAATGAACCCAGAATTGGTTATTAATAATTCGGTCAGTCTGTTGGAGTACAAAATTACAGCAGCTATCAATAAATTGATGACGGTCACAAAACCTATCGTACTTTATACGACAGGACATCAAGAATTAAATCCAATTCAAACAGCTGATCTCGATGCTGAGATGATAAAATCGTATGATCTAAATCGAATCAATTTAGATAGTGTAGTTCAAATTGATCCAGAAGTAGATGTACTTATAGTTGCAAAACCAACGCTTCCTTTTTCTGAAAAGGATAATTTTAAAATTGATCAATATGTGATGAATGGAGGGCGAGTTTTATGGTTGTTGGACAAAGTAGCTACCAGCATTGACAGTATGCGAGTTACAGGGCAACATTTGGCGATGCCTTTAGAATTAAATCTGGATAGGTTGCTATTTAAATATGGGTGTAGGATACAACCAAATTTAGTCATGGATTTGGAATGTACACCAATTGCATTGCAAACAGGAGTCATTGGTGATAAGCCTCAATTCGAATTATTTCCTTGGTATTTTTATCCTAGAATTTCTTCTCGTTCGGATCATCCGATTGTAAAAAGTATAGATCGAGTAAACATGTTTTTTCCGAATGTAATTGATACCATCGAAACTAGGGGAGGAGAAGTGAAAAAAGAAATTTTACTGACGACTTCTGATTATAGTCGCTATCAAAGAGTGCCAGTAAATTTAACATTTGAAATTTTGCGAGACCAACCAAATCCAGATCTTTATAATAAGCAGAACTTACCATTGGCAGTTTTATTAGAAGGTACATTTCCTTCAGAATATGAAAACCGAGTAACTGAATCTTTACTCACAGGATTGCAAGAGTTGAATATTGAATATAAAAAAGTCAGCGAACCAACTCGTATGATTGTAGTTTCAGATGGCGATATCGCAATCAGCAGATTGGATCGTCAAACGCAAAAACCATTGCCACTTGGATTGAATCCTTTTGATAAGTATCAATATGCGAATAAACAATTTTTGATGAACGCAATCGAATATTTACACAACGACAAAGGAGTTATCGAAGCAAGAGGGAAAGAAGTTAAGTTAAGATTGTTGGATAGAGTCAAAGCAAAAGAAGAGAAAACTAAATGGCAGATGATAAATATTTTAATTCCAATAATTGGATTAGCATTTTTTGGAATTATTTATAATTGGTTGAGACGAAGAAAATACGCTTCGCAATAAAAATTTGAGAAAATATCTTTGGCAATTTTTTTTGAGATAAAATCTATTGTCGAAGAATCAAATAATTAAAAATGAAAAGAACATTAATTTTACTATTCTTATTTGTGTTGTTAGGTTCAGGTGCATATTATTTGATGCAAAACCAGGATAAATCTTCCACAACATCTTGGAATGAGAATGGAGATTTTGCGGTAGAAAATATTGATGATATTTATAAAATATTTATTGCGGACAGACAAGACTATAGAGTTTTGTTAGAAAGAAAAAATGGATATTGGACTTACAATAAGAAATTCAAAGCTAAACAAACGCAAATTGATGACTTGTTGAATACAATCAGAGGAGTACGAATGAAGTACACTACACCTCGTGGGGCTGAAAATCAAATGCGAAAAAATTTGGCCACCTCTGGAGTAAAGGTTGAAATATATGATAAGAATGATAACCAAATGAAAGTCTATTATGTTGGTGGTGCGACCGGCAATAGCCTTGGTACTTATTATATTATGGAGGGAGCAACTGAACCATATGTGATGCATATTCCTTCTTTTCAAGGGATGTTGAAAGGGAAATTTTTAAAGCAAGAAGATGACTGGAAAGACTTGATGATGTTTGGAGATCAAGTAGAAGATATAAAATCTGTCACGGTTGATTATCCTAAACAAAAGAGTAAATCTTTTAAAATTGATCGGAACGAAGAAGGAGGGTTTTCTGTAAAACCTTTTTATGAAGTTACTCCAGAGATAGATAAACCAGTCATCAATGCCGCGGTCGAAAAATATTTAATTGGATATAGTGTAATAATGGCAGAGGCTTTTGAAAATAAAAACCCGAATCGAGATTCAGTAAATGCTTTGTTACCTTTTGTCACATTATCGGTTACAGACCTTAAAGGAGATACAAAGACAGCTCGACTTTTTCCGATTCCTCAAGTAGATCAATATGGGAATCCAGTATTAAGTACAGGAGTGGGGATGAATAGTTCACAAACTATTTATCGATATTTTGCTGATTACACAGATGAGTATGGGGAAAGTTTTAGATTGGTTCAACATCGAAACTTTGAGCGATTATTTTGGAGTTATGATTACTTTTTTCCTCAGTAGAATTTGTTGATGTACTTCTAACTTGAAGTTAGGTATCGGATACCTTTAAGGTACCCGATACCTAGGTTACAAAGTTTTTTATGAAAAAAATATACCTCCCAATATTACTTCTCTTGGCACTTTTCCTTTTTCAAAGTGCTCATCCAACTTTAGATTGGGGTTTTTTTGGGCATCGTAAAATCAATCGGATGGCAGTTTTTACTTTGCCTCCCGATATGATGGTTTTTTATAAAAAAAATATTGAGTACGTTACAGATCACGCTGTTGATCCTGACAAAAGAAGATATGCTACGAAACATGAGGCCGTTCGACATTATATAGATTTAGATATTTGGGGAGAGTATCCTTTCGATGATTTTCCAAGAACTCAGATGGGAGCTTTGATGAAATACACAGATGTTTTCGTTATTGATAAGCAAAATAATGCTACTCAAGTTTTGGGTGAAGCCATGAGATTAGATGAAGATGAATTTTTTATAAAGTTTAAATATTTAGAAAATAAAGAAGTTGTCATTCCTAAAAAGAAGTTCCAATCCTTTTTTTATAACAATATACTTCCAAAATATTATGATGATGTTTGGGAAGTGGATTTGGATAGTTTTCAATTATATTTCGATGAGTTTATTCCAACCGATAAAGGCCAAAAAATAATAGCTGAGGATAAATTTTCAGAGTACGGAGTTTTGCCATTTCATTTGATGCGAATGCAAAATAAGTTGACCCAAGCATTCGAAAAAAGGGATGCTAAATCAATTTTACGACTCTCAGCAGATTATGGGCATTATATCGGAGATGCGCATGTACCTTTGCATACAACTGAAAATTATAATGGTCAATTGACAAATCAAAATGGTATTCATGCCTTTTGGGAAAGCAGAATTCCAGAATTGTTTGCAGAGGAAGAATATGATTTTTTTGTAGGGAAAGCTGAATATGTTGAAAATAAAGTAGATTACTTTTGGGATATCATTTTAGCAAGTCATCAGTTGGTAGATAGTGTTTTATTGATTGAAGCCGACATGGTAAAGAAGTTTCCTGAAGACAAACAATTTTGTTTTGACAACCGAAACAATTTAACTGTCCGGACTCAATGTCGAGCTTTTGCAAAGGCTTATTCTGATCGAATGAAAGGAATGGTCGAGGAAAGAATGACGAGTTCAGTTCGTTCATTAGGAAGCCTTTGGTATACGGCTTGGGTGGATGCAGGACAACCTGATTTGTCAAACTTAGGTGATTCTGAATTGACAGAAGCGGAGAAAAAAGAATTGGAAGAATTAGAGAATTCAGTTCGTAGCGGTCAGGTCAAAGGACGAGAACACAATTAAATAACGGTTAATGATGAACGGTGAACGGTTAATTTCCCATTGTGGTATTCAGCGTTCACCGTTCATCGTTCACCATTAATAAAAAAAACATGAGTTTATTTAAAGGCCAAATAGGCTTAGCGTTGAAAGGCATGGCGATGGGAATTGCTGAAGTAATTCCAGGAGTTTCAGGAGGAACGATTGCATTTATCACAGGTATTTATGAGAAATTAATCAATACGATAAAAGCTTTTGGCCCATCATTGTTTGGTGTTTTTCAAAAGGATGGGGTTGGTGGAGTTTGGAAGGAAGTCAATGGGAATTTTTTAGTGGCTTTACTTATTGGAATGGCTGCTGGAGTAGTGGTTGGAGTTTTTGGAGTAACTCATTTATTAGAAGAATATCCGCAACACCTTTGGGGTTTTTTCTTTGGATTAATTATCGCTTCGGCAATTTATATTGGCAAGCAAGTTTCGAAATGGGGAGCACCTGAAATTGTTGGATTGTTGATTGGAACTGCTGTAGCTTTCTACATTACGATAGCTAGTCCAGCGAGTGGGAATGAAGCGTTGTGGTTTGTTTTTCTTTCTGGAATGATAGCCATTTCAGCATTGATTTTGCCAGGGATTTCAGGAAGTTTTATTTTATTGTTGATGGGGATGTACACTTTTATTATTCCTAAAGTGAAAGAAGCGTTGACCACATTTAGTACGGAGAGTTTAATAATAACTGGCGTTTTTGCGACGGGATGTTTGGTTGGGATTACTTCAATTTCAAGAGTAATTTCATGGATGTTTGATCATTATAGAAATACGACTTTGGCGGTTTTGACAGGATTTATGATTGGATCGTTGAATAAGGTTTGGCCATGGAGAAACACCACTCAATGGATAGATAAAGAGTCAGGAGAAATTTTGACTAATATTGAAAATTATGCGATGCTGGATAATTTAAAAATATTAAAAGAGGTGAGTGTATTACCAAATAGTTTTACTGGAGAACCTCATTTGATTCCAGTTTTGATTTTGATGGTGATTGGATTTGTGGCAGTTTTTGGATTAGAAAAGATGGGAAGCAAAAGCGAATAGCTAATTTTTATTATTTACATAAAGAAGCCTCGAGTCAATTTTGTTTGGTTCGAGGCTTCTTTGTAACAATGAAGTTACATTTTTATTTTACTATCCTTAATTCTAGATTTTTTATTTTCTAATTCTTGACTTTTGACAAAAGTTAAGCTTGATTTTCTTCAGTTGACTTAACAGTCTTTTTTTGTTTTCTTATCAAGTTTTTCTGATATCTTCCCTGAGCGATAT
Organism: uncultured Saprospiraceae bacterium; assembly: GCA_905480595.1. Classification (GTDB taxonomy): domain Bacteria; phylum Bacteroidota; class Bacteroidia; order Chitinophagales; family Saprospiraceae; genus CAJQQY01. Next base: position 62 of record CAJQQY010000081.1, on the reverse strand, counting down.
CTGTCAAAATTAAAATGATTAGGATAAAATAGAAAGTTGATTTACTCATCTGTTCTACTGGT
>CAJQQY010000080.1 GCA_905480595.1 uncultured Saprospiraceae bacterium | reverse complement strand
TTTCCCCGTCAATAGAAAGAAAAAGTTTGTATCTAAACACAGGAAATGTTCAAAGATTCTATTACCGATTTTATCCAAAAAAAACATATGACCATTTGAATTAGGTCTGGATTCTTAAATAGAAAACGATTAGTTTTGTAGGTATAAGAATAATTGAAGCAAATTGTTTAAAACCTTTCTATTAGGAGTCTTAGACTTATTTCAAAAACTGATTTAGCAACCAATATCTATTTTCTAAAAACATAATTTATTATGGTTTTGGAAAATTAAGTTATTTCAGATGGTGATTTTACACTAGAAATGATATCCATGAACAGAGAGCTTTACACCTTTTTTTTTATTTTTCTATTTTTAACCACCTCGGTTAATGCACAGCTTGCTATCGGTAATTCAAAGAAAGAAATCTCACCAATTATATTTAATTCCAATGTTTTTGCTTGCAATGTAATTGTTGATGCTGGAAATGATACTTTGATTTGTGGAGAAAATTTTCCTATTCCATTGAATGGTTCGTTTATAGGAAATGCTGTTAATTATTTTTGGTCACCAAGTGTTAATGTTACCGATCCTTCTATTTTAAATCCATTAGCAAACTCCTCTGGTACATATACTTTAACTGTTCAATCAATTGATGAAACCAATCTGGTGATCAATGGTGATTTCGAAAATGGTGATTCAGATTTTACAACTGATTATAGTACCGGAACTGTTGATGTTGGGAATTATTTAATATCAGATACACCTCAAGATTACTTCAATTTATTTAGTGATTGTGATGATCATACTACAGGTTCTGGAAATATGATGATTGTTGATGGATCAGATATGCCAGATCAAAATATTTGGTGCCAAACTATAAATATATCTCCAAATACAGATTATTATTTTTCACTTTGGGCAACAATGGTAGGAGGAACAAGCCCTCCTGAATTATATTTTAGTGTTGATGGGAATGTAATAAGTGATACGATGTCAATTCCTTTGGATAATTGCTTGTGGACTGAATTATCTCAAATATGGAATTCAGGTTCAAGTACCTCAATAGAATTTTGTATTGTAAATAACAATATATCTCCTTTTGGAAACGACTTTGCGATAGATGATATTTTTGTTGCACCAATTTGTGAGGTGACAGATGAAGTGGTTATTACTGTTTTAGAAGCCGAGGCAATTGTTCCAAATGAAACGATTGCTTGCATAGGTGATTGTATAATGTTAGATGGATCTAGTTCTACTTCAGGTCCAGCCATCGCTCATGAATGGGTTTCAGTTACTGGTGGAAATATTCAAAATGGATCAACCTTAACTCCAATAGTTTGTGATACTGGAGTTTATAAATTGATAATTACTAGTTTTGATGTTTTTACGGGATTGTATTGTTATGATTCAACTTTGGTAGCAGTAGATTTAGCGACAATGAATCCTGCTAATCCGATTATCACAGGAGATGATACCCTTTGTATTGGAGACACTAAGAGTTATCAAATTAATTCCCCTGATCCATCTACGAATAGCTATGATTGGATTGTAACGAATGGAATAATATTAAACGGTCAGAATACTACAATGGTAGAGGTAGAGTGGAATGGAATTTTAAATGCTGAAATTTGTGTTTCTGCAATTAATAGTTGTGCAATAAGTGATACCATATGTATGACTATTTTTGTAAATTCTCCTCCTGTAGAACCTATTATTTCTGGCTCTACTAATATTTGTAACAACCCGATTGCATCCTACTCAGTACTTCCTACTAGTAATATTTTAAATTACCAATGGACGACTCCTTCAGGAACATTAATTCAATCAGGACAAGGTACGGATTCGATACAGATGGATTGGGGAAGTGCCCTTGGTGGCGATGTTTGTTTGTTGGTAGAGAATGAATGTGGAATAGATTCAAGTTGTGTGTCTGTGATTTTTGGAAGTATTCAAATCAGTCTTGACTCATTAAATCCTCTTTGCCCAAGTGATAGCAATGGTTGGATAAAAGTAACTCCTTTGGCAGGAACCTCTCCTTTCTCATTTATTTGGGGAAATGGCGAAATGACTGATAGTATTGGTGGATTGTCTGCAGGAACTTATGATTTAACTGTATCGGATAATGATGGATGTTCAACGGAAGAAACAATAATTCTTCAAGATCCTTCACCTCTAAATCTTACCTTTTCAAATACAGAAATTTCATGTTATGGTGAATGTGATGGAATAATTTCTGCTGAGGTGACTGGGGGAGTTTCTCCATTTGAATTTCTTTGGGGGAATAATTTAGGGACAAATGATTCTTTACTTAATGTTTGTACGGGTATTTATAACATTACAATTACGGATGCAAACGGATGCACCATTGAGGGACAAACTCAACTCGATAATCCTCCCTTAATTTCAGCAGCTATTTCAAATGATACAACAATATGTCAAGGTGAGAATGTAAATGTTATTTTTCAATTTACAGGGATTGGACCATTTGATGTAGAATTAAGCGATGGTTCTATTCATACAAATTTAGTTGATGAGGATATGGTTTCAATTTCTCCAAGTACTACAACTATAATTTCGATTACAAGTTTAGTTGATCAAGGACAACCAAATTGTGTAACAAATTCAACATCAACTATCTCAATTATAGTTAATGATTCTCCTGTATTACCAATTCTAACTGGAGTTGATTCTACTTGTCAAAATACTAGTTTAAATTATTGTATAACGAATACAGCAAATGTTGATTCAATTCATTGGACGATTCCAATGGATGCAACTTTTACGGGACAAAATTCAGATTGTATTGAAATTAATTGGGCGAATTCAAATGGAGGCCAAGTTTGCATAGAAACAATTAATGGATGTGGAAGTACTCAAGAGTGTATGGACGTGAATGTTTTTCCAATACCAACTTCTACCTTTTCTGTTGATCCTATAATTTGTATTGATTCTACTTCGACAATTTTCTATTCTGGAAGCGTTAGCGCTAATGCAATTTTTTACTGGGATTTTGATGGAGGAAATATAATAGCAGGAAATGATTCTGAATCTTATGAAATTAATTGGTCAATTGGTGGCGAGTATAACATTACACTTACGGTTGAGGAAAATGGATGCCAGTCAGATGTTTTTTCTCAAAATATTCAAGTTGATGAAACCTTAGAAACACTAATTATTACTTGCGAGTCAACTACACAATCTATAATTTTTTCATGGGATGATGTTATTGGTGCAACAGATTATGTGATCAATGAACTATCTGGAATTATTGGAATCCAAAATGGAAATTCTATTATTTATAATAATTTAAATCCTGGACAAGAAATTTCTATTGAGGTGGTTGCAGTCGGAAATACAATTTGTGGAAATTCTAGCTCAACTGAAACTTGCTTTGCAAATAATTGCCCCACTATTGATATTACTATTCCTTCAGTTGATGATATTTGTTTAAGTAATACTTCCCTTGAAATTCCCTTACAAGCAATTGTTACAGGAACTGATGGATCAGGAATTGGAAGTTGGTCAGGAGTTGGAATTGTTGATGATATTTTTGATCCTAGTTTGGCAGGAGAAGGTCAACATGAATTGACTTATTCCTTCACAGAACTGCAATGTGATTTTTCTGAATCAATTTTTGTCAATGTCTTTTCTCAACCTATTGCGGAGGCAGGAGAGAATAAACATTTAGATTGTGAAATTACCTCGGTTATTTTAGATGGGAACAATTCTGTCGTTTTTGGAAGCTTTGCATGGTCAACAAATACAGGTAATTTTATCAATGGATTGAACACTTTATCTCCTGAAATAAATGCACCAGGAGTGTATTATTTATCCATAGAAAATTCAGGATGTATTTCTGTCGATAGTGTGGTAGTTACTCAAAATATAATCTCTCCCATTGCAGACGCTGGTTTGGAACAAGCAATTAATTGCAACCAAACCTGTGTGAATTTAGAAGGAATCAACACGAGTCAAGGAAATAGTTTTATATACTCTTGGTCAAGCACCAATGGATTTATATCTTCTGAAATTTCACCGCAGGTATGTGAAGCAGGTGAATATTTTTTGACTGTTTTAGATATAACCAATAATTGTATTTCAGCTACTTCAAGTGTGGTGATTTTGGAAAATAATACGCTTCCAATTGCTCAAATTGAACCTATTGGAAATTTAGATTGCAACAATACTTCCCTGATATTGAATGGTAGTAATTCTTCTTTTGGAAATCAAATTGAATATCAATGGTTTGAGGATAATGCATTAATAATAGGTGCAACAAATTCAACTTATGAGGCTTCAGAACAAGGTAATTATTATCTTTCTGTTTTGGATGTTTCAACTGGTTGCTTTTCAATTGATACAGTTTTTTTGAATGATAATACATCTTATCCAATTGCTGAAATTACAACTCCAGAAATATTGACTTGCGTCGATATAGAGGTGATGTTAGATGGAAGTAATTCATCAAGTTCATCATCGATCGTCTATAATTGGTTTACTACAACATCTGGTGGGATCCAATCTGGAGAGGACACAAATCAACCAATTATAACCGAGCCTGGATTCTATGAATTAATTGTTTTAGATACTTTAAATGGCTGTGAAACTACTGCGCCAATTACTGTGATTCAAAATATTATTTCTCCCAATGCCGACGCTGGCTTTGACATTGAGTTAGAATGTAATGAAACGGGAGCTATGCTTGGGAGTGGAAATACAAGCTCGGGAACTAACTTTGAATATCTATGGACTTCTTCTAATACAAATGTTATAATTAATTCACCATTAGATTTAAACCCAATGGTTGATGGATTAGGAACGTATAATTTGCTGGTCACTAATTTAGAAAATGGGTGTACAGCATCTGATGAAATAGAAGTATCGCAAAATCCAAACATTCCTCAAAATATTAATTTTGAGACGATAGAATCTCCTTGCTACGGAGATGAACAAGGAATTATTATAATTTCTACGATTGATGGTGGATCACCACCATATTTATATTCTTTAAATGGGACTCCGTTTTCGAGTTCTAATATTTTTAATAATTTGCCTATTGGTGATTACGAAATAATGATTCAAGATTCCAATGGATGTGAATTGGCAACTATGGTCACCATGAATCAACCTGATTCATTAAGCATAGATTTAGGGGAAAATATTTACTTAGAATTAGGAGATAGTGTCATGTTCGATCCATTGATGACTGGATTTTTTGATACCATTATTTGGGAGTCATCAGCAACTTATTCTAATTGCGATTCATTGGAAAATTGTTTTAATCCAATCGTCACACCAATTGAAACGACTAGCATGATGGCAACTCTAATTAATGATAACGGATGCATCGCCATGGATCAGGTAATTATTTTTGTAGAAAAAAATAGGTACGTTTATATTCCAAATGCATTTTCTCCTGATGGGTTTTCCGATAACCAAATTTTCATGATTTATGCAGGAAAAGGAGTGGAGAAAATAAATTCATTTAAAGTATTTAGCAGATGGGGCGAACAAATGTATGAAGCCAAAGATTTTTATCCAAATGATAATTCTTATGGATGGGATGGAAATTTTAAAGGGGAAAGAATGAAACCAGGAGTGTATGTTTACTTTGCTGAAATTGAATTTTCCGATGGGTTGAAAATTATTTATAAAGGAGATGTTACATTAATGCGTTAATTAAATTGTTGAACTGTTTTGATTGTTGAACTGCTTCTAAGTTTAGGAAAAACAGTTCAACAGTCAAAACAATAGGTCAATCAATTCTCAATTTTTATTTCTCAAATATTCAATCACAGCTTTTCTTAAATCATTTTTAATCGCTTCATCCTCACTAGGTTCTGTTATTTTGATAATTCCTTCATTGTCTTTTGTGAAAAAACTAAAATCATAACCAGCTAACAAAAAATCATTCATTGCAATAGTATAATTTCTATCAGTTTTTAAAAGCTCTCCATCAATTTTAAAAGTCAAAGAAGCTTCATCCACTTCAATTCCAGCCAATTGTAAATATCCACCTTCCCCTTTATTTTGCTCGCTACTTTCTAATAACTTTTTCAATAAAACACCAGTCATTTCCACTTCAATAATTTTAGCTGAATAGGGTAAAATGCGAATGATATCATACTGAGTTAAATTTCCAGAAAGCATATCATCTACTCGAATAGAACCACTATTTATAATCGCCGCTTCTGTTTTTTTACTACTTGCATATGCAATTGATTCGACAATCATTGAACCTAAATGGCATTGGCCACCACGAACGGTTCCCTCCGTTCCATCTAAAATTTTATCCAGAACAATTACAGTTTCATTAGGAGAGAAACCTCTGTTATTCAAATCTTTATTTGCAATGTTATTCCAATAGTCTACTCGTTTGTTGACAACTGGATCTAAAGCAAAACTATTATCAAGTGTAATTAATTCAGAATAAACTGTGTAAGTTTTTTCTCTCGCATCATATTTTATAGTATGAACAAATGCTGTTTTCGCATTAGCATCGGCTTTTGCAACTACTGTTGAGCCTTCTAAAAACCTCATATTATTATGATCGTGACCTCCCATAATTAATGGGAAACGAGGAATAGCTTTGGCTAGTTTTAAATCTTCTTTTATCTCTAAATGTGTGATTGGAAAAATCAAATCTACTTTCGAGTCCAATTCTTTTAGCATTGCTTTGGAGCGCTGAATAGGATCTTCATAAGCTAGATAAGGTTGTTGTTTCACATCAAGTGTCACTCCAAAAAAACCAATCGTCAATGAAGTGCCATCTTCATCTGTAAAAGTTTTAATGATCGTTTCGGGAATTTTTTCTTTCTTGGCTCGCTTCTCTGTTTTGTTTTTATAAAACGGTTTTAGTTTGTTATTTTTATTGTGAAGTACATTTGAACTGACCCATTGAAACTCCGACTCATCTATTCTTTTTTGAAGATCTTCTTCATCCAAATCAAATTCATGATTTCCAAAAGTAACAATATCAATTCCAGTTGCATTCATCACATCCACCATGTGGGCACCTTTAATTCTATTTCCTTCAGAATCGCTTAACGTTCCTATGACTGAAGGGTTTAGAAAGTCCCCGGGCAAAATGGCCAATGTATTTTTGTTTTTTGCCAAAAGTTGTTTTTTCAAAGTAGCCACTCTTGCCATTCCACCTTTATCATCACCTGGCAAAGGAGCAATTTCATAAACAT
>CAJQQY010000079.1 GCA_905480595.1 uncultured Saprospiraceae bacterium | reverse complement strand
AATGTCTCTATCCATTCTTCTGGGTGAGAAAGATTTAAAACTAAATCTGCTTGCTTAAAAAATGGATGTACATTACTTTGCCTTGGGTATAAGTTAAGATTAGAAGGCAAAGTAGTTCCTTTGAAATAATCTTCAATTTCTTCTAATGTTGCATTTAATACAAGATCGAAAATGTAAACAGGAAGTGATCTTGATAGTTCAACAAATTCATTGACGCCTTTATATTTTTTCAAGGAACATAACATCAAAATTACAAACTCTTTATTTCTTGATTTAGGAGATTGATTTTGCTTTGCAACATTTATAAAATCATCTGATAAAGTATTATAAATTACTTTAGAAGAAACGGAGGATATCCCTTCTTTTTCTTCTAAAAATTTCGATACATAAACAATTTCATTGCTAGTTAATGAGGCAACCCATTTTAAAAACTTTTTTAATAAAAGTGGGTTTAAGGAAGTTTCATGAAAATGGTAAATTACTTTCTTTCCCATTAACTTTCCTGCTATAGCAACTCCAAAAGGCAATAAAGTATTGACATAAATGGTAACATCTTCATTTCGATATTTTAAAGTCTGGAAAAACATTTTCACCTGACAATACAAAAACATCATTAATCGTAAATACTTGTTATTTAGATACACATACCCGTTATCAATAATATTAGCATCTAGACCTGATAAAAACCCTGAAGATTCATTAGAGGTAATAATATCAATCTTTTTACCATCAGATTTAAAAGATTCAATAACCGTAGACAAGACTAAAGGACTCCCACTATAATCATTAAATAAATGAGCACAAACAATTTTTTTCATTTCAGTAAAATTTTGAATTAGGCTATTGATAACTTTTTAGTCCTTTTTATAGGAGTTTCAATTTGATTTTTTTGATTTGGAAACAAGACATCCAAATATGCTTTACTAATAACTTCTCCTTTCCTTTCCCATGTAAAATTTTCCTTATAATGGTGTTTCGCACCATTAGATAACTCTTTTAAAATTCCCTCCGAATTATAAAAAGTAGACAAACATTTAGAAAATGCAACAATACTTTCACGTGGACTAGTATATTTAACTTTTATACCGCAATTTGAACTGATTAATTCACCAGGTCCAATGTTATTAAAACATAATACTGGCAAATTAAATGATAGTGCTTCTGGAACAACCATTCCTGCCCCTTCGTGTGAAGGAAATAGAAATACTGATGAGGATTGAAAATAATAATGTAATTCTGACTTGGGCATCCATTCAATAAATTGAACAGAAGCCGTTAGTCCCAAATCCTCAACCAGCTTTTTAAGTACTTCTTTTTGAGATCCTTTTCCAATTAGGGTTAATTGTAATTGTTCTTTTACAGCATTTTCTTGTCTATTATAAAAATGCCCAAAAGATTCAATTGCGATATCAAAACCTTTTAGTGGAACAAACCTTCCAATTGATAAAACATTAAATTTCTTCTTAGTATTCAAATTTAAAATGGGATGATTTTTATTTTCGATTTTAGCAGCAACTGCCGGAAGTCTTACTTCTTTTGTACTCTCAAAATTCAAAACACTTTTTACACTACTATTAATTGTGATTATTTTTTTTGCCTTCCATTTTGTAATTTTTAAAAATGGATCAAAACTCCAAAAGAGTTTTTTCACGCTCCATTTTAATTGATCAAAAAGATATGCCAGTTTTCCTGCACTCCTAATCAAATAATCCTTTGGAATAGCAGGATGATGTCCAATTGGCCCCCAAATCAAGGGTTTCCCCAAAAGCCAAAGAAATGTTGGAGTCCAGTCATTATGAAAATTAAGATGATGAGCTAAATCAAATTTTATTTTCTTCTTAAGAATGAAAAAGATGATTCCAATTTGCCAGAAATAAAAATATAGTAATGCTCCTCTACCGCCCTTTTTCCAAAATCTCATCCAGTATGGTAAATCAAAATATTCAAACTTCATTTGATCAGCCTGCTCAAGATCATTTTCTTTCAAATATTGCTCAATAGCTGGTTTATTATTTTTTCTAGTAATTGCAATTACATTGTTATATTTTGCAATCTCTGAAATCATATTCCATCCAGTCCCATCTTCTGAACCTTTGTATGGATTGACAGCATAAGCTGTAATTAAAATCTTTGGTAATTTATTTTTCATACTAGCTATATTCGAGGGTTAGTTTAAATTTATTTCATTAACTAAAACCTTTTTGTCTGCAGGGTTTATTTTTTTAATAACCTTAGCTGGAACACCTCCTATAATTGTATTGGAAGGCATACTTTTCGTTACAACGGCTCCAGCAGCAATCACACAATTCTCTCCAATTTCAACACCATCCAGTATAGTTACTTTTGAACCGATCCAACAATTATTCCCTATTCGAATCCCTTGTCGAGTTACACCCTGCAACCGAATCAAATCATCAGAATTATTAAAATTATGGTTCTCAGGATGACAGCTGAAATATTGTCCAATGATACAATCATCGCCAATCTCTAAACCACCGCCACCGCCTAGATATGCGAATTCTCCAATTCCTACATTATTTCCAATTCTGATAAACTCACCAACATTATTAAAAGAGGTCGAGGCAACCACTCTGCTAAAAGCTCCAATTCTTACATTGTTTCCAAAAACAACTAATTGCTTACCTAATCCACTTACATAAACATGATCATCTAATTGCACCCATTTCCCAAATTTTATATTTGACAAATTAAAAAACTGAACATTCTTGCCTAAAAATAAGTGAGTGGCAAAGTTACCTTGTAACAATACTTTTACATTCCTCATTAACTGAACTGATTTTAGCAAAACCAAAGAAAAAAAAGTTGTGCTTGAAACAGCAGAATCTAATTGAAAAGAAGGATTTTTTTGTTGTATCAATTTGACTATTAATCGTTTAATCATTTTATAGTTCTTTAATTAATTGTTGGGAAATATAATTTAGTGTCTTTTCCTTTTTAATATTTTCAATTGAATGGTAAGCTTGATTATACTTTTCTCCAAATTCAGAAAATATAGATTTGTATCCTTGAGTAAGTGATTCAATCGCATCCGGAAGTAACTCTTGTTTTCTTTGTAAAATAATTTCCGCAGGAGCGTACAAGAAGAAATTTAATCGAGGTTTTTGAACAAATAGATACAACCATTTAGATAAGTTTTGATTCAATTCAAGATTGGTACGCTTTCCATCTATGATGAAATCAAAATAATATCGGTCATACAAAACAATGTAATTACGTAATTGGTACTTGAAGAAAATATAACCTCTTCCAAATAAATAATCAGCATAGTAATAGCAAAATCGAAGAAGTGAGTTAATTTGACTAGTATTTTTCCCTTGCCGTGGCAGACGTGATGCTGCACGGTTTTCTGCTTGTTTTTTACCATGAATAAAACTACTAAGGATCGGAAAAAGGGAGGGTCTATGTCTAATTACAATTGTTTTCTTTCGAAATTTTTCGGAAAGCAAACGGCGAGTAGCTTCCAATATCGTACTCTTACCTGCTCCGTCAACTCCACTAAACGATATTAAAAAACCTCTTCGTCGCCTAATAAAACACACGCTGTCTAAAAAATAATTAACTCTAGATATTAGTTTTTGAAATAAATTATTAGCCTTAAGATGACTTACATATCTTGTTAATTTCATCCGAAGATCTTTTTGATATGAAGTCAATAAAGACAAATCAAAAATTTCTGTTTTATATTTTGCATTAAATTGATTTAAAATATTTGATAGTTCCTCTGCAGGGATATTTAAAAAATATTGAAAATACTTCTTTGATATTCCAGAAAAGTTCAATTGATTAAATAGTATGGTATGTTCGAAGAGGCAAAAATTTGAGTAGGTATTAACTCCATTTCTTTCTACTTTTTGAGTTCTCAAATAATCATTTGATAAGTAAACTAAATCTTTTCTGATTAATCGGTAAAGACAATCTACTTGCAAAAATCCACCGTCTTTAAAAAAGATAAAGATCTGATTCATAAAACTTTGACGGTGACTAGAAACTTTTATAACATTAGAATTACGTAAAGCAAATTCCTCGATATAATCTTCCGATTTATCACTCCAAAAAATATCCAAGTCTGATGATTCATCAATCTCGGAGATATCCTTTTCAATAAATTTTAGTAAAATATAATCTTTCCCACGTAGGTCAGCGAACAACTCTTGAATAAACGATTTTCTATTATTAGGCATTGTTATTATTGTTTAATTATGTATAAACCAATTTAATGCCTTTAGTAAAACACCCTTTAAGTAACTGATTATCAGACACTTAAAACACACTTACACTTAATACAATTCTAATAATGAGAATATATTCTCATTATTAGAATTGTATTAAGCATTACTTACTTCTACTTTTCGAGCAAAACTTTGCAATGCTTCAGTCCAAGTAGAGACCAACCAATGGACTTGGTGATGTAACTTAGGTTGAGAAAGATATTTAGGTAGGTAATAGCAAACTATGTACAGAAGATAAAGTTGAAAATGTTTCTCCTTTTCTATTTTAAATGACTTTAAAATATCCAAAGCATTTTCATTAGTTAGCTGTGACTGAATAGATCGATTAATTTCAGAAAATTTTTCTTGGTTAATCAAGATTCCTTTTTGAAAAAAATAATGGTAAAAGTCAAACAGCAATGGGAAATTGTGCTGGCTCATTTCCCAATCATAAACATGCAATTTATCTTTTCCAACATACATATTCCACGGAGTAAAATCGCCATGTCCAATTCCTAGAGATACTGTTTTTGTAGAATTAATTGAATAATATAATTGTTCTACAGCTTCTTTCAATTTCTCTATATCCTTTTTTATCAATCCATTATTAATTGATATGGGTTGCTGTAAAAAAGTAATCCCGTCATTTATAGTTTTCCAAAAAGGAGTTTCCTCAAGTGGTTTCTTACGATAGGAAAATCTATATAATTCATTTAATGAATTCCAATGAGTTGAAGACCAAGACTGATTGCTATTTTTACTCATCGGCAACACATTGCTGACAACTATTTGGTCTTCAATAAATTTTACATTTGGAAAAACAGTAGTGGCATATTTAAATTTTCCTAAATTAGTTAATTGCTGATATTCATTTTTGACTAAATCTAAGGATGCATCGGTCAATGGTATCTTTATAAAATGAGTGCAACTTTTATTTTTTGAAAGCGAGATTATTGCTTTTCGATTTTCTCCAATCGTACCTGTAAAAATCGCAAAGTCATCAAAAGGAATATCATCAAATGAGATCTTAAACTTCCTATTATTTTTAAAGAATACAGAAAATTGACCATCAACTATTGGCTTCAAATAATTCAATTTATTTAGAACTTTTGATGCCAAAACAAACAACTTCGCTTTCAATCCCGAACCATTATAGAGGTTTAAAAAACATGGCGTAGAATTATATCACAAAAGATAGTGAAACGAATGATCGATTGCTCCATACAATCACTCGTGTAAAACAACAAGATGAACTCAAAGAGGAAGTCAGTTCGCTAAAAGAAGAATTGAATGTCAGCTATAAAGTTGATAAAAGTATTA
>CAJQQY010000078.1 GCA_905480595.1 uncultured Saprospiraceae bacterium | reverse complement strand
GGCTGCTATCGTTTTTGCATTTATGTTTACCTCGATGGATTATATAGAAAGTATCACGGGTTGGAAAATTGAAAATGGAATTGACAACCTTCTTGGATCAAGTTCAAACACACTTTTGATGGGGTTGATTACCATTGTCCCAATGTTTATAATTATTGCATTTTTGATTTCTTTAGTCCGAACGGTAATTCGATATTATGAACTTCGCTTTATAAAAACATCCATGGGGTTTAAAGTTATCTCAGGACTTTTCACTCGAAATGAACAGTCTGCTTCCATGCAAAAAATTCAATTAATTCGCTGGACAACGAACCCTATAAAAAAAGCTTTTTCGCTTTTTGACATTAGTCTTCGGCAGGCTGCAAGTACTGCCATTGCTAGGAAACAATCGATTTATGTACCTGGATGTTTTGAGGAACAATTGACTTCCGTTCGAGCTGCTTATTTCCCTGAGGAATCTCAACTTTCGTTCGAAGAACATGTGATTCACCCGCTAGTCATTTATCGCAGAGTTTTATATTTTGGACTATTACCTGCTGGTATTTTTCTTTTAAATGAATATTGGGGTGGAACGATGGGGAATTATTATTGGGCAATAATTTGGGTTGTAATTGTATTGTTATTAAGTTGGATTTATCAACGAAATTTTAAATATTTTGTGAGTGACGAAGGCATTAGAATTTCTACTGCAATTGTTGGACAAACGGATACACTTTTAAAATGGTTTAAAATTCAAGGTGTGGAAATTCAACAAGGGATTTATCAAAGAAGGAAAGATTTATGCAACGTGGTTTTTCATACAGCTGCTGGGACTGTGAAAATTCCGTATATCGAATTGGAGAAAGCCAAAAAAATGGAGAATTTTGTTTTGTTTAAAATTGAGGATTCCGAAGAACCTTGGATGTAAGCCTCTACTCTCAAGGAGAACCTTTTTCAAATATGCTTTTAGCATTTGAAAAAGTTAATTATAATTTGATTGACGATTTAATATGGAACAAGCAGTTTATAAAAATAAGTTTTACATCATCATCGTGAGTAGTTATATGTCATTTTTATTATTGAAAAATGGTTTTAAAACTATAGTGGAGCAAGACTTTTTTGCAGCGGGAGTTTTGGTAATTCAAGCAATTGTTTTGTATCAAATTTACTTGAAAGATAAATATGTGAAGGTCGGGATTAAGACTTGGACTTTTATTCCAATTATAAAAGAAGGGATACTTTTGGTCATTGCATTTTTATATTGGATTTCGGGTGGAAGTGATAATATTGAGATGCATAGTTTTTGGAAATCTGTTCTCTTTTTTTTCGCAGCGATTTTGATTTATGCTTTTTGTGATCGGTCGATTGAGGTTAGGAAAAAAGATTATGTTTGATTTTTTTGAACAACAAAAGGCACCAAAGCTAACTACGTTTTTTCTTTTTTGCCTTTTGTTGTTTAAAAAGTTACTTCAACTTATTCACCGCTTTCCATTTATGACAATCAACAATATGATCATTCACCATTCCACACGCTTGCATGAAAGCGTAGCAAATCGTACTCCCCACAAATTTAAATCCTCTCTTTTTTAGATCTTTACTCATCGCATCACTTTCAGGAGTTGTCGCAGGAACGTCTGACATATTTTTAAATTTATTTTTGATCGGTTTTCCTCCTACGAATTGCCAAATGTATTTATCAAAACTTCCGAACTCTTTTTGCAATTCTAAAAAGAGTTTAGCATTTGTTCTAGCTGAGGCAATTTTTAATTTGTTACGAATGATGTTTGGATTCTCTCGTAATTTCTCTAATTTTTTGTCAGTATATTTTGCTACTTTTTTAGCATCAAAATTATCAAAAGCTTTTCGATAACCATCTCTTTTTTTCAACACAGTTATCCAACTCAATCCTGCTTGCGCACCTTCGAGCATCAACATTTCAAATAATTCTCGATCATCATGAACTGGGACTCCCCATTCGTTATCGTGGTAATCGATGTAAATATCTACGCCGTGGCACCACGAGCATCTTATTTTTTCTTTCATGTTTTAAAAAATTTGAAGAACATCTGATTATTGATTTATTCTTATTTTAGATATTAACATCTCATTATAAATCATTAACAAGTCATTATAAATGACTCTCTTCAAGTCGGCGTAAGTTTACAATACATTTCCAAACTTAAGGATTGAGAAAAAACAAAAGTAAAGATTTTACAATGAATAATTAACCTATGAAAACTAGAAATTAATGAGCAAGGAGAACCAAATATTTTCATCAATTTGCGTCTGAAATAATTTAACAAATTGGTCTTTCCTTGTTCATTTCTTCACCTCATATTTCCACAGATATTTTGAGAAAAAATCTTAAACCCTCAATAAACTTTGATACAACTATTCAAATCTCTTCGATAAATTATTTTCTACTCATAAGCATCCTCAACCCAATTATTTATATTTTTTTCGCCTTCTAAAAACCTCATTATTTAATACCTTTCTAAATTATAAATCACAAATTTTAACAACCCTAATTTATAAAATATTGAATAATATTATATTTAATAACTTCAATATTTGAAATAATCTGGATAAAGATTATTTAGGATTCATCTATTCCTAATTGAGTCAAGAAAATCTACGAAAATGATTTTCTCCTTCTTATTTTTTTTTCAAAAAAAATTACCTGATGAAAAAGAATAACCTAACATCTCTAACACAAAGAATTCTCAAACCCTTAATCACTTTTTGTATTTTCATTTTCCTATCCCAATTAGTCTTTGCTCAACAGTATATCGACTTAGCAAAATTTAGTTACACCACCACTTCTCTAAATTCTTTTGATACAAGTACTAAAAAGACAAGGTTAAATGAAATGAATGGTGATTTGACCTTACCTATTATTTTAAATGATAAAGCAACTTTCTTGACAGGAATAACTTATGAATCTATCAATGCCTCATTTAATCCAAATAGAGCCAAAGAAACCTTAACTGGATTAACTCTAAAATTGGGTGGTAACATCACACACAACAAAAAGCTTAGTGCCACCTATATGTTCCTTCCTAAAATCTCTTCTGACTTTAAAGAAATTGGAGCTAAAGATTTTCAATTCGGAGGAGTCTTGCTAATGAAATATGAAAAATCAAAAAACTTCAATTATAAATTTGGAGCTTATTTGAATAGTGAGCTTTTTGGGCCGTTTTTAGTTCCCCTTTTCGGAATTTATTATCTTAACCCTTCTGAAAAATTAGAATTAAAACTTTTGTTGCCTTTGTCAGGAAACCTAAATTATGTAGTAAATAAAAATACCAGCATTGGAATAAATTTTAAAGGACAAATTAGAAGTTACAATCTTAACACCCCTTTCGGACTTGAAGAAAATCGCTATATCGGTAGGTCTACTAATGAGGCAACTACTTACCTAAACTATGACCTTAAAAACGGAATAAACTTAAAGGCAAGTTTTGGTAGATCAATAGCAAGGAGTTATAGAGCTTATAATGAAAAGGTTACCTTCGGTTTGCCTCTCATTTATTTTGATGATAACAGAACTCAATTAAACACAGACTTTTCAGATAGTTGGCTTTTTCAAATAGAAGCATACTACCGGTTAAATTTAAAGACTAACTCTTAACCCAAATATTATGTTCGAATCATTACAAGCTTTAGATACAGTAGTTATTGATTTTAATGCACGAAGCCAAGTCTTCTTAAATATTGCCATAGCCTTCATTATGTTTGGAGTGGCTTTAGAATTAAAAATAGAACATTTTACCAACCTTTTAAAAAATCCTAAAGCACCCATTGTTGGAGCAATCTCTCAATTTATCATGATGCCCATGCTGACGGTGGGATTAGCAATATTGCTAAAAGATTATATTACTCTGACGGTTGGACTAGGAATGGTTATAGTGGCATCATGCCCAGGAGGAAACATTTCAAATTTCATGTGTAGCTTAGCAAAAGGGAATGTTGCATTATCTGTAAGTTTGACCGCTATATCAGATTTAGGTGCGTTGATTTTAACACCGCTTAATTTTGCATTTTGGGGAAATGTGTTTGTTCAATTTTATAGAACATCTCAACCAGGTGATTTAGTCCAACCTCTTTTTATAGATCCAGTACACGTCTTCATAACTATTTTTTGGATACTAGGAGTACCATTAATTTTGGGATTATTTGTAAATAAAAAGTTCCCTGTTTTCACTTCGAAAATTTCAATTTGGATGAAGCGTGCCTCTATTCTAATATTCCTAATTATTCTAGCCATTATCTTTATCAAAAATTTCGATATATTTTTAAAACATATCAAGTACATTTTTCTGATTGTTTTGGTGCACAATGCACTTGCTTTTTTATTAGGTTATAACTTTGCTAGACTATTCAAGTTAGGTAAAAAAGAAAGGCGAACCATTTCAATAGAGACAGGAATTCAAAATTCTGGTTTGGCTTTAGCGTTACTGTTTAATCCCAAAATTTTTGATCCAAGTATCGCTGTAGGAGGTATGACTTTTATTGCAGCTTGGTGGGGAGCATGGCATATTATTTCAGGCTTAACTTTAGCTTCTTATTGGTCTGGATTTAACCTAGAAAAAGATAAACCATTGGAATAAAATTAAACTAAAATGATTTGAACACAGATTACTCAGGTTTTTACAGACTCTTTTTTCAAGACATCTATAAAAACCTGAGCAATCTTTGATAAAAAACGTTTACGACAAATACTTCCCTACAATCGGCATCCTTCTTCCCATTCCAAATGCCTTGCTCGACACTCTCAAAACTGGTGCCGTTTGATATCTTTTAAATTCATTAATATTCACCAATCTTAAAACTCGTTTCACTAATTTTGGATCAAAACCCATTGCTATAATTTCATTCGGCCCTTGTGTTTTTTCGATATATTGAAAAAGAATTTCATCCAAAATATCATAGTCAGGCAAACTATCAGAATCCTTTTGATTAGGTCGCAACTCAGCTGAAGGTGGTTTTGTAATTGTATTGTTAGGAATAATTTCTTTTCTTCGATTAATCCATCGACAAAGTTCAAAAACTTCTGTTTTATACAAATCACCGATCACCGAAAGTCCACCACACATATCTCCATATAGTGTTCCGTAACCAACCGCAGCTTCACTTTTATTCGAGGTATTCAAAACGATATGCCCAAATTTATTAGACATTGCCATCAGGATCATTCCACGACCTCGAGCTTGAATATTTTCCTCCGTTATATTAAAAGGTAAGTCACCAAACAAAGGTTTTAATTCCTTCATATAGGTTTTGTAAATATTCTTTATTGGAACGATATCATATTGAATTCCAAGATTTTCCGCAAGATCAACCGCATCTTTAATAGAGTGATCAGAGGAATATTGAGAAGGCATTAAAACTGCCCGAACATTATCTTTACCCAATGCTTTAACTGCCAAAACTAAAGTCAAGGCTGAGTCTATTCCACCCGACAAACCAAGTATCGCTTTTTTAAATCCTAGTTTCCCAAAATAATCTTTTACCCCTAAAACTAGCGCATCATGGATTCGCTTCATTTTACCTTTAGGTTGAAGTTTTGAAGTTTTACCTTTTTTCACTTCGGTTAAATTGAAAGTTTTGATTACCTCTTTGAAGTGAACCATTTCTTCAAAAACATTTCCATTTGGCGACATCACAAAACTTCCTCCGTCAAAAATAAGTTCCGTTTGTGCACCGGCATGATTGATATAAAAAATTGGCATTTTGTATCGCTCCACATTTGCCTTCAATACATGAATCCTTGCCTCAGCATGAGTGTATGAAAAAGGTGAAGCCGAAACATTGATCATAAAATCAGGTTCATGTTTCATCAACAAATCCATTGGACAGATATCGTACATTGGATTTTCATTTCCAATATTCCAAATGTCTTCACAAACAGTCAACGCGATTTTTTTGCCTTTATATTTTACAATATTAAATTCTGACGCAGGTTCGAAATATCGGTATTCATCAAAAATATCATAGGTTGGCAAAAGTGTTTTATGCTGCACATGTTTCACTTTTCCATTCACTAAAAAATTAACTGAATTATATAAATCCTTTCCTTCGACAACTGGATTTCTACTTGGCGAACCAACCACTATCGCAATACCTTTTGCAGCCTTTGCTAAAGTTTCAACAGAATGTTCTGCCTTCCGAATAAAATCATCGAATTCTAAAAAATCCCTAGGTGGGTAACCACAAGTTGCGAGTTCGCTAAAGCAAACAATATCTGCTCCTTGTTTCTTGGCAGTCGCTACTGCTCTGAGCATTTTTTTTGTATTGCCTTCAAAATTTCCAATGTGAAAGTTGAGTTGTGCAACTGCTATTTTCATGTTCTTTATATGTGGTGGTCTGCTTTAGCTGACCGTAAAAAAGCGAAAGCTTTTTTTATTAAAAAAAATAAGTTTCAAGAAAAATTGATTCCATCAATTTTTCAGGTCTGCTGAAGCAGATAGCCACGTGTAATGTGGAGTGCAAAAGTAAGATTTTTCATCAAAAAGTACTTCTAGTTTTTATTAACATCATCTAATTTTCAAATTCCTTTTTTGTACATTTGTACCAATTCGAAAATAATATTTATGAGCAAATTCGTCGTATCCGCAAGAAAGTATCGTCCTATCAGATTTGATGAGGTGGTTGGTCAACAACATGTATCGCAAACGTTAAAAAATGCGTTGCAAAATGACCATTTGGCGCATGCTTTTTTATTTTGCGGACCACGGGGTGTTGGGAAAACTACTTGTGCTAGAATTTTGGCAAAAGTCCTCAATTGTACCAACCGAACTGCTGATTTCGAACCTTGCGATACTTGCGACTCTTGCAAGGCTTTTAACGAGAATGCTTCTTTTAATATCACCGAGCTTGATGCAGCTTCGAATAATAGTGTTGAACACATTCGAACGTTGGTTGAGCAAGTTAGGTTTCAACCTCAACAAGGTGAGTACAAAGTATTTATCATTGATGAGGTTCATATGCTTTCGCAAGCAGCTTTTAATGCTTTTTTAAAAACATTGGAAGAACCGCCATCGTACGCTATTTTTATTTTAGCGACTACGGAGAAACATAAAATTATTCCAACCATACTTTCTCGATGTCAGATTTTTGATTTTAAAAGAATTCAAGTTCAAGACACGGTGAAACATTTGCAAGGCATTTGTGCAGAAGAAGGAATTGAAGCGGATAAGGACGCATTGCATATTATTGGCCAAAAAGCAGATGGAGCATTACGAGATGCACTTTCTATTTTTGATCGAATCGTAAGTTTTTCTGGAAAAAAAATAACTTACGATGATGTCATTACCAATCTGAATGTATTGGATTATGACTATTTTTTCAAGGTGACAGATGCGATGATGGTGGAAGATTTATCATCGTTGTTTTTGATTTTTGATAAAATCCAAAAAAATGGTTTCGAAGCTGATTTATTCATTAATGGATTGGCGGAGCATTTTCGAAATGTGTTAGTTTGTAAAGATGAGGCGACTTTACAACTTTTGGAAGTGAGTGATAATTTGAAAGAACGATATAAAAATCAAGCTAAAGTTGCACCTACTTCGTTTTTACTTTCTGCGTTGAACATCGCCAATGAGTGTGATGTGAATTATAAAATGGCACGAAACAAACGTCTTCACGTGGAGATGGCTTTGGTAAAAATGGCTTATATCAATCGAGCCACTACTCTTTCGCAAAATCCTATCATTGAAAAAAAAACGGCTGACGAAACTGTAGTTCAAGCAAAACAAAATATTTCTGCTCCAGTTATCACTACGCAAAAACCAGTTGAGTCAAAACCAATTCCGACAAAAGAAACAACTCCAACTCCTGCCCCTGCTCCGACAACTCAAATTCCAGTTACACCTCCAGCTGAAAAAAAAGCATCAATTCCAGTTTCGCCTCCCGCGGGGAAATTAGGTCTTCCTCTTTCGAGTAAATATAATATTGCGAGTATTCCAAAAAAGGAAGATTTGCAATCACAAGTCAATGAAGAATTAGCTCACACTAATGATTCTATTTCTCTTTTAAATCAAGAAAATTTAGAAGCAACTTGGAAAGCTTACTACGAAAAAGTTACTTCACCTTCTGTCAAAAGTGTTTTTAAGCATGCAGAAGTAATTGTAGTTGACGAAGATTCTATTTTAATCAAAGTAGGATCAACGATGGGAAAAGGAATGGTTCAGCAAGAATATGAACTGATGAACTTTATCAGAACTAGTTTAAAGCATCCAAAATTAATTTTGGAAGTAGAAATTGATGCTTCCAAAGTTCCTGTAGTTGCTAAACCAAAAACTAACAAACTTTCCTCGACTGCCGAAAAATATAATAAAATCATTGAAATGAATCCGAAGGTCGAAGAGCTACGAAAACGATTTGACTTGAAGATGGATAAGGATAATTAGACTTTGACTGTTAATTTTTTTTCGCAATAACAGTTTAATAGTTGCGAAAAAACAACAATTTACCAGTAAAATTAAAATGCTATTCTTCTGTGATATTTCTGTTATCCTTTGCCGTTATCTTTGAATTGTCAAAAGGATAAAATCAATATTTTGATAAAACCTCTAAGACATTTTCAATAACTAAAATGTATTACAATGAACATTAACCCACTTCATTTTGTTAAGCCTTACAACGGTTTTCCTAACAAAAATCAATATAACTATACAATGGATAAACAATCGCTTTGGTATTTAGAGAATATTGATATGAAAGGAATGATGTGTCCTCAAAAAATGGCAGGTGGTCACATGGATTCATTCAATCACAAGACATTCAAAAAGAGTGACTATATCTACATGCCTGATGAACATGCTGACAAAATCTATTTTATTAGCGACGGTCGGATCAAAATAGGAACCTATTCTGATACTGGAAAAGAAATCACTAAGTCTATTTTAACTCAAGGTGAGGTCTTTGGTGAACTATCCTTGATTGGCGAAACTAAACGAAAAGATTTTGCTGTAGCAATGGAAGAAACTTCAGTTTGTATAATGTCTGTTGCAGATATGAAAAGTATGATGAAAAATCACAGCACTTTAAGTCTTTTCATGATGAACATTATGGGGTCGAGAGTTTTGGAAATGGAACAACGGTTAGAGTCTTTAGTTTTTAAAGATTCGCGAACACGAATAGTTGAATTTTTGGAAAGTCTAGCTAAGAAAAAAGGACAACGAATAGGATATGAAATGTTGGTAAGAAAATTTTTAACGCACCAAGAAATTGCCAATTTAACTGCCACTTCACGACAAACAGTTACGACGGTTCTCAACGAACTTCGAAGTAAAAATGTGTTAACTTTTAATCGTAAGCGATTATTGATTCGAGATATGGAGTTGTTGCGAGCGGAAGCAAAAGCAGTTTAATTAGTGACAAATTAGAAGTGATAAACGATAAGTTCTAAAAGCCGAATATTCCTTTGGAATATTCGGCTTTTATTTTTTCGGAAAAAAACCTTACACCTTCCCTACATTTATTATTTTTGCACAAATATCCTTCCTGAGAAACTTATCGTTCATCACTAAATAAACAGTCGTGTACAAAACTTTTATCAAGCCATTTTTATTTATGTTTTCTGCCGAAAAGGCACATCACTTAACTGTCCGATTATTAAAAATTACACTCTCGATTCCGATTGTGAATTTTTTATTTAAAAAATCAATGGAACTCAAAGACGATCGATTAAAGCGAGAGGTTTTTGGTTTGACTTTTCAAAACCCAGTTGGTCTTGCAGCAGGTTTTGACAAGGATGGAAAAAGTTATCATGCGATGTCATCGATGGGTTTTGGTTTTATTGAATTAGGAACTGTAACACCTAAGCCTCAAGATGGAAATCCACAACCTCGACTTTTTCGAGTAAAAGAAGATGAAGGAATTATCAACCGAATGGGGTTCAATAATGAAGGTGTCCATGCTTTGGTGGAGAGATTACAAAAAAAAGGAAAACCTAAAAATGTAATCATCGGAGGGAATATTGGAAAAAATAAAGTCACTCCAAATGATCGAGCGGAAGAAGATTATGCTTATTGCTTTGAAGCTTTGTTTCCATATGTAGATTATTTTGTAGTCAATGTGAGTTCGCCAAACACTCCAAACTTGCGAGCACTTCAAGATCGTGAACCATTGACCAAATTACTTTCTATGCTTCAAGATATGAATCATAAAAAAAGTGCGCCAAAACCAATTCTTCTAAAAATTGCGCCTGATTTAAATAATGACCAACTCGATGATATTTTAGAGATCGTAAAAGATTCAAAAATTGCAGGAATTATCGCAACCAATACGACCATCAGTCGAGAAGGATTGAAGGCTTCAAGAGAACAAATCGAAGAAATTGGAAATGGTGGACTAAGTGGTAAACCTGTCAAGCAGCGATCAACAGAAGTCATCCGTTATCTAAGTACCAAATCAAACGGAGAACTCAAGATTATTGGCGTAGGAGGAATTGCTACACCAGAAGATGCAAAAGAAAAATTAGAGGCAGGAGCTTCGTTGGTTCAGGTTTATTCAGGAATGGTTTATGAAGGACCATATATGGTTAAAAGAATCAATCAAGCACTCCTAAAATAGTTTAAGTGTTTGGCTTTTTTTGATAAAAAGAGGTGTTAGCGCTTGAGCGCTAACACCTCTTTTCATTTAGAACATGTTTATTTATTGGTCTTCGTGGCATCTTTTTTGAGACATCCTAGATTGAGTTATACTTAGTTTGATTCTTCCCTTTTCAATTTGATTTCCTCCCGCAATTTTATCCATTATATTTTAGTCGAAAAATCAAAGATTTATATCTAGCATTTTAACAAATGTAGTTTTTAAACTTTATATAGATAATAGATTCTTTCTTAATCGAAGATCATTTTGATGGATACTAATATTGACAATCACATTTAAAATTCATGCCTATGTTACTCGTTGCTTTCATAATTTTATTAATCGTTTTCAATCTTTTTGACGTGGTAACAGAAAATATTACTCCATACTACAAAGACATTCGATTTTGGTTAATCATGGTTTCATTAGTTGTCCTTTTGGCAATGACGTTAGAAGGTTATCCGCTTCGATAATTATTAAATCCTAAAAACTATAAAGAAAAATCCCGAATTTTGATTTGATCAAAATTCGGGATTTTTTGTATTGACTGTTCGACTGTTCTGTTTTCGAAATATCAGTTTAACCGTTGCAAAGCAAAAACAATTTTACAGTTATTATTCCTTAATCACCTTCAAACTCATATCCAAACTAATAAAAGAATGGGTCAATGCTCCGACCGAAATATACTGAACTCCAGTTTTTGCAATCTTCCTAACAGTATGAATATTTACACCACCAGAAGCTTCCGTTTCAAATCTACCATCAATAATTGCTACCGCTTCTTTCAATAAAGGCAAATCAAAGTTATCCAACATAATTCGAGTCACTTTTCCTTCACCAATTTCAAGAACTTTATAAAGCTCCACCAAGTTCCGAACTTCCACCGTCACTCCCAATTCTAAATTATTTTCTTTTTGATATTCCGCTGCTCGAATGATTGCTTCTTGAATTCCACCGCAAGCGTCGATATGATTATCTTTAATCATTATCCAATCGTACAAACCATATCTGTAATTTTCGCAACCACCTAATTTCACAGCCCATTTTTCCAAAAACCTTAAAAGAGGTGTCGTTTTTCGAGTATCAAGAATTTTCACAGGCAGATCTTCCACCTCAAATTTGAATCGATTACTCATAGTTGCAATTCCACTCATTCTTTGCATTGCATTCAATACTAATCGTTCTGCTTTTAATAATGCTTGTGAATTACATTCTACTTCAAAAGCAATATCTCCGTACGAGACACTTGTTCCATCTTCAATAAAAACTTTAACTTTTGCAGTATCATCTACTCTCTGAAAAACAGCTTTCGCTAATTCAATTCCTGCAATAACTCCAGCATCTTTTACTAATAATTTTGCCCGAGTTCGAGCATTGGCAGGGATAGTTGCCAAAGAAGTATGATCACCTTCGCGCACATCTTCGTACAATGCATCATCAATAAATTCTTCTAAAACTTTAGCATCAATTGGTGTAGGTTTCGACATAGTAATGTTATGGTATGTTTATTTAATAAAATCTGCTTTTGGGAAAGTAGGTCGCAAAAATACGAGTAATTTTTGGGAAAAAGCAAATGGGGAAATTTACCATAGTAAATTTCCCCATTTGTTCTTTTTTCTAATAGAAAAACTAGAACATTACCCCCATTCGAATAACAACTGCTCCAATAGTTGCTTTAGAATTTTCTTTTCTTTCAATGCCATCTCTTATCGTGAATCCATCATCTTTAGTAACATCAGTAAATCCTTGTTGATAATATAATCCACCAACTAAAGATGTTTTGGAACCTAATTCATATTCAAATCCTCCACCGAGACCCCATGACAAATTGAAAAAACCAACATCTGGGCTAATATTTTCTTTCTCTGTATCAGGTCCTGGACTGTTTCCATCGATGCTTCCTTTTGCTTGAGTTTTAAATCCTAGATAAATAATCGGTAATTCAGCATAAACTCTAAACGTTCCAAAATACCCTGATCGTAATTTTAAAGCTAATGGAATTTCTACATATTGCAAGTTATATTTTAAATTAACTCCTGCCGCTAAGGTATCTAATCCTGGTATACTCAAATCAGAATTAACCCAATAAGAACCTTGATCTTGATACTTAAGTCTTCCGCTGTGGTTAAAAGCAAAACCAATTCCACTTGCGATAGAATAATTTTCTCTAAAATAATATTCCCCAACTGCACCCAATTTTGCGCCTAAAATTAGCCCCCCATTGTTATTTACTCTTTTAGCATCTGTTTTCATCCAACTCAAAGTTGGGCTAAATTGAAAACCAAATCTAATCTCGTTTTGAGCTTCACTATTTGATAAAAATAATCCTAAAAAGCAAAGTACAATTACAATTTTTTTCATTTTATAAATGTTTTGAAAATGATGTTATTTTTGCAAAAATTTAATCAAAGATATTAATATAATAAGAATTTAAAATATGAACCAAAGAAATCTGTTTATCCTTACCTTTTTTACTTTATGTCTACTAATTCAATCATGTTGGAATAACAAAGGTAAAAATATTCCCGATGTTTCAAATATTGAAATAGAAGTAGAAATAGAAGATTTTAACCAACGTCTTTTTAATATAGACACTAACGATATTCGAGGTGGAATTGTGAACTTGAAGAAAGATTTTCCTGTTTTTTTTAATTTATATTTTTCTCAGATTCAGCCTTTTATGAAATCTCCAGAACTCGACAATTACTTTTTTCAAAATACTCAAGGCTTTTTAAGTGATCCAGATGTTCGAAGATTAGCAGATACGACCAATATCGTTTTCCCTAATTTTGATAGTTATAAAAAAGAATACGAACAAGCGTTTAAATTTTACAAACACTATTTTCCAAATAATTCCATTCCAAAAATTTATCCATTGATCTCAGGTTTTAATTATGCCTCTTTTATTTTTCCAATTGATGGACAACAAGATGGTATTGGTATTGGATTAGATATGTTACTTGGAAATAATTATCCATATTATCAATTAGGCGTTCAAAACCCTGCTTTTTCCAATTATATTACTCGTTCATTCACGCCTGAGCATTTGGTCAAAAAAACTTTTGATGCTTTGGCTGATGATTTAGTGGGCTTACCTCAAGGTGATCGATTATTGGATTTGATGATTTATAATGGGAAAAAACTATACTTGCTTGATTGCTTTTTGCCATATACTCCTGATAGCATCAAATGGGAATATACCACTCAACAAACTCTATGGATTATCGAAAATGAACCACAAATTTGGTCGCAT
>CAJQQY010000077.1 GCA_905480595.1 uncultured Saprospiraceae bacterium | reverse complement strand
TGATCAGTTGGAATATTTTCCAGCCACCTTTGGAGAAAGATATGCATGGACAATCATGCGAATGCAAACCCCTGCTGAAAGTTATAAATATGCAATTGGTGCCCTGATTTTTTTACTCACTTTATTTTTCATGTTACCTACTTTGAATTTGATCAATCTCAATATTAGTAGAATCATGGAACGGTCTTCAGAGATCGGAGTTCGAAAAGCTTTCGGTGCACATTCTGGAAATATTTTATTTCAATTCGTTTTTGAAAATATCGTTTTGACTTTTATCGGTGGAGTGATTGGATTCATTCTCGCTTACTTATTACTCAATACGATTAACGGAAGTAATTTTCTCAATGGAACAATCTTGAGTTTTAATTACACAGTTTTCATTTACAGCTTCTTGATTTGTTTAGGTTTTGGAATTTTGTCAGGCTTTCTTCCTGCTTTTAGAATGTCACGTGTGCATATTGTTAACGCTATAAAAAACAACCAGTTATGATTAAGCATATTTTTACTTTAATCTGGAATAAAAAGCAAAAAAACTTTTTGCTTTTCCTAGAAATATTTTTCTCGTTCATGATTTTGTTTGCAGTATTTGCATTTATCATTTCTAATATGCGAGTGTATTTTTCTCCCTTAGGATTTGACACAGAGAATGTCTGGACTGCGACTTTAAGAATTCCAGGAGATAGCGATTCAACTGAAGTTGCACAAATGAAAACACTTTTATTGCAAGAATTAAATGCTATGCCTGAAATTGAATCAGCTTCATTTTCTGGAGGTGCATTTCCTTTTTCAGGAAATACTTGGACAACTGGAAATGATGAAAATAGTTTTGAATTCCAAACTTGTATATTTTTTAATGATGAACATTATGCAAAAACTGCAGGTTTAAATATCATAGAAGGTCGATGGTTTGTAAAAGAAGATGAAAACTCAAAGTATATTCCAGTTGTAATAACAAAGAAATTCCGGGAGCAATGTTTTACAGGTAAACCTGTTTTGGACAGTCTATTTATTTTAGAAGATGGAGGAGATTTTGGCGATTTTGTAAAAATAATAGGTGTAGTAGATCACTACAAATATCATGGTGAATTTGCAGAGGAACAATTAGGGACTTTTGTTTTCTCTCCTTCTACGTCAATGGATTCATATGTAACACATATGCGAATGAAAGGTGGAGTAAAATCTGACGCAGAAGAAAAACTCAATAAGTTAATTGCTTCAATTACCAAACGAGCAGATTTTTCTATCAGAAAATTAGAGCAACGTCGTATTCAAAATAGTCAATCTACTTGGACTCCTATGATCGCCTTGATGAGTATCAGCGGATTTTTGATCATCAATGTTGCCTTAGGTTTGTTCGGCGTACTATGGTATAATATCAGTAAACGAAGACCTGAGATTGGATTGCGAAGAACTGTTGGAGCAACTGGATCAGATATCTCATTTCAATTCATCACAGAAATTATCATGGTTACTTTGATTGGAATTTTTGTCGGATTATTTTTCGCAGCGCAATTTCCAATCATGAAATTGTTTGATATCGAAAATATTAATTACTATTATGCCATGCTTTCAGCGGCGGGAGTTATTCTTGTGCTGGTTTTGATTTGTGCATTTTATCCAAGTCGACAAGCGGCGATGGTAAATCCGGCGATGGTTCTACATGAAGATTAAATTCTTTTTTTGCTGCAAATTGGGCTGATTATTCTGATCTTTTAAGATTGACGATTGTGTATATTTTTAGTATAAAAGTATGATTAGGAAACCAGCATTTTGAATCTTAAAATACATAAACGGTAGAATCATAAAAATCAGCCCAATCAGCGGCAAAAAAGAACATTTTTCGAAAATAAAAAGTCTATCCATTTGGAAAACAAACAACATATATTAATCATTGACGACGATCGTGCCGTCTGTTCTTCGATAAAATTATTATTGAAAAAATCAGGTTACGAAGTCGCAGCAATTCATCATCCAAGAGAAGCAGAAGAAACGATTAACTCATTTCAACCTGACTTAATCTTATTAGATATGAATTTTGCTATAGATACTTCTGGTCGTCAAGGCATGAGTGCGCTAAAAGAAATAATCTACGCTCATCCTAAAATGCCAATTATCTTGATGACAGGTTGGGCAACAGTTCAACTAGCAGTCGAAGGAATGAAACAAGGCGCTAAAGATTTTATCGCAAAGCCTTGGGACAATAAGCAAATGGTTTCGTCCATTAAAACTTTACTTGCTCTAAATAAAAAAGAATCTACAAAAATTACTGAAGCTGGCGCTAAAAATTTTGAGCATATTATTGGAAAATCTGCAGGACTCATTGATGTTTTAAATTTGGCAAAACGAGTGAGTAAAACAAATGCAAGTGTTCTTATTCTTGGCGAAAGTGGAACTGGAAAAGAATTAATTGCCGAAGCGATTCACTACGAAAGTTTACGAGCAGACAATCCTTTTGTCAAAGTTAACTTGGGAGGGATTTCTTCTTCTCTTTTTGAAAGTGAAATGTTTGGCCATAAAAAAGGAGCTTTCACCGATGCTGTAACTGATAGAAAGGGTCGGTTTGAAATGGCTGATACTGGAACTATTTTTTTAGATGAAATTGGTGATTTGGAACATAGTAGTCAGGTGAAATTATTACGTGTTTTACAGGAGCAAACTTTTGAAGTTTTAGGAAGTAGTCAAGCGAAAAAAATTGACGTTCGAGTAGTGAGTGCGACGAATAAGAACTTAGAAGAAATGGTGGCGAACGATACTTTCCGAGAAGATCTTTATTACCGAATTAACTTAATAAAAATTCAAATTCCACCTTTGCGAGAACGTCGAGAAGATATTCCTTTGTTGGTTAATTTTTATGTTGAAAATTTAAAAGAGATTTATAACAATCCAGAGTTAACCGTCGATTCCAAAGCCTTACAATGGCTTGAACAACAAGACTTCCATGGAAATATTCGACAATTAAAGAACTTGGTTGAAAGAGTTGTTTTAGTTTCTAATAATAAAACAATTACGCAAGAGGATTTCCAAACTCAATATCGAGGAAGCCTCCGAGGAGAAAAAATAAACTTACCTGATGTCGGTGAAATTTCTTTAGAAGAAATGGAAGTAAAAATGATCAAAAAAGCCTTAGCTTACCATCGGAATAAAATTAGTGCAACGGCAAAGTCGCTTGGCATTACACGTAGTGCATTGTATCGTCGTTTGGAAAAATATGATATTCCGTACGACAACTAAATCACACTTAAAAATCCATCATTCATCGTAAACTAGTCACCGTTATAAAAAATGAGTTTAAGGGTAAAATATTTTTTGTTCATCGCTATCATTCATATCACCATTGCATACTTATGCTTTTTGGTTTTGCGTGAACAGAAACTATATTTTTTACTTTCCGAGTTTGGGATTTTGTTCTCTATTTTCCTTTCCTATTTAATGTATCGATCATTTATTCGTCCGCTAGAATTTATGTACTCAGGGACTGATGCAATTACGGATAAAGATTTTACGATCAAATTTGTCAAGACAGGTTCAATGGAAATGGACAAATTGATTGATGTTTACAACAGCATGATTGACAATATTCGCGAGGAAAGAATTCAAGTGGAAGAACAACATTTCTTTTTGAAAAAATTAATTAATGCATCTCCCAACGGAATTATTATTTTAGATTATGATGAAAAAATTACGGATATCAATCCGCGAGCAATGAAACTGTTGGAATTAAATGAACTTGCAATTCAACAACCCATTTCTAATTTCGATAATCCAATCTTACAACAAATTGCCACAATTGAAGTAGGGAAAGCGAATATCATCTCTACCGAAGGTCTTGAAAAATATAAATGCGAAGTTTCTCATTTTATCCATCGAGGATTTAAGCGAAAATTTATCTTGATTCAAGAATTGTCGAAAGAAATTTTAGAAGCAGAAAAAAGAGCTTACGGAAAAATAATTCGTATGATGGCTCATGAAGTGAACAACTCAATTGGTGCAATTAACTCTATTTTACAAACTCATGTCGAATACAATACAGAAGAAAATTCAGATGAAAGAGAGTCTGTAGAAATTGCTATCGAACGAAATAATTCGATGAGTTTGTTTATGAAAAACTTTGCAAAAGTCGTTCGATTACCTCAACCACATTTGGAGAAAATTGAAATCAATGAACTATTGCAAAACATTGGTAAATTGATGCAATCGCAGGCTAAAACAAAAAATATTTCTATTGAGTTTGACTTAGCAAAAAATAATTTATTTGCTTCGATTGATGCAAAACAAATAGAACAAGTTTTAGTCAACATCATCAAAAACTCCATCGAAGCTATTGACTATCAAGGAATTATACAAATAACCTCAGCAGAATCACCAAAGACGATTATTATTCGAGACAATGGTTCAGGCATTTCATCTGAGAATTCAGAAAAGTTATTCACTCCTTTTTTCAGTACGAAAATGGATGGCCAAGGAGTTGGGTTAACCTTGATTCGCGAGATACTTTCCAATCATGAGGCACAGTTTAGTTTAAAGACAAATGAGAATGGATGGACGGAATTTCGAATTGTTTTTAAATCGTAAATCATGCAAACAATTGCCTTTCTTTTCTCTAAAAAAACAATACTCTTACAATTTTTTACTTTCATTTTCTTGGTCTTTGCTTCTGGTCAAATGGATTCTACTTTTTTCAAAAATCCAGACTCTAGGTACTACTCCATTCGTCATGGAAAATGGTGGACTGAAGGTAGAAGTCTTCAAATCTCTCCTGAAGTTCATGCTTTTAAATATTTAACGTTAGGGTTAAACTTAGTCGAAATGAAAACGGAAACTGGAGAAGGTGGAGGAAATGCAAAAGCTTACCAAATTGGATTTGAATATCTCCCTAACAAAAAAATTGTTGCTCCCAAAATAGCTTATTGGAAGGGTGGATACGTATTTGGATTTGGTGGAAAAATTGGAATCAATAGTTTATATTATTTCAAAGAAGATGCTTCGTCATTTGCTATTCGCCCTATGATTGGATTTGGAATCGCTTATTTTCATTTCAATTATGGTTACACTTTTTTTGCCAATAAAAATTTTAAAGAGTTGAGTCCTCATAATTTTTCATTGTCTTGGCATCATCTGATTTTACCAAGGAATAAAAGCTAAAAATTAGTCCTTCCAGATTTTGAAAATCTGGAAGGACTTTTAAAAATTTAATTTTTTATAAACTTCCTTACCTCCTCTCCTACTTGTATAAAATACATTCCCGCATTTAGTTCATCAATGGAAATAGTTTCATTCTCAAAATTTATCTCCCCTCTATTCATCTCTTTTCCAGAAATATCAAAAATGTAAAAGTATTGTTTTTCAGTACTTTTCATTTCTACAAATATATTATCGTTGGCTGGATTAGGGAAAATTTTAAATCCAATTTCTTCTTTTTCCAAATTTGAAACAGGACTAATCACATCAAAGTGATTTGATAGTTTTTCGAAAGCAGCTAATTCCGTTGCGGTCAACATATTCAGAGGTAATAAATTATCTGTTTCGTAAGGATCATCAATCAAGTTATAAAACCGTTGTCCACCATTTGCCAAACTGATATACTTGTAGGTTTCATCGCGTGATGCCCAACCATCAGAATTTCCTCCAGAAGAAACTTCGGTATACATACAATCTCTTTGGCCATCTCCTTGGGCTGAAAGCAAAGAAGCAAAACTGTAACTATCATGAATTTGAGGAAGTGAGGTTCCTGTCAATTCCACCATCGTCGAAAACAAATCTGAAAAAGAAATCAAAGCATCTTCTCGTTCATTCATTCGATTGACACCTGCTCCTGAAATAACCATTGGAACATGAACACCACCTTGATACAAACTCCCTTTAGCTCGATTAGATAAGTAAGGCGCTTCTACCACCGCCCCAGGATTTCCATTATCACCTACAAAAATAATAACTGTATTGTCTAAATCACTCGCTGAAATATTGTCGAATAATCTTCCCATTTCAAAATCT
This sequence comes from uncultured Saprospiraceae bacterium, assembly GCA_905480595.1. Lineage (GTDB taxonomy): Bacteria > Bacteroidota > Bacteroidia > Chitinophagales > Saprospiraceae > CAJQQY01. The sequence continues at coordinate 20,853 of CAJQQY010000077.1, read as the reverse complement.
AAACTCTCTATCATCGCTAAATAATAAGGTAATGAATTATCGGCAATCGAAGCAGAATCTGTTGGTAAATTTCCTTGCGTATGCATATTAGTTGGAGGTAAATGGAAAGGAGTATGAGCAGCATTATACGCTAACCAACAAAACCAAGGTTGATCCTGATCATTGATCCAATCGATTGCCAAATCTGTAAATTTAGTTGTAATATAATCTGTCGTTTCTGTTGCTTGTCCATTAATGACTAAAGTATAATCGTTATAACCTTGAACACCTCCACTCATTATTCCTCCAAAATATTCAATGCCAGATTCATTTGGATAGTCATAATTTGCATTCATTCCATTACCACCTCCTAAATGCCATTTTCCAATTAAACTATTACTATAAGTCCCATTGGATGATTGTTCGATATATTCATGAAGTGTGGTTTCATCTTGTGAAAGCGTCGCCAAATCATTCGCATTCAATACATTGGTCCGAAAACCATGTTTGCCTGTCAATATATTCGCACGACTTGGTGCGCAAACTGGATTTGACCAAACATTATCAAAGGTAATCCCTTCATTCATCATCGCTTCCAAATGCGGCATATTGGCCTTGGTCGAAGTGGGCTCGTAATTTGGAATTGGTCCAACTCCAATATCATCAACGATAATAAATAAGACATTAGGTTGTTGGGAAAAAAGTGAATTAGTGAACAGTAGAAAGACAAAAATTGGTAATAGGATTTTAATTGGAGTATTCATTTATTAAGTTATTATTTTTTTAGATGATCAATTGAAGTGAAAAAAGTTAGACTCCAAGATAGTAAGATGGTTTAATTGATTTTAGAAAAACTAAACCCACCTGACATTCATCAAATGGGCTTTATTTCTATTTCATTAAAGGGATCACTTCGATTCTTAAATATATTGATTAATAATATTCTCAAACATTTCTTGTTTACCACTTCGCACTTCTGGTTCGCCATTTTTGGTGGCTATTCTTGACAAATCTTCCAAACCTAATTTTCCTTTCGCAAACTTTGCACCATTCCCTCTTGAAAATGAAGTGTAGCGTGTTTTCATTAATTCAACATATTTTGATTCTTTTAAAACATCATTTGCAATTAATAATGCTCTAGCAAAAACATCCATTCCTCCAATATGAGCATGGAAAATATCATCCAAGTCTGTTGAGTTTCGACGCGTTTTTGCATCAAAATTAATTCCTCCACCTTTCAATCCGCCTGCTTGCAAAAAGACCAACATACACTCTGTTAACTCATATAAATCATTTGGAAATTGATCAGTATCCCAGCCATTTTGATAATCCCCTCGATTAGCATCCACACTTCCAAGCAATCCAGCATTGGCCGCCACTTGCATTTCATGAGCCATCGTATGACCAGCCAAAGTCGCATGATTAAATTCTAAATTCAATTTAAAATCATTCATCAAATCATACTCTCGAAGGAAAGCAATTACCGTTGCTGCATCATAATCATATTGATGTTTGGAAGGTTCGCAAGGTTTAGGTTCAATAAAAAATGTTCCTTTAAAACCTTGGCTTCGAGCATAGTCTTTTGCAGCATGAAGGAAACGTGCGAAGTTGTCTATTTCCTTTTTCATATTCGTGTTAAGCAAGGAAAGATATCCTTCTCGTCCGCCCCAAAAAACATAATTTTCACCACCTAACTTAATCGTTGCATCCAAAGCATTTTTCACTTGACCACCTGCGTAAGCCACAACATTAAAATCAGGATTCGTCGCTGCGCCATTCATATATCTTGGATGAGAAAAAAGATTGGCCGTTCCCCAAAGCAATTTCACCCCTGACTTTTTTTGTTTTTCCAAAGCATAATCAGTCATAATTTCTAACCGCCTTTCAGTCTCTGCCAAAGTCGCTCCCTCATCAACCATATCCACATCGTGGAAGCAATAATAAGGCGCTCCAATTTTGGTGATAAATTCAAACGCAGCATCCATTTTATCTTTAGCTCTTTCAATTGCGTTCGTATTTTCATCCCAGGGAAATTTTTTAGTGGGTGCTCCGAATGGATCGCCTCCTGTTCCACAGAAGGTATGCCAGTAAGCAATTGCAAATCGAAAATGATCTTTCATTGACTTGCCGCCTACTTTTTGTTTTTCATTATACCATTTGAAAGAAAAAGGATTATCAGACTTTCGGCCTTCAAATTTGATTTTGCCAATTCCTTTAAAGTATTCTTTTTTTCCTTTGACGAGTTTGATTCTTTGTTTGTCGAGACTTTTCATAAAGTTTTGATATTTGATTTTATATTGTTTCTTTTTAAAGTGTTGATTTCACACTAACGTTAAGTTATTTAATTTTTTTGAGTAAAAAAATATTTCTCTTTAGTTAGTATTATTCAAAAGAAATAAATTGACAATTAATTTTAAAAGCATAACTGAAAAAACCTATTTTTACAAAAAAATAAAAAAACGATGGCTGAAGATTTCTTCAAAAAAACTGGACAATTTTTAAAAAAAGGAACTCAATATCTTTCTGATAAATTCAATCTTGAAATTCACGACTTGATTAATGCTGTGAATAAAAACGATACTGAAATGGTTGCTCGTTGCATCTTTGCAGGCATCGATCCTAATCTTCAAGATGGCATCCAACGTAGAGCATTGCCTATCGCAATTGACAATAATAATACTAACATTATCGAAATTCTTTTGGAAGGAAAGGCTGATCCTAATCTTGTAGGTAAGGATGGGGAGTCAGCTATTTTCAAAGCCGTTTCATGGCAAAATTCGGAGTATGTTCAACTACTCATGGAAGCTGGTGCAAATATTTATAAAAAGGAACCAAATGGAAATAGTCCAATCGAAGAAGCTAAACGAAAAGGTTTTGTCGGATTGCTCAATCAAATGGAAGGCTTCAAAGAAGGCAAAAGATTAGAAAAAGTAGAAGAGGATAAAAGCACCCATCAGGAGATCAAAGCAAAAGCGGAAGAAGCTCAAAAATTACGTGAACAAAAAGCTGCCTTTGAAGCAAAGCAAAAAGAACTTAAGGTGAATGCTGCTGCAAATGCTGCCATTTCTCGATTAGAAAAAACTTATGATATAGAAAATAAAGGTACTGCAAATGCACTTATCTCTGCAATTCATAAAGGTGACGAAGATGCTGTAGATTTCTTTTTAAGGAAAATCGAAAGTATGGATGAAGTGGATGTAGAGTTTAAAACCACTCCCCTTTTGTCTGCCATTTTTTATAAAAATACCAAAGCAGTAATTCAATTAGTTGAAAAAGGTGCGAATGTTGGGAAAGTTGTTTTGGAACAACATCACTCACCTATTACGCTTGCTGTGAGTATGGGTGCACACAAATTGGTGAAATTTATTTTGGATAAAAATCCAGGGGAAGATGCAAATCTTTTGAATGATGAAAATCAATTATTAAGTCCTGCATTTTTAGCTTATAAAGATCCTAAAATGTTGCACTTGCTTTTGACTGGTGGAGCTGATCCTTACTACGGAGGGAAAGATGGAACTTCGCCAATTGTGAAAGCAATTGAAAAATCATCAGTTGCAACACTTCCTGTTTTGGCAATTCACAATGTTGATTTGAACAAAGTGACGGAAGGGAAAACTCCTATCGAATGGGCGATGCATTTTAACCGTAGAGATTGGGTGAATGGGCTTTTGGAGGAAGGTGTGAAATCTGAGGAAGGTGTTGCCTTTGTGAAAAATGCTGCTGGCGAGGAGGAGAAATAATTTTTTTTTGCCGCAGATTGAACTGATTATTATGATCCACTCGTTTTGTGTAATTTAAATAAAACACTTAATATCGTCAATCTTAAAAAATCATAATAATCAGTTCAATCTGCGGCAAAAATTAATTCATATTCTTCAAATCTCCGCTACCCGTAATGTCCACATTTATAATCGGATTACCTTTATAGTACACATCTCCGCTTCCTTCTATTCTTACATCCAATTCATCAGAAACAGTCACTTCAGCATCACCTGAGCCAACAATTTTTATATTCCCAATATTGGCTTCTAGATCATAGGCTTCTAGATCTCCACTACCACTAATTTTTGAACCAAGATAATTTGTTGTTCCCTCCAATTTTATTTTTCCAGAACCAGAAATTCTTGCATCCACTTCAGTTGCACCATCAAGCGCTACATCAATGCTTCCTGAGCCATCAACTTTCAAATCAATATCGTCAACTACAAAAGCATCCTGTCCAAACATGTCTCCTGAACCAGAAACTTCTAAACTTTTGATAACTGGCATCGTGATATAAATTTTTAAGTCAGTAAAGTTTTTTTGACATTCATCAAATTCAATTTCCCATTCACCACCTTGAATATCAGTTTCGATATTATCAATGATGTTTTGTTGGCCTTCCACTACGACTTTTATCTCATTGCCTTGTGTGATATAAACTTGAGAAGTTCCTCTTGATCTTACACTTGTAAAATCATCGATTAATAATTCCTGAGTAACAACATCGCCCTCGCCTTCGATACAATTGAATAATCCATTATTGCCTCGATCTTGGCAGCTTGTCATTAAAATCATCGCTAATAAAATGACGGAATACATTTTTAAATTTTTCATAATCTTAGTTTTTATTTATTAAATAGTTTTTTTAAAATTCAATTCTATAATTAAAAGTTGGGAACAATCCCGTTTGAGTTACATTGACAATTTTATCAGCACCTGAACTGAAATATTGGTAATCCACATTTTCGTGATTCGTTACATTTTGAATGTCTAATAAAATTGAATGAGTCATTCTTTTTTTATTGATTTTATAACTTATCCCAACATCAAATCTCCAGTAAGCAGGAGCATGTTCTTCAAATCTTTGACTATAATCTAAAACTGTTTCGTCAGCTGCTCTTGATGCTTCTAAATCAATTGGAGTGATTCGATTTCCTCCTGCGAAAACTGATTTTCCATTAATTCCAAAAATGTTCTTTTTGCTTTTCCCCACTTTCCATTCTTTTCCAACCAAAACATTCGATTGGTAATTTGAAGCGTAACGAGTATGATATTCATTACCGTCTTTTGGAGTATATTTTGAGTCAAACACAGAACCTGAAATCAAGAAATAATAATTTTTGGAAAAGAACTTTTCGATCGTAATATCCACTCCATAATTTCTAGCTGTCCCTTCATTAGTTGCTTCAAAGTTTTCTCCTAAAATATCCCAGATATCTTGTGTATTAATAATTGAACTGGTACTCCCTGGTTCATTGACAATTGGCACATCGTATAAATGTTGGTAGTATGTTTCGATTTTTAGTCGAAGATCTTTTCCTAATTTTTGATCGAAACCAATTACCGCTTGCAATGATTTTGTCATGTCTAAATCTCTATTTGGAGAAGTTTTAGGTTGCCCTTCTTCAGTAGTTTCTGCGAAATAAAATGAAATATGTTCAGGTTTACTATGCAATCCAACTGCTGCACTCCAAGACTGTTTTGGACTGGCTTGAAATTTAATTGCAGCTCGAGGCTCCAACGACTGACTTCCATTCAAACCAAAGTAAGTATAGTGTACTCCTGAGTTCAAAGTCCATTTTTCATCGAAGCGATGCTTCCAATGTGCATAGGCTTGGTAGAGTTGTGTCTGCCCTTCGTTATTCAAATAACTTTCCCAAACATCCTCATCTTCATAATACTCTTTTGATTCGAAACTGAATTTTTGATTAGTAAAAATCCCTCCTGCTTGGAAAGTATTTTTAGCATTAATTTTATTCGTGTAAGTGGTAGTCGCACGTAAAATTTTATTATCAAAATTAGACACCTCATCTAATATTTCTTTGTAATTATTTTCTACGTCAAAGTATGACTCTTCTGATTCGTAGGCATCTGAAGATGCAGCAACGACTGTTCGTAGGTAACTAGTTGGAGTTAAAATTAATTTATGAGAAACACCGATTGTTCCTACCTTTTGTCGTTCTTCAAAACTCCATTTCCCATCTTCATCGACCCATTTTGTAGAGTCCGCTTCTGCAGTTTGAGAAGCAATATTTTTTCCAGCTAATCCAAAAATGGCAAAATTTCCATAGCCTTTAGTTGGCAAGTTTACTTTGAAAGATAAATCCTCATATGCTGGCAAAACATCTCCCGCTGGATTTAACCCAACTGCATTTAAAAGTCCCAATGTTGAATACCGATAATTTAATAAATAGGAACCATTATAGTTTTTTCCAAAAGGACCTTCCAATCCTGCTTCTACTCCAAGTGCACCTAGCATAAAAGAATATTCCCGTTTTTCATTATTCCCTTTTCTCATGTTCAAATCAAAAACTCCAGAGGTTGCATTTCCAAATTCGGCAGGAAAAGCACCGGTGTAAAAATCAGAATTACTCAAAGTCGTGCTACTCAACATGCTAATTCCTCCCCCTGAATTCCCCATGCCTCCAAAGTGATTTGGATTTGGAATTTCGATACCTTCCAATCTCCACATCACTCCTTTTGGAGAGTTTCCACGAACGATAATTTCGTTGAACAAATCGCTCGATCCACCTCCAACGGTAACACCCGCATAGTTTTGTGCCATTCGTGCTGGGTCAAAAAGACTGGAGGCGTATCGAGCTGTTTCTTCTACAGAAAATGATCGGGCAGAGACTGTCGCTAATTCGTTGATCGGTTTGGTTTTGTCATGCTGAGCAGTTACGACTACTTCAGTCATTTGGTTGAGGACTTCTAACATTTCGATGTTGAGTGACAACTCTTTTCCAGAAGTCAATAAGACACTTTGCAAATTAGACTCTTCGTAACCCAAGTAAGAAATTTGAATACTGTGCCGTCCGATTGGCACACTTTCGATTCTAAAATTTCCATCGATGTCAGTACTGGTTCCCATCATTTCAGTTGTGGAAATGATGATGACATTTGCACCAATCAATGGCATTTCAGAATCCTTGTCGATGACAGTTCCTTTGATTGTTTGAGTTAGAGTCGTTTGAGCACTCGCAGAAAATGTAATTAATAAAAGCACTAAAACATAAATTGCAAGAAATAGATTTTTTAATGTGATTTTCATTTTGAATATGATTTTCTTAAAAAATGTGGTTGATTTTTTCCGAAAAAAATAGGTGTGGCTATTAGAAAAAAGTCAACACCCATTTTCTAAAATCGGATTATCTAAAAATTCTAATTTGTTTGCGATTAAATTTTTGTGCAAAAAGACATGTAGTATTTCTTTGTTTGATGTCTTTGCCTTTATGACGAAACAAAAATAGATGTACCCCTATTTTTGTTTTTTTATTTTATGTTAAAATAATGTTATGAAAAAAGAGTCTCTCTTATACCTTAAAGACGAATCAAAATTAGGAATGTTGGAAAAGGTTTAATGAATAACTTAGAATTTCGAGGAGTACATATTTTTATCAGATAGAAGTAATCTTTTAATAGACAATTAAACCTATTTATTTTCAGGAATTTTGGTCTATTAATAAAAATAGAACAATAGAAATAAAAAAGAGCCTATCTCACTCTCAAAAAGATAGGCTCTAAAACAACACATTAATTAATAAACGATTTCTTTTTTCAATTTTGTTAATCAAACCATCCAAATCGGAAAGTCAACGCTCCAGTCACTCCACTAAAATCTGAGTTGGTATGCGTTTCAATTTCGTTCACTCCACTCACCGCTCGATAACCAACTGTACCCGCTAACTTGAACCATCGAAATAAATTCACTTCGATTCCAGCCTCTGGTTGCACCACAAAAATATTATCATTTGGTTTATCTCCTGATCCATTAAATTTCACATCAATATCTCCCCAACCTAATTTTGCACTTGCAAAAATGTGTAGTAATTTATCTCGATTATGATTGTAACCAAACCAAAAACCTCCATGACTTAACTTCATTCGATAGTTGTTTAAATCGACAGCTGGATCTCTAAAATCAAGTCCACCAATTCCGTAACCACCAATAAAAAAATCATCTAAAAAAACTCCGCCACCACCACCAACTGCAGGAATCACTTCTCCTTTAAATCCACTAAATTCTACAATTGGCCCACCAAAACCAACTACCTCATCGACGTCTGAAAACAAGGTTTGAGATTGTCCAAATCCTTGAAAAGCAAATAAGCAAAAAATTAAAATTGTAAAATTATTTTTCATTTTAGTTTTATTTTGATGTGAAAAATTTGAGATTAATAGCTATTGAGAATGTAGGAGTTGATGCGTTTGGAATAAACCATTCATAAATAAAGTTTAATGATCACCCCTACAAACCCAATAGCTATTAATTATTAATCGTCATATCTATCTCTTCGATTCCTATCTCTTCTGCTACGCTTCCAATCTCCAAATCCACCCAATCTAAAAGTCAATGTTCCAGCCATTCCGCTAAAATCTTTATTGCTTTGACCTGTGATTGAATTCACACCTGAGACTGATCTGTAGCCAACTGTACCTGCAATTTTGAACCAACGAAAAACGTTCAACTCTACCCCTACCTCAGGAGTTACTACGAAAATATTATCATTAGTTTTAAAACCTGATTCATCAATTTCAATATCGATTCCTCCCCAACCTAACTTTGTGCTAGCAAAAATATGTACTAATTTATACGACTTATAAGTATAACCTAACCAAAATCCACCATGTCCCATTTCCATTTCAACTTCCTCATCGTCTTCGATAAACTCGTTGACATCAACTGTACCCATTCCATATCCGCCAATGAAAAAATCATCGATAATTAATCCTCCACCTCCTCCAGAGGAAACAATATAATCTCCTTTGAATTGACTGAATTCTGTAATCGGAGCACCAAATGCGCCCACCACTCTCGCTCTATTAAAAAGTGTTTCCGTCTGTCCGAAACCTTGAAGTACTAAAAAACTGAGCACTATTAACATTAAGTTCTTTTTCATGTTCGATAAATTTTATTCTTTAAAAAATTATGTTCAAAATTGTTAATTATATTCTATCATTGATTTTAAAAATAGCTCCGACCTTTCGGCAATACACCCTAAGCAACATAATTTTGGTTTGCCAAAATGTAGGTCGGAGCAACATTAAAAGTCAACTAATCAAAAGCTCTTTGTTTATTTTGCTAGATAAAGTTGATGTAAAATTTACTTTTAAATTTTCATCAACTCCATAGAAATACCTAGCGAAACTAGGTCATTTCGTTTTTCAAAAAGTAATTCGAAAAAGTATTTTTTATTTAAATAATTTGAATTGTCAATTTATTTTTTTGAGCCAAAATCCTCCATCCATGTTCCCCTTCAGGGTAGTCGGGCTAGAATCTTATCCCTGCGTTAAAACCAACCCAACCTGCTAAATATACTGGATCTGCCCCTTTGGTCACCTCTTCAAAAACTGTATAAGGCAAAATATCTAAAGTATATTCATTCGTCGCTGGATCTATTAATTTTGAAACCATCACATTAAATGTTGGCCCAACAAACAAGCTCGTCCTTCTGCCTATTCGACAATCAATTGTCCATCGAAATTGGTTGAGTAAGTTTAATTGCTTCGTACTTTGTCCCCCTGCATCTGCTGGTCTTTTAACATCTTTAATTTGTGTCACCAAAAGTTCTAGGTTATGCGAAAGTCTTTTCTTTTTCGTTCTGATAAAAGTTCCAAAACCATAACCAAAAGCATAATGTCCTTCATCTCTATTCAATGGTCGAAAACCTGCATGAAAAATATTGTAAAATCCTTTTGATCCTAATTTCAATTCCGCATTAAAATAAAGCACTTCCGATCCTGAAAACTCCACTCTATTATATCCATTTCTCACAATGTTGATTAAACCAATCGAAGCTCCACCAATCGTGTCGGCAATATTAATTAAACCAATTTGGCAACCTTTTACATTTTTTCCAACATTCAAAATTGGCGCAACTTGAAGGTTTGTTTTCCCTCCATTGATATTGAAAATTCCAGATGCTTGCATTCCTCCTTTTGATTCTCTACCTGCAACATTCCCAATACCTGCTACCTGAATTCCAGATGATCCTTTTCTCGCCACATTTAAAATACCCGCTACCTGAACTCCTGCAGATTTTTGCCAAGCAACATTTAAAATACCAGATGCTTGAACTCCTTTTATTTCGCTTCCTACATTTGTAATTCCTGCCGCTTGAACTCCTTTGGTCGTTCCTCTATTCACATTGAAAACTCCTCCGATTTGGGTGCCTTCCACTTCTCCACCAACTACATTTCCAACACCTGCAATTTGAATTCCCTTCACATCATTAACTACTGAATTTACAATTCCTCCAACCTCTGTTCCATTCACTCCACCATTATGTCCCCAAAGTATATTCGCAGAAACTCGATTTGTTGTCGTGGAATTATTATTCATATTCGTTCCCACATTTCCAAACAGAGTAACTTGCGCTACCTTCTCTCCATCTGCAGTTTCATCAAAAATATCATCTACAAAAAACTCTATCTCCTCTTCTAAAGTGACGTTATAAAAAAATGGATCCCAAACTGGATAAACTTTCATTTCATATTCTGGCTCTTCCAAATATTTCGTTGGGCTCTGATAATTTGCAATTTGTAAAGGCATTGTTACATTTTGCTTCACCCATTTTGGAGGTTCAGGTTTTGGAACTACCTTTTTTTGTGCTCTTCTTTCCGCCAACAATCTTCTTTTTTCCAAGTCAACTCTCAAAACTACTTGGTCGCCAATATTAGCATAAGTAATATCTGTTTCTTCTAACAGCTCTTCCAATGCTAACGACAAAGGTGTATTTTCAACGTCTGCACTTACGATTTGATCGACTGAAATTCGATCTATGCTGTAAGTAAAATTGACATCATAATCGTTACTAATGCCCTCCAATGCTTCTTCCAACTCTACATTAAAATATTGAATAGTCACCCTTTTTTCCATGATAGCAACCTGTGCGAACAAGGCATTTGTCGCAAATAGTATACAAATAATAAAAATCCAATGATGGCTTTTCATGGTTGTTGCTAAGGGTTTTATAAAAAGAAAAAGGGTTAATTTTTAGTTAACTAACTTAACAACCTTCTCCTGTGATAGTGACTTTTTCTGATTCTATTTTATATTCTAAATCCAAGGTTGCTTCAATTACTTCTAATAAATTCTCCAACTCATAATTCTCATAAGTTCCTTTGAATCTGCAACTTCGAATACTAGAATCCATTTCTATTTTTACTTTAAAATACTTTTCTAGTGTTTCAATAACTTTTTCCATTTCCAAATTTTCAAAATCTAAAGTCAAAGTCCTCCATGCAATTGCATTTTCATTTTCTCTCTTTTCCTTTTTGATTTCTGTTTTTTCTTTTTTAGAAAAAACACCTTCTGTCCCTGCTTCTAAATATTCTTTATTTTCCTCATTCTCTTTTTCAAAAAATGCCACCTTTCCTCTCTCAACTGAAACTTCAATAATATCTTCTTGAGGATAAGCTCGTACATTAAATGCAGTTCCGAGCACCACCGTTTTTGTCTCACCAGTTTCTATTTCAAAAGAAATTGAATCCAAATGTTTTACATCAAACCAAGCTTCTCCTTCTAAAGTGACAATCCTTTTCCCATCCAAATTTTGATAAGTCAAGTGACTGTTTTCATTCATCACGACTCGACTCGAATCTGGCAAAAAGAAATCTAAAGTTTGTTCATCATCTGTATTGAAAGCAAATAATTCAGGTTCTTGATTTTGGAAAAAGAAAAACAATCCAACTGCACCAAGTAAAAATACCGCAGCTATTTGTAAAAATCGTTTAAAGTTGGATAGACGGATTACTTTAGCTGACGAATCTTTGGAGTCATTTGTTACTTCAATTTTTTGCTCGACTTTTTTCCAAGCCTCATTTACATTCGTGTCAAAAGGGGAATCATACTCTTCAGAAATCTTCCACAACTCCGTCGTTTCTTTTAACAACGCTTGGTTTTCAGCATCGGAATTTACCCATTCCATGAGGTCTTTTCGATTACTCTCTGAAATTTCTCCCGACAGATGCTGGGCGATTAGTTCGATGTATTTATTCTCCTTCATAATCTTTTCGTGCCTTGCAATAATATGACGACATGAGTTGGGGAATACCCCTATTTTATTTTTCCTTTTTTTTGAAAAATATCTTTACACAGAATTTCACTTTTACAAACAATTGATTATCAATACTTTATAAAATTTCGAATATCCAACACTCAACAAGGAATAATCAATTTCCAACGGTATAAAAAATGCCTCGGTTTAAAATATTGGACATTGGACATTCCTTAGCGAGGCGTTCGATATTGGGTATTCATTTTTTTCTTAAAAAAACATACTCAAATACCCCCGTAACTTCCCTCTCAAAACCCTCAGCGCTTTCCCCATTTGATTCTCCACCGTCTTGACTGAGATATCCAATTTCGCAGCAATTTCTTTATAAGTTAATTCTTCAAATCGACTGAGTTGGAAAATAGCTCGACACTTGGGAGGGAGGGAATTGATAGCATCAGTTACATTCTCTTGCAATTCGGATTGCAACATCTCTGATTCACCTGAAACTAGATTATTGGGGACAGAATATTCGATAACTTCTTCAGATTCAAAATGTTTTTGTCTTCGTAAATAAGAAATCGCTTCATTCGTTCCCATCCGATGCAAATATGCCGCAACTGATGAAGTGATATTTAGCTTTTTTCTTTTTTCCCAAAACTTAATAAAAACATCCTGAGCAATATCTTCCGTCCTCGCTTTGTCTTTGACAAATCGATAGATACTTTTACAAACAGACAGGTAGTGTTCTTGAAATAAAGATTTCAACACAGCATGATCATCTGATTGTAGTTTTTCTAAAATTTCAGAAAGATTTTCTTTCGACATTACAGTTGGTTAGGTATATCCGTTTTTTTTCTAAAAAATTTCCACAAAGTTACAATGATAAAAATTATCAAGGAAAAAATTCGACGAAGGACTTAATTTAAGATGGTAATAACCTTTTTGTAAAAAAACTGCTGAATCTATTTTTGCAAAAAAAAGCGTAAATTTGAAATGATTTAACTCCTCCCTAAACCGCATTTTGAATCTCAAGCTTCCATTATTTTTCAAAAAAGAAATTGAATCCAAAAAAAAATATGCACTTATTTTTACAAAAAAAAATTTGGCAAATAAGTCTTTTGTTGATATTCATTGGAATGTCTTTTTCTATTTTGCATAACTTCAAGTCAATGCGAGTCGTCCTGATGCCACCTAGGAAGGAGGAAAAATGATATACTTTAAGGTCGTTTTTCTGATGCTTGGAGAGAGATGAGTTCTATGATCTGTTTTGATCCAAAACATCTCCTTTGAAAACGGGTAAAATATCTGGTACAAACGGTTTCGGATTTTGTAAAGGTGACATTGGGGAATTGATTTTTTTCCCAATAGTCTCTTAAGTAACTGTTAAAATATACTTAACAATATTAAAACAAGGTTAAATCAGTTTCAAAAAGGCAACTAATCTGACCAATCCACATATCTTAGATCCAAACAAAAACACATTTCTAAAAATCAAATACTCTAGGCTTAACCGAACATAAAATTAAAGCTAAACGAAAACTCGTCCTAGAGGAATAATTCAAAAGGCTTTTCAGATTACCTATTAAAAAAAAGAAATCGTAATTACGAACTACGCTTAACAACTCGTAAATTGTTCGATGTAGTTTGTAATTCTTTTTTTTCAAAATCGACCCAACCCTATTTCAGGGTCAAAACGTTGATACAAGCGACAATCGAAAAAATGAAATTTACACCACAAAGCAGCGAGCAGGATCTTATTTTGGGCTGTCGGAAAGAACATCCGTTAGCGCAAAAGTACGTTTACCAAAGATATTTTGGAAAAATGTTGGGTATCTGCATGCGTTACACAAGTCACCGAGAAGAAGCTACAGAAGTTTTAAATATGGCTTTTTTCAAAGTGTTTACCAATATTCACCAATTCAAAGAACCTGGAACTTTTGCAGGTTGGATTGCTCGAATTGTTTTTAATACATCTATCGATCACGTAAGAAAACAAATCACTTACAAAAAAGTGATCGACCTAAATAGCGAAAAAGAGACCAGTATCAACAATGATGCAATTGACAACCTAGCCACCGAAGATCTTTACAAAGCTATTCAAATGTTACCTCCTTCTAGCAGAACTGTTTTTTGCCTCTATGTCATTGATGGATATAAACATCAAGAAATTGGAGACAAACTTGGAATCAGCGATGGTACCTCCAAATGGCATCTATCAAATGCTAGAAAAGAGTTAAAACAAATTTTAGTTAACAAATTTAGAATCCAAGTCGCAATATGAAAAATATCAACAATTCATCTGAACAGAAATTAAAACTTCGACTGGAAGAACATGAGTTTGACTTCGATCCTCAGGCATGGAAATCATTGAATAAAAAACTGAACCAACACAATCCGAGAAGATCTCCATTGTGGGTATCTAGTTTAATGGTTTTGACTGTGGCTGTTACATTGTTATCTATTGCTTGGTATGTTCCTTTGGAACCAATTCAAGAATTTTTGGAAAAAACATTTGACTTTAATACTGAAGTAAAAGAAGAGCAACCTGTAGATAATAAGACTATTGATTTAGAAGAAAAAACGGAAGAAGTTGATTTCCAACAGCAAGTTCCTTTTGAAAATAACACTACTCCTATAAATCCAAATATCAATACTCCAGTTGCACCTCTTCCACAAATGACCCCATATGACTTGTGGAAAATGGAAGAAGAAAAGTTAGATGAAAAAATAGAGATAACTAGACCGATTGCTGCAATGTCAACTTTATTAGAAAATGAAGAAGAAATCACGCAGGTAAATTTACCCATCAAGAAGAGGGTGAAAGCTGGATTTTTTGGAGGTGGTACAGTTGCTGTTTCAGGTAGTCCATTAATTCCTGAAGGTGCAGTTTCTCCTGGAATTGGAGTATTTGCAGGTTACAATATTAATGATAAATGGAGTGTGCAGGCAGAGGTGAATTTTAGAAGAGGATTCGTTCAGCCATTTACGGCGAAGGAAGAAAAGAACAATACTTTAAATCTTCCTACAACAATTACTTCAGAGGCAACTTCTTTCGATCGAGTGGCTGCCAATCAAGAAGTGATTGCTCGAAATTTGACTGTATTAGAATTTCCGATTTTAGCTAAATATAAAGTAAATGAAAAAAGTAGTGTGATGGCAGGTATTCGTCCGTCTTGGATTCATGTAAAAGATCCCAATTCTGACAACAGTTCGACGGATGCACGCCGTTCCCCTATTTATGAAAAAGTTGATCTTGGTGTGAGTGTTGGATATGAATTTCAAGTCTCTGAAAGAGTAGCTTTGGATATTCGATTCAACAAAGGTTTGACGGAACTTTTCAAAGACGATGAAGACTCAACTGACTTTAATAATGATTTTCAAGCATCTGTGAGGTATACATTAAATCCATAGTTTTTACACCTATAATTGATAAAAGAATTTTTACTTCGACAGATGATATAAAGTTTTTTTTTAAATATTAAAACCTAATTTCCGCAATGCGGAATAAGAATTAAATTACACTCATTTCCTTCAAAAGAGGTTGTCCACGGCGAAATGGACGGCCTCTTTTTTTTTAGTGTATAGGCTAGATGATTGCTTTTTTATTTTATAATCAACTTTCTAGCTGTCATCGTATTATCAGATTCAATTGTAATTAAATACATCCCACTCGGTTGATTTAAATTCACCTGACTATTTTGATCCATATCATTATCTGCATACACTAACTGGCCTATTGAATTGAATACTCTGATAGAAAAAGAAGTGGAAGCATCTTTGTTAATTTGAAATACCCCAGGAGTGGGATTAGGAAATATAAATATGCTTTCATCTACTTCGATTGTCACTAAAGAAGTAATGGTTTCATTAATATACACTCTTGGACCGAAAGTGTTTATCTCGTTAGATATACCTGAAATAACTACATCTAAATCATTATCTCCATCAATATCTGCAATAGCTGTACTCGTCAAATAAACATCAACTAATGAGTCCACTCAGACAAAAATATTACTCCCTTGATTTTCATAAATATTAGAAGTAAACTCTGCTCCTCCAGTCGCACCTGTAACTAAAAGATCAAAGTCTCCATCAGCATCAAAGTCTGCAAAATCAGAAGTACCTACAATTGTGGCCGGAAATGGAGTTCCTGAAACTAAAGTAAATTCACCTGTTCCATCATTCAAATATAGTTGTGAAACATTAATCCCTCCTGCAGCTTGTCCACTTATATGTACATCTTGATCTCCATCATTATCGGTATCAGCAACAGCAATATCGCCAGCAGCGAAATCTGCAATTGAAGTATTAGCTACAAGACTGAAATTACCTATTCCATCATTGGTATATAAATTAGTAATCGCTACCTCATTATCATCCTCTCCTGAAATGATTACATCATTGTCACCATCATTATCTATATCAATAAAAGCTATCGAACTGCTACTCACTTGTTCAAATGGCGTTCCTCCCACTTCTGTAAATGTACCTGATCCATCATTGACATAAAGTGCTACAATTCCTTCAGGATCATTTAAATTATCTAGTTTGGTACCTGTCATTAATAAATCGAGATCACCATCATTTTCAATATCTTCAAATACAAACTCTCCTTCTGATGATCCTTGAAATGGGGTATTACTTTCTAAAGTGAAATTTCCATTTCCATCATTCAAATAAAGTAGCGCAAAATACTCTGTAGAAAAATTGCTTCCGGTGTACAACAAATCTAAATCACCATCATTATCAACATCTGCAAAGTCAGAATTACCAAATTGAAGTCCGATAAAAGATGTTCCAGTTATTTCTGTGAAATTTCCATTGCCATCATTTTCATATAAAATAGTATTTAATGTTCCTGCATCTTGTCCTAAGATTAAAAGATCAGGATCACCATCATTGTCAATATCTCCTAAAGTGAGGGAACCATTACGAGCATCAGTCAATGGAGTAACTTGTATGTTTTCTTCTAGATTGATGGATTGAGCCATGCAAAATTCAACACTTAGAATTGAAATAATTAATAGGATTGCTTTTCGCATTCTTGAATGTTTTTTTGATTTAAATAAAAATCACATCACTTCTTTTAAAGTGATGTGAACGTGGTTAGTTTGCTGTAAAGAGTCAACCTGACCATTTATTTGACTAGCAAATAACGATAATATTGCAAATAGGATTAAAGTTATGTTTTGTGTAATTCTAGGCATTCGTAAATTGAAGAGAAATATATTTTTTTGAAAGCCTAAAAGTAAAGATTTATTTTTCTGATTAATGAATTTGAAATTTGTTTTTTACTAAAACAACTTCAACTGAGGTGATTTAAAATCCTCATGCATTTCACAATTGTATGGAGGTGTGCTTCGATCTTTTAAATATTTTTCTTTCGCCACTCGAAATTGCTTGCTGATAATTTTGGCAATATTCCCCTCCCCTGACATTCTTTTTCCAAATCGATTGTCTGACAAACTTCCACCATGGCATTCTTTGATTTTATTCAAAACTTTGTCAGCTCGATCAGGCATTGTTTTTCGAATCCAATCGGTAAAAATTTCAGCCACATCTCCATTCAACCTGACCAACGTATAGCCTATCGCACGAGCGCCCAAATCAGCAACTGTTTTAACCATTTGAAAAATTTCATGGTCGTTCAGTCCTGGAATAATTGGTGCCATCATTACATTGCATGGAATACCTTCTGCTGATAATTTTTCGAGCGTTCGAAGGCGACTTTGAATGGTTGCTGTTCGAGGTTCGAGCAACATTCTGAGTTTCTCATCGAGTGTAGTTATTGATAATGTAACGTGTACTAAATTATGCTCGTTCAATTTTTTCAAAAGGTCTAAATCCCTCATTATCAATGAGTTCTTAGTTATAATTCCAACTGGATGCCGATATTTCCAAATCACTTCTAAGAGCGAACGAGTAATTTTCATTTCTTTTTCCGCAGGTTGATAACAGTCCGTATTTCCAGACATCATCAGCGGAGTAGCTTTCCATTTTTTATGTTGTAATTTTTTTTCTAAAAGTGCGGCTGCATTCTGCTTCACCAAGATTTTTTGTTCAAAATCTAACCCAGCAGAATAGCCCCAATATGGATGAGTATTTCGAGCGTAACAATAGACACAACCATGTTCGCAACCTTGATATGGATTAATGGAAAAATCCGCAGGGATATCAGGACTTGTCACTTTATTAAGCATCGTTTTCGGATGAACTTTGATAAATTCCGTCCGCAAACTTGGGTGATCTTCCTCTGCCATTGACCAGTCAATCGGCGTTTGATCATACACTAAATTATGGTAAGGGTTGGCAGTATTGATTTGAGCACCTCTGCCTTTGAGATAAGTATTTTTTTCATTCATGCGATTTGAACTTACATTTAAAACAATTTATTTGTAAAAATAGACAAAATAAATCAATTTTAAAACATTTTGTTGGTATAAAAATCACAATAACTTAACTATTCAATAAAAACTATACGCTTACTTTCCCTCTCTCTGAATTTATTTTTAATACCAAAAACAACATCGCAACAAATAAGACTAAAACAAATCCTAACCCAATTCTCAATCCATAGACATCAGACAAAAATCCAATCATCGGTGGTCCAACGAAAAAGCCTGTGTAACCAATCGTAGTTGCCATTGCTATTCCTACACTAGGATCGATACCTTTCATATTTCCTGCAGATGAATAAACGATTGGAACGATGGTCGCCAAACCTATTCCAACTAAGAATAATCCAATCAATGTTGCCCCTGTTGTTGCGAATATCAATACAATTGCAAGTCCTGAAACAGAGAATATACTATTGTAAATCAGCAATTTATATTTCCCCATTCTTTCCGTAAAATAATCTCCAAAGACTCGTCCGATGGTCATGGCTGTGGCAAAAACACCATAACCGATCGCACTAAAATATTCACTTTGTCCAACTACTTTATTCAAATAAATAGCTGACCAATCTGCCATCGCTCCTTCCCCTGACATGCAACAAAATGCAACTATACCCAATGGCAAGATAGCTTTAGTCGGAAGAACAAAACCTCCACCTTTTTTCTTTTTTCCATCCTCCTCAGGCGTATCATCAATCAAATAAAATGCAGCAGCAAGACAAGCAATACCTCCTAAAATTGCCACCAAAGTTAAATGATCAAGCAAAGCCACTTCGAACTTCGCAAACAAAGCTCCGCACCCTGCTCCTAAAGCCATTCCAATACTGAACACCGCATGAAATGACGACATGATAGCTTTTCCATAAGCTCGCTCTACGAAAACGGCTTGCCCATTCATCGCAACATCAGTTGCTCCAACACATAATCCTAAAGAGAAAAAGGCTACTCCAACCACGATCAAATTTGGAGTAAAAACTAAATATGGAATGATGATACAAGAAAGAATGCCCCCAACCTGCGTAATCGTTTTACTACCAAATCGAGTCGATAACCAACCTGCAAATGGCATTGCTAATACTGCTCCTACTGCCATGGTAAAAAGCAATCCTCCCAACATTGAATTGGAAATATCATAAAATCTTTGAATTGCAGGGAGACGTGCAGTCCAATTTCCGTAAAGGAGTCCATTAACAAAAAAGAAGATGCAAACAGCAATTCGATTAGCTCGCATAGAATTTAAAATTATTTTGAGAGGAAAGATAATTTTATAAAAGGAATAAATCTTTAATTATTAGTTAAAAAAAAAGTCAAGTCAAGTTTTTACCAACGAAGTTTTTATAAATTCCGTTTTTAAGAAAAAACAAACAATTCAAAAGTGTAAGCAAGAACTATATTTTAGCTTCACTTATTTTTTTCAAATTCCTAATAATTTATTAAAAAATTGCTCAACAGAACTTAATTGTACTGAATTGAGATGAAATTCTATTGTCTAAAAATTACTACTCATGAATGCTAAAATTTTAATATCGACGATCTATCTGATGCTATTAAGTATACTTTCGTTTGCACAAAACGATACAGGAAGTCTTCCTGAAATTTCATCTCCAGAAAGAACCACTTTTGAAATTGCAAGTATCAATGTAAAAGGTGCAGAATATTCAAGTGAGAAAAATATCTTGGCAAGAAGTGGTTTGAAGGTCGGACAAAAAATAAATTTACCTGGTTATGAAATTCCACAAGCAATTAAAAATTTGATGCGAATTAAATTATATCAAGAGGTTCAAATATATCAAACTAGAACTGTCGAAGATTTAGTTTTCTTAGAAATTGAGGTTCTCGAATTACCTGTATTAAAAAAATTCTCCATTAAAAATATTAAAAAGTCAGAGCGGGAAGATTTAACCGTTTCCCTAAAAAATCATTTGATCGAAGGAACAATTATTTCAAAATCAGAGGAGAATTTTTCGAAAAAAATTATTCAAGAATATTTTGAGAAAAAAGGGTTTTTGGATGTAGAAGTTTTAACAAAAAAAACACCTTGTGCACATGAAAAAAATTGTCACCAGATAGTTTTTGAAGTGAAAAAGAATGGAAAAGTAAAAATTAATAACATTGCTTTTACGGGGAATAAAGTCGTTTCAATAAAACGATTAAAAAAATTGATGGAAACCAAAAGTAAACCTTAAATTTTCAAAAAACCATTTTTCATCAAGGAAGATTTTGAGACTGATAAAAAAAGAATTTTAGCTTACTATCATTCTCTTGGTTATCGTGATGCAAAAATTATTACTACTAAAATTGATCATAAAAATGGGGAAGATTTAAACATTAAAATTGACATTGAAGAAGGTATTCAATATCAGTTTGGTGAAATCACTTGGAAAGGAAATTCGAAATATTCAGATACACTTTTAACAACAATTTTAGGAATTAAAAAAGGCGATATTTTTAATGATCTACTTTTGCAAGAGCGAATTAATTTTAGTGGAAATGGGAGA
>CAJQQY010000076.1 GCA_905480595.1 uncultured Saprospiraceae bacterium | reverse complement strand
GCCAGGCTTTATTCACAGACCAGGTCGTATTGGTATTGTTTCTCGTTCAGGTACGTTGACTTATGAAGCGGTTGATCAAGTAACAAAAGCTGGAATGGGACAATCAACTTGTATCGGAATCGGTGGTGATCCAATCATTGGAACAACAACTTTGGATGCAGTGAAATTATTAATGGACGATCCTGAAACTGATGGTATTATCTTAATTGGTGAAATTGGTGGTAACATGGAAGCTGACGCTGCTCGTTGGATTAAAGATAACGCTACAAAACCAGTTGTTGGATTTATTGCAGGTCAAACTGCTCCTAAAGGTAGAACTATGGGACATGCTGGAGCTATCGTTGGTGGTGCAGAAGATACTGCAGAAGCAAAAATGAAAATTATGGCTGAGTGTGGAATTCATGTAGTGAATTCTCCAGCAATGATAGGTGAGACAATGATTAAGGCTTTGGCTGAGGCAGGAGTTGTTGCGGGCTAATTTCCATTTTTAGAAAAATATTAAACGCCTCATTTCGAGTAATCGGGATGAGGCGTTTTTGTTTGAGAAAAAACAAAATTTTATTTTTAATGTTCTTTGTCCAAAATGAATTCAATTATTCCAATAGCTTTTTTTAATGAAATTCCATTTTTTTGATCTAATGTTAATTGATGATTTTCATCTGTAGCCTCAATCCTAGGAATGCAATCTAATTCTTCTTCGAAAGCTTGTGCTTTTATGTTTATAGAATTTTCGTAGGTTGGAATTTGAGTTTGTAGCCAACCAAAATATGGGGAGTTGTTTATTCTGTTAGGATTGTTCCAGTCATCCATTCGTATTCCAAAATTATCTTCACTGATAGAAAGCCATACATCAAAAAATAGATTATCATGGTTATCTCTTATTGGAATTTCTAATCGACCTCTATGAAAAAAGAATTTTTCATCTATTACGCATAAGCTTTTTTCCATTTCAATTCTTTCATCTCTTTCTTCAGAAGGTATGGAGAAATAAACAGCAGGATAATCTGATCCGAAGCAAAATGGGATTTGATCGTATTCTTTATCACAACAACTACATTGGAATATTTCTTTTCCGTCTTTTGTTATTTTTTGCAACTTCATTGCCTAGTGCTTACTTATAAAAAAAAGAATAAGCCAACGTCCCCAAAACCAAAATTACCAACCCAATCAACGCAGCTATATAAGTTGAATTATTTCGATATTGGTTATATAATAATTCCATCACATCTCTCCATTCCAATCCACGAACTGCTTTTTCACGAGCTAAAACAAAATACTTTTGTCCACCTTTTCGCTTCTGATCACCGTGCTTTCTTAAGATGAAAAAATCTTTATTTAAAAATGCTAAATCATAAAGTTCGCTAGTGATCACCGCTTCACCTACCACTTTTTCAATAATAAAAGTATTGGACTTACTTAAAATTTTCCAAACCCCAGGAGTAATATTTCCATCAATAGAAATCAAATATTCCCCTTCGTCTCGAAAAATATGCAAGACCGATTCATGAAATTCATCATCATCTCGGATTTCCAACCATCGAGTATCCAAATAATATTGTTGCTCGTAAAGGTCTTCTCCCCAAGGTCTAACCTTTGGAATAATCTGATCGAGTTGCTGATCCATCGTTGCAGCATCTGGCAAAGGCAGTTCAAAAGTGCGCGTAATATTTTCAGTTAATTTATTTTCCACAAGCTGTTTTTAGATAAAAAAATGTTGATTGTTGTTCTTCCTAAATCAACTTTGTAAATTTAATTAAAAACCAACAATAGTTAAAGGTTTTTATAACAAAGCAATTACATTTTCTACGAAGAGGAATTTATTAAGGATTATTGAAATTGAATATCAAATGATTTTTAGCAGAAAATTATTAAGTTAATTTCCGTTTTCAATACTATTCCTTTTCAAATTAATAAATTAAACAATCAATTTAAAATCACTAAAAAAGCTACTGAAACGAATTCCAGTAGCTTTGTCATAATTTAATCGCAAACTTATTTTTAATACATTGTTTTGTATTAAGAATATGAAATAAATTTACAGCTTGAATAAACTTAATTTGTATTGAAAATCAATCCAGATACATATTTATTAATTTAATGTCAGTTTTGTGAAAACAAAAAAAGGTGCTAACACTTCTGCATTAGCACCTTCTTTTATTCTGAATTATTAATTTTAAACCTCTTCCATCGCTCGAATTTCAACGATCGGTAACTCCACATAAAATTCTGTTCCAACATCCACAATCGAATCAAAGTGAATTTTTCCATCTACAGATTCAATAATGTTTTTGGAAATTGCTAATCCCAAACCTGTTCCAGAATTCTTAGTCGTAAAGTTTGGAACGAAAACTTTATTCCATTTATCTTCAGAAATTCCAGTTCCATTATCTTTTACTTTTATGATAGCAGTTTGATCTCGCTGATGAAGTGATACCACAATATTTCCACGACGATGATCTGGTATCGCTTGTGTTGCATTTTTTATCAAGTTATTCAATACTTGAATCAAATGATTTTTATCTGCAAAAACAAAGATTTGAATCTCAGGTAATTCCAAACTCAAATCAATCATTTCTGATCCTTCATTGAAAAAATCAAAAACAGATTTGACCAAATCATTCACAACTAATTTTTGATTATCAGCTCGTGGCATTTTTGCAAAATTAGAAAACTCAGATGCAATCGAAGCCAAGTTATCAATCTGCTCAATCAACGTTCCTGATACTCTTTTTAATAAAGGAGAAATGTCCTCAGGATTTGAGCGATAAGCATGTAACAAGTACTGAATACTCAACTTCATTGGAGTCAAAGGATTCTTGATCTCGTGTGCAACTTGTTTTGCCATTTCACGCCAAGCACCTTCCCGCTCCTGATGGGCTAATTTTTCAGCACTTTCCTCCACTTTTTTAATCAATCGATTGTACTCTTCAATCAAGTCACCCAACTCATCTTTACTTTGCCATTCAAGTGGTTCGTTTCTTTTTCCTAATTTAAATTCTTTCAATTTTTCTCCAATCCTTGCAATCGGTCGTGTAATTGAATTGGTAATTCCAATGGCCACCGCACCTGCAATCAGTAAAAGGAAAACATATAGATTTAAGAGTGTCCCCATGAATACATTGACATCATCACGAAGTTCTCGCTGTTTAGAGTAATAGGGAAGTCCCATGTAGGCAACCGTTTCAGTTTCTATTTCATTGCCTTTTACCATCGTCAATGTCAACGGAAGGTAAGCGGCTTTGTAAGTTAATGATCCAACTTTCTCTTCTTCTTGAGTATATTTTAATTTATTCATTCGCGATAAAGCGTTGAATGCCATAGCATCCATTGACCTTGAAACAATACCTTTATTAAAGACATCACTTTCGGAAGAACTAATTAATGTTCCACTTTTATCATATATATTTACATCCATCCGATGGACAGAAGAAATTCGTTTTAGCATTCGATCATAATCAAAATCTTTTTTTCCATATCGACTATAGTAGTCTTCCAATTCCAAATTGGTATCCATAAGGATTGCTTTTCCTTTTCTATCCAATCGACTTTCGTGATAATTTTCTCTTTCTTCACTAAAGTATCTAACTGTTACAAAACCAATCGAGAAGAAAAAAATGACGGTCAAAACAATTACAGCCATTTGAATTCTCGTGCGAATACTCATCACTTTATCAAAAGTGAAATTAAAAATGGAAGGAAGAGATTTGAAAATTGAATTAAAAACGATTAACAACAAAATCACAAATAATAGCAGCACAAATAAAAATGCAAACAATGTAATGATCCTTCTTGCTGTCGGTAACTCCTTGCTGATGACCACAAGGTTTTGATTAGGAGCTCGATAAACCAAATGCGAACGAATGCCATCGTTAATTTCAATAGGATTTTCTAATGGAGTAGGAACGGCATCAAATTCATATTGATCATCATAAGATTCTCCTTCTTTGTAAATCAGCGCTTCATTGTTATTGTAAATCGCATATTCATATATTCCTAATTCATTTAGATCTTTATACTGTTTTTCGATCAATAATTCGGTGAAAACCTTTGATTGATCTCTACGATTTCTTTCTACTTCCAAAACTAAACTGATAGGATAATTTGGCGAGCCTTCTGGGAAAAAATTAAAACTTAATAAGTAAGTATTTTTATTATTTGGCTGGGAAAGAAATTTTAAATCATTTGTTCCTGTAGAAGTTGCCTCTCCTAATTTTATTTCCAATTTCTCTTTAGCTGAAGGAAATGAATCTAGCGCAGAACCGAATTTAGTGTAAGCATGGAAGTCATATTGATAATAATTATTATGCAAATAAATATTATCTGTAAAGTGTTTATTGATAATAGGTAAAACATCTTTAGGGTTAGCTTGGAAAGGAAATGGTTTCAATAAATCCTTAAGTTCCTGATCACTTTTTATTTCTTTTTTGACTTTTTCTAAACTCTCTTCTACCATTTTATCCTTCAAATAAGATAACTTATCAGCATATTTCAACCGTCTTCCGAAATCCATATCATTATTATATTTAAATAATAAAATGGATGGAATCAGAGCAAAAACTACTAACCAAATTACTAACCAGATAAAATTAGGACGGTTATTGTCAACATAGATATCAAAAATCAAATTGAACATATATCCAATTATGACCATTTCCACAACTGGTAAATCTGAGTTAGACTTTATGATAATTGGAATTGCTAGTAAAGAGGCAAGTCCTAATGCGCCAAGTCGAACGAATTTTTTCAATCCTAACTTTAGAATGGTTTCCATGATCCGCTGACTAAATAAGAATAGTGCCACCAATAAAAGCAAGGAAGCCATGATAGCTATAAAACTATTTCTATCTAAGCTAAAAATATGATCGAAATTAAATGTGATGTCAGTATTGAAAACCAACTGTTGGAAAACATTGGAAATCATTAAAATTCCAAGGATGATGGAAAAATAATTTAAAGTAGTTAAGCCAAATCGCTGAACATTGGTCAAACCCTTAACAGGCCGAACTCTATATTCTGTATGGAAAAAAACCATAATCCAAAAGAGAAGAAGGATATTGATAACCAAATCACCCAATGAATTTCCTAAATAGGAAGAATGAAAATTTTGTTTAAAAAATGAAATTTCGGTAAACTTGGAAGTAAAATTCATTTGCATGGTAACAAATCGAATTCCAAAAACAGTTGCTACTAAAAAGGCAAATCCCATCCAAGGTGGACGAGACAATGAAATATTTTTGGCGAAAATATTAATCAAGATCCCAAGGAAAACGAAAGAGCAAATGTATAAAAAGAATAAAAATTGCTGTTTAATAGGATCTTGAACTTGCGAAGTCGTAGCAGTTAAATAAGCAATAACTTTTCCTGAGTTATTTTTTAGTTCAACAGGAGATTGCTTTTCTGATACGGCAATTTGTTTTGGAATATTTTTATCAGCTTTAAAAACATTTTCCAAATAGGAACTTTCTAGTTCGTATTCATATTTGATTGGAATAAAACCGAATACAGTATATTTTCCAAGTCCAGGTTGGATAAATGATTTTTTTAAAACTTCGTAATGGCCATTGGATAGTTTGGAATAACCTGAATGTAGATTTACATTTTCTTCTTTGAGCAATAAATGATTTGGTGTAACTTCATTGTTTGTCCAAAAGGCTAAAGAGTCTTCTAAATAAATACAAAGGGTATAGTTTTTTTTATAAAGGCTTTCTATTTTTACAAAATCTTCAGAAGTACTTTGATTGGAAAGTTGGCGAACAATGAAGTCTTTTTCTTTGAAAAAGTCTTCTACTTCCTCTTCGTTTTCATGAAGATGCTTTTCGATGATGGACGCATATTGTTGAGTCCCAACTGTTCGTTGATTGTAAAAATCAAAACCCAAAGCCAGAAAGAAGAAAAGGAGGGTTAATCCTATGAGGTATAGCTGTTTCTTAGTCATAAAATATATTCAGGAAATATGGAGGAATTGGAAACTAATCCTAGTAATTGATTAATTTCGCATTCCCGACTTTTGGAAATATGGATTAGCAAATTACCATAAATTTTAATCCAATTCTAATTCAGTTTCGTAAATGTAAAATTAATAAAAAATTATATACTTTACTGCCTAACTGTTAGGTGGTTATGAAGTTTTTTTAATGATGTTTGAAATTAATGTATTGATTGATTTCGCTACAAATAAAAGGAAAGAGAATACTGCAAACTGCTCTATCGTTTTGCTAAGCAATTAGCGAAAAGGAAAGTCCGGACAACGTAGAGTACCACACCATCTAACGGATGGGGTTCCGAGCAATCGGAATACAGAGAGTGTCGCAGAAAATTACCGCTCCGAGCAATCGGAGTAAGGGTGAAAACGTGCGGTAAGAGCGCACGACGTTCTCGAGCAATCGAGGAGGTGGATAAACCTTGTGGGTTGAAATGCCACGTACATTTCAGTTTTCCTTCGGGAAAGTGGAGTTGCTCGCTCCATTGTTTCGATTCGTCGAGACAGCAGGAAGGGGTAGGCAGATTGGGTTCGTTGGTGACGACGAAACTAGATAAATGATAGAGGTCTCGAGTTTTCGGGATTACAGAATTCGGCTTATAGGTTTGCAGTTTTTTTCTTTTTTTGGAAACAATAATTTTATATTTTTAGGAATGATAAATAAAATTCTACTATTTTCAATTGGTCTTTTTCTATCCACAAATATTTCACAAGCTCAGTTAGGTTGTACCGATCCGTTAGCGAATAATTATTCTGCTTTGGCAATGATAAATGATGGTACTTGTGAATACTCTACCACAAATTATTCTCTCAATGAGATTGCCGTTCTTCCAACACAAGTAATAGAAACTTCAGGTCTTGCTTTTTTTGACAATCAATTATGGACTCATAATGATGCTGGCAATGAAGATAAAATTTATCAAATCGATACAACTGATGGAACGATTTTGAATACCGTTATCATTGCGAATTCCAATAATGAAGATTGGGAAGATTTGGCAGAAGATGATACACACTTATACATTGGTGATTTTGGAAATAATGATGGAGATCGAATGGATTTGAAAATTTACAAAGTGCTAAAATCTCAATTGGCTTCAGGGATAGCAACTGCAGAGGTAATCGAATTTTCTTTTAGCGATCAGATAGATTTTACTCCTTCCAATAATAATACTGATTATGATTGCGAAGCATTTTTTTTCCATAATGATAGCTTGCATTTATTTTCGAAAAACTGGGCGGATCAACGGACTCGTCATTATGTAATGCCTTCTGAACCAGGAAGTTATATTGCTCAATTGCGTGAGTCAATGGATGTTCAAGGTCTTATTACAGGAGCAGATATTAGTGATGATGGAGTAGTGGGTTTGATTGGGTATAATTTTTCAGGAGTCAATATTGCATGGCTCTGTTTTGATTACCAGGGAACCAATTTCTTTTCTGGAAATAAAAGGAAAATATCTTTGGGTTTGGCTTTAGAGAATAGTCAAACGGAGGCAATTACTTTTCGGGAAGGAGGGTATGGTTATGTTTCTTCTGAGCAGTTTGCAAGTTTGGATGCTAAACTTTTATCGTTTCATTCTGAGCAATGGACAAATGGAATGTCAACAAGCATTGGTGAATTAGAAGAAAAAGAACCATTTAAAGTTTTTCCAAATCCATTTTCAAATCATGTGAATGTACTGCTAGAAAGAGGAGGGGAGTTTGAAATTTCATTGTTCGATATTAATGGAAAATTACTAAAACGTGAAAATTATACAGGAAAAGGAGAATTAAATTGGGATGTAAATACTTTGTTATTAAAAAGTGGGTTTTATTTTTTAGAGATAAGAAATGATGAAAATATATGGAGGAAGAAATTAGTTTTCCAAGAGAAGTAAAAGAAAGAGTGTTTAACAATAATATATTGTCAGAGTTTTATTATTTTTCAATTATTTTGCAAAAGATCATTTATGCTCATTAATTTACGGTGTAAAACATTTGAAATTAATTTAGCAAAATGTAAGGAAAAGCTGATTTTTCTGAAAAAATAAAAACAGTTAACGATATTTTATATTAATTATTAAAACTAAAAATTCTGAACCATTATGAGTAAAGTAAAAAGTCTTTCAGCAGATCAAGCTCTCGAAAAATTAAAAGTAGGAAACAAAAATTATGTTGCAGATAAACTTGAACGAGCACTTCAAGATGCTGCGAGAAGAAACGATTTGACGGGAGGTCAATATCCATATGCAATTATATTGAGTTGTGCAGATAGTAGAGTTGTACCTGAATTAACTTTTGATGCAGGAATAGGTGAATTATTTGTAATTAGAGTAGCAGGAAATGTTGCCAATACCAGCACAACCGCAAGTATCGAATATGCTGTGGCACATTTAGGTGTTAAGTTAATTGTTGTATTAGGCCATGAAAATTGTGGAGCTGTAACTGCAGCAGTTGCAGGAGGAGACAATGGTTATAATTTAAATCATTTATTAGCACACATTTCTCCCTCTATTGCAGCATCACGTAAGAAAGATGTTAATTCAGTTGTGAAGAAAAATGCAAAAATGACTTGTGGAGATTTGGTTAACCGATCAGCTATTATTAGAAAAGCGGTTGAGAAGAAGAATGGAGTGAAAGTCGTTCCAGCTTATTATAATTTGGGAACAGGGAAAGTTAATTTTATATAAAAAGTTAATTTCTTTTTTCTTTCCACTAAAAAAGGGTTGTTCAAAATTAATTGAACAACCCTTTTTATTTATCCTAATTGAGGATTTATTTCTTTGCAGAATCAAGCACAGCTTTGAAAGTATTAGGATGATTCATCGCTAAGTCAGCTAAAACTTTACGATTTAATCCTACTTCATTTTGTGATAATCCGTGCATCAATCTAGAGTAAGACATACCATGTTGTCTTGCACCTGCATTGATACGAGCGATCCATAATCTACGGAATGCACGTTTTTTATTTTTACGATCTCGGTACGCATATACAAGTCCTTTTTCTACAGCATTTTTCGCTACCGTATAAACTTTAGATCTTGCACCAAAGTAACCTTTCGCTAATTTTAGAATCTTTTTTCTTCTGGCTCTTGAAGCTACAGAATTTACTGATCTAGGCATTTTTAAATTTTTTAGTTGTGAAGCAGGATATTTATTGGAAATCCATTTTTCTTTGCTCCACCGTCGTTAAAAAAAGTTAGTGATTTTCAGAAATCACTATTTCATACAAAGTAATTTTTTGATTCGGTTTTCATCTCCTTTTACAAGGATACTACCGTGTCTCAATCTCAACTTTGCTTTTTTACTTTTGTTTCTCATCATGTGAGAAGTAAAAGCACCAAATTTTTTGATTTTCCCTGTTCCAGTTACCTTGAATCTCTTCTTAGCACTAGAGTGGGTCTTCATTTTAGGCATAATTAAATAATTTTGTTGGTGGAAGTTTAAAATAATTCCACCTGATATTACAAAAGAGGTGCAAAGATAAGGAAATAGGTAGAAAAGACAAAGATTAAAGGAAAAGATATGAAGGTTTTTCTAGCTTTTTTCTCAAAAAAATGGCTGCATCTTATTGAGATACAGCCTATATTTTACATAGCAAGAGGATCTATTCTTCCTCTTGAGTTAATTTCTTTTGTAATTCAGCTTCAGCCTTAGCTTTTTCTGCTTGTTCAGCTTCCTCCTTTCTTCTTTCGTGCTTGTTCTTTTTCTTAACAGGTTTTTTCAAAGCACTTTTCTTAGGAGCAATTACCACAATCATTCTCCGACCTTCCATTTTTGGTAAAGCTTCAGGTGAACCATATTCAGCTAATTCTTTGATAAACCGAAGTAAAACTAATTCTCCTCGATCTCTAAAAACAATCGTTCTTCCACGGAAGTGAACATAAGATTTAACTTTAGAACCTTCTTTTAAGAAATTGATGGCATGCTTTAGTTTAAAATCAAAATCGTGCTCGCTGATATTTGGACCGAAACGAATTTCTTTCACAACAGTTTTTACAGCATTAGATTTGATTTCTTTCTCCTTTTTCTTCCTCATGTAGAGGAATTTTTTGTAGTCAATGATTTGACATACAGGAGGTTTAGCTTTAGGAGAAATTTCGACAAGGTCTAGTTCCATTCTGTCTGCCCATTCTAAAACTCTACGAGTTGGATAAATGCCAGCTTCAATGTTTTGTCCAATAGTTTCACTTAATTCTTTGAGATTGTCTCCCACTAAACGAATGTCTGGAATTCGGATTTGATCATTCACTCTAAATCTGAGTGTATTTTTTCTAACGGGTTGTCTTTTTTGTCTTTTAGCCAAATGAATTTAGTTTTAATAAAAAAATAAAGTTGAAAAATTATTAATGAAGATAATTTATCTGTAAAAATAACAGGATATTTTATATTCTGTTTAATAATTAGGAAAAAACTCCAATAAAATGTAGGAATCATCCATGTTTCCTACGTTTGCATTGAATGAATAGTTCCGATTGATTTTTTTTAATAAAAAAACACCTGTCGAATGTATTCGACAGGTGCATTATCTTGAATGGATAAATGAATCATGCAATTCAATTATTCCACATATTGCAAATATTATTTCTTAGATTCTGACTTAGCTTCTTTTTCCAAGTCAATATCCAAACCTTCTCCGTCTTTTCTCATCACCGCCTTGAAAGCACTTCCTTCTGGTGGATTTTGTCCTAAGATAAATTCAGCTAATGGATCTTCGATATATTTCTGAATAGCTCGGTGCAATGGTCTTGCTCCAAATTGAGGATCATAACCTTTTTCAGCAACGAATTTTTTCGCACTATCAGTCAATCTGAGTTTGTAGCCCATACCTTCTAATCGTTTGTGCAAATCTTTCAAAGTGATATCGATGATTTTGAAGATATCGTTTTGATCTAAGCTATTGAAGATTACAATATCATCAATTCTGTTCAAGAATTCTGGAGAGAAAGTTCGTTTCAATGCAGTTTGGATAACCGCTTTGCTATTCTCTTCACTTGCTTCTTGTCTAGCTTTAGTGTTGAAACCAACACCTGATCCGAAATCTTTTAATTGACGAACTCCGATATTCGAAGTCATGATAATTAAGGTGTTTTTGAAATCAACTTTTCTACCTAATCCATCTGTCAATTGTCCATCATCCAAAACTTGCAACAAGATGTTATACACATCTGGATGTGCTTTTTCAATCTCATCCAAAAGGATAACCGAATATGGTTTTCTTCGAACTCGCTCAGTCAATTGTCCACCTTCTTCATAACCAACGTATCCTGGAGGCGCTCCAATTAATCGACTTACGCTGAACTTTTCCATATACTCAGACATGTCAATTCTAATCAACGCATCTTCCGAATCAAAAATATATCTCGCTAGAGCTTTCGCTAATTCTGTTTTACCAACACCTGTAGGCCCTAAGAAAATAAAAGAACCAATTGGTTTTGAAGGATCTTTTAATCCTACTCGATTACGCTGAATCGCTTTGGTAATTTTATTAATTGCTTCATCTTGTCCAATGATTGCTCCTTGAATGTCTTCACTCATTTTTACGAGTTTCTTACTTTCGTTTTGAGCAACTCGCTGCACAGGAATTCCAGTCATCATCGATACCACTTCCGCAATATCTTCTTCAGTAACTGGGTAGCGTTTTGTTTTTGATTCTTCTTCCCATTCTACTTTTGCAAAATCTAATTGACGAACCAATTTAGATTCATTATCTCTCAAATCAGCCGCTTTTTCATATTGCTGATTTTTAACTGCAGAGTTCTTTTGCTCTTTGAGTTCTTCAATTTTCTTTTCTAAATCTTCAATATGCTTAGGCACATGAATATTTTTCAAGTGAACTCTTGCACCTACCTCATCCATCACATCAATCGCTTTGTCCGGAAGGAATCGATCACTTACGTATCGATCACTAAATTTGACACATGCTTTGATCGCATCATCAGAGTAAGTTACATTGTGGAATTCTTCATATTTTTCTTTGATGTTTTCCAAAATGTGAACAGCTTCTTCTGGAGATGGTGGATCAACCACTACTTTCTGGAATCGACGATCCAATGCTCCATCTTTTTCAATGTGCTGGCGATATTCATCTAATGTAGATGCTCCGATACATTGCAACTCACCTCTTGCCAAAGCTGGTTTGAAAATATTCGATGCATCTAATGATCCAGTTGCACCACCTGCTCCTACAATCGTATGAATCTCATCAATGAATAAAATCACATCACGTGATTTTTCCAACTCAGTCATGATCGCTTTCATTCTCTCTTCGAATTGTCCACGATATTTAGTCCCAGCAACCAATGCTGCTAAATCCAACATCACAATTCTTTTCCCAAACAAAGTTCGAGAAACTTTCTTTTGATGAATTCTTAAAGCAAGACCTTCAACAATGGCAGTTTTACCCACACCAGGTTCACCAATCAAAATTGGGTTATTCTTTTTACGACGACTCAAAATTTGAGATACTCGTTCTATTTCAGTTTCACGACCGATGATTGGATCTAATTTTCCTTCATCTGCCAACTTGGTAATATCTCTACCAAAATTATCCAAAACAGGAGTACGTGATTTTGACGCACCTTTACCACCTCTTTGTTGGTATCGACCTGCTCCACCAGTTCCTTCATCATCAAATGGCTCATCACCTTCATCATCTGGCCCATTAAAGATATCAGGACGACCGACATCGCCCATGTCTGTTTCTTGATTTACGTAATCTAGTTCAGCTTTGAAAACTTCATAGTTCACGTCAAATTCATTTAAAATACGAGAAGCCAAATTTTCTTCATGCTTCAAAATTGAAAGCATTAAGTGCTCTGTGCTAATCTCATCATTTTTCAAAATCTTAGCTTCTAGGAACGTAACTTTTAATACCTTCTCTGCATGCTTATTTAATGGAATACTTCCTACTTCCAAAGATGCTTTTGGACTGCTACTTTTTCGAACAGATCTTTCGATGGTTTGTGTAAGTTCCTTTACATTCACTTCCAACGAATCCAACACTCTTATAGCGAGTCCATTTCGCTCTTGCATGATACCCAACAGTAAGTGCTCAGTACCGATAAAGTCTTGTCCCAAACGAATCGCTTCGTCGCGACTTCTTGAGATAACTTTTTTGACTTTTGGAGAAAATCTCTTGTTCATGATATATTTTTTTCTTCGGTGATTCTTTGAGGTGAAATAAAAATTTAAGTTTCATTTTTATTTCATCTCTTAATTTTGGAATGATGGTTATTGGGAAATTTACTAAGCAATGATAAGGTTAATATTTTGAGATTACAACTAATGAATATTGAAAATTTGTATAAAAATTAGTTGTTCCTAATATTCCACCATTTCTTTGGGTTCCCCCCTTTTTATTTTTTATCAAAATCCAAAATAACGATATAATGATTTGATTATTATTAGAAAAAATAATGCCATAGGCTTCTTAATGGAACGTTTGTCAGGTCTATTTTATGATAAAATAAATTGTCGGCAAGTTTTAATATTGAGTTAAACTTTTTTCTAATACAACTGCTAACAATTTTTCGCCTGAAAAAAATCCAAAATTATCCTGTTTTTTCTGAAAAAATGAAATTATTTTAAATAACCTCAATAGCCATTTTTTTAAAACAGAAATAGCAAACTATTACTTCCTAAAATGTAATTTATGAATACATTAAGAAACGTAGGAATTTTAAAAAAGTTGAATATGAGCTAATAAAATCCGCAATATTGTCTTTAAATCAAAGGTTTAAGTTGATTTTATAATTTATTAGAAAAACTTTGTACTTAAAATAAAATAATAATTTCCTTATTATTAATACATTTGTGAGATTTAATTTTTATAAAAATAATTTGAACAAGCTTATGAAGTATTCGGTAGACAAACAGGAAAAATATGCGGTTTTTTCATTAGAAGTTGAAAACCTCAATTCCTTAATTGCACCAGATTTAAAGTCCGAATTTTTGATGATGAGAAATAGTGGCGTGACTAATATGATTCTTGATTTGGGAGCTGTCAATTTTGTAGACTCATCAGGACTTAGCGCCATATTGACAGGAAATAGACTGTGGTCAGCTGATGGTACTTTTATTCTTACAGGAGTTAAGAGTGAAAATATTAAGAAATTAATTACAATCTCGAAGTTGGATAGCATCCTAAATATTATTCCTACAGTTGCAGAATCAGTTGATTTTGTGTTCATGGAAGATATTGAAAGAGAATTAAATGGAGAGGCTGACTCTGACGTTTAAAAATTGAAATATTGAGATTTTTGGTATTGAGTATTGAGACGAAATACCGTTCGCAATACCTAATACCAAATAATCACAATTACCAAAAGTTATGAAGTTTGAATTGACTATCCTTGGTTGCAATTCAGCAATCCCCGCAAATAATCGTTTCCCAACAGCTCAAGTCTTAAAAGTTCGTGGCCGTCTGTATCTCATAGATTGTGGAGAAGGTACTCAAGTCCGATTGCGTGATAATAAAATCAAACGATCAAAAATCAATCAAATTTTTATTAGTCATTTGCATGGTGATCATATTTTTGGTTTGATTGGAGTATTGTCTTCTTATGGATTGAATGGACGAAAAGATCCCTTGCATATATATTGTCCTCCTCACCTGGATGAAATTATTAATATTCAGTTAAAATATACTGGTCATCCTCTTCCTTATCCCATTGAGTTTCACATTACTGACCCAGAAAAGAATCAACTAATTTTTGAAGATAAAGTGGTGGAAGTTTACACAATACCTTTGACACATCGAATTCCTACACAAGGTTTTTTATTTAGAGAAAAACAACAACCTGATTCGATGATTCCTGAAAAAATCAAAAAGTACGATATCCCTTTTCATGAAATTCAAAGCATTAAGGATGGAAATGATTGGACTAATTCAAATGGAGAAATTATTACTCACGCTGAATTAACAACACCTGCACCTGCACCAAGGTCATATGCGTTTTGTTCAGATACAGCTTATAATGAATCAATTGTTCCTATAATTGAAGGAGTTGATTTGTTGTATCACGAATCTACTTTTTTACATTCCGAATTAGAATTCGCTGAACGAACAAAACACTCTACTGCTATACAAGCTGCCACGATCGCCCTAAAAGCGAATGCTGGAAAATTAATTCTAGGACATTATTCTTCTCGGTATATAGATTTGGATGAATTGCAAGATGAAGCAAAGAGTGTATTCCCGAATACGGAACTAGGTTTGGAGGGAAAGAGATTTGAGGTGAAGATGTCAAAGAAAAAAGTAAAGTAATAATAACTTTCCCAAATCCAACGTTTTTTCAACGTATTATTATTTATTCCCATCTTTCAACAGCATTCACGAAACTTGATTTTATTTTTTTGGTAAAATAGATCGTAGCGAGATTTTCTAAAGTCCCGAAAACATATTCTACAGGATTTTGGAAAACCCCGCTACCAAAAAAAAGCAGCTCAAACTTTTGCCTGAACTGCTATTGTCTCGTTGAATATTTTTATTTGAACCCTATTTACTAACCTATTTCAACGAGTGAGTTTTATCTTATATCGTTTCCAAAAAATGGAATCAAAATCCGAATATTATGAACCAAAACGCTTCTAAATTAATAATGTTGTTGTTGCCATTCCTTTTTTTTATGGCATCATGTTCCTCCTCAAGTCGAACATATAGTGAATCATCTGGATCAAATACTACTCGTAAAAGTGCGGAAAGAGGTTCTCGAAAAGAACTTCGAAAAGACATCGCGCAGCACTCTCGAAAATACAAAGGCATAAAATATAAATACGCAGGCAAGTCTCCAAAAACGGGGTTTGATTGTTCAGGTTTTACTAGTTATGTTTTAAAAAAATTCAATATTGAAATATCTTCAGTATCTAAAACTCAAGCTAGAATGGGAAAGGAAATTCCAGTAAAAAGAGCAAAACCTGGAGATCTAATATTTTTTGGGAAAGGTAGAAAAGTAACTCATGTGGCACTAGTTACCAAAAATACTCGAGATGGAGTTTTTGTGATTCACAGCACTTCATCGAAAGGAATCATGGAACAAAATGTGAGTAAGTCGAGTTATTGGAAACCTAAGATTTTGTTTGCAAGGGATGTGATAACGAGGTGAGAATCAAAATCAAAAAAACCTAACAGGAATAACTCTTGTTAGGTTTTTTTGATTTTGATTGAATTTTTGGTTTTATTCAAAAGCTCGATGATTTCCAAAAGTTGGTAAAATTGCATCCTTCTCCGAAAACAATATTTTTTCCAAATCAATTTTCCAATCAATTTTTAGTTTTGGATCGTTGTATAAAATTCCACCTTCACTTTCTTTGGAATAAAAGTTATCACATTTATAAAAGAACTCTGCTGTCTCGCTCAGAACCAAAAAACCATGAGCAAAACCTCGAGGAATAAATAATTGCTTTTTGTTTTCGGAACTTAAAACGATGCTAAACCACTCACCATAAGTTTTGGAATCAGGGCGAATATCAACTACCACATCTAAAACTTCTCCTTCAATTACTCGCACTAATTTCGCTTGCGCAAATGGAGGAACTTGATAATGTAATCCTCTCAATACTCCAAAAGTGGATCTCGATTGATTGTCTTGAACAAAAGAACAATTGATACCTCCGTCTTTGAATGAGTTGTAATTATAACTTTCAAAAAAGTAACCTCGATCATCTCCGAACACTCTTGGTTCAAATATTTTTAATCCTTCAATTGGCGTATCTACTATTGGCATTTTAATAACGTTTTACGATAGACGTTTTACGTTATCGCTTACGATTTGTTCCGTAAAACGTTCAACGTAAAAGGTCTAAGGATATGATTATTTTTCTCTGAAAAACACACTAATAGGAACTCCAGTAAAATCAAAATTCTTCCTCAATTGATTTTCCAAAAAGTTTTTATAACTCGGTTTGATGTACTTTGGATTATTGCAAAAGAATGCAAAAGCAGGGTAGTACGTTGGTAACTGAGTAATGTATTTTATTTTGATAAATGCACCACGATGTGATGGAGGAGGATTCCTCGCAATTGCTTCTTGCATGACATCATTTAGTTTAGAAGTAGTAATTCTTCGATTCCGGTTTTCATAAACTTGAAGTGCTGCATCCAACGCTTGCGAAATTCTTTGTTTTTCTAAAACAGAAATAAATACAATCGGCACATCATTAAAAGGTGCCATTTTCTTCTTCAATTCTAATTCGAAATCTCGAGCAGTATTAGTTTCTTTTTCAATTAAATCCCACTTGTTGACCAAGACAACGATTCCTTTATTCCGTTTCATGGCTAGTGTAAAAATGGCCATGTCCTGAGCTTCCATTCCAGTTTGCGCATCAATCAGAAGCAAGGTTACATCAGCTTCTTCCATCGCTCGCAAAGCACGCATGACAGAGTAAAATTCTAAGTTTTCATGCACCTTAGTTTTACGTCGAATTCCAGCAGTATCTATCAGTAAGAATTCTTTTCCAAACTTATTATACTTTGAGTGAATCGAGTCTCGAGTGGTTCCTGCGATATCAGTTACGATATTTCGATCTTCACCTAACAATGCATTTACAAATGAAGATTTTCCCACATTTGGTTGACCGATAATGGCAAATTTTGGAATTTCAGATTCGAGCGGTTCTCCGTCATCTAATTGTTCTGCAATCGCATCAAGCAATTCACCAGTTCCACTTCCAGAGAGGGAAGACAAGAAGTAAGTATTTTCAAAACCGAGACTCCAAAATTCATTGGCTTCCAATAATCTACCTTGATTATCTACTTTATTGACAACTAGAAAAACAGGTTTCTTAGTTCGTCGCAGAAGGTTGGCAACTTCTTCATCCAAATCTGTAATTCCAGTTGCAACGTCAACCATAAAAACAAGCGCTGTTGCTTCTTCAATGGCAATCTTAACTTGCGAACGAATTGCTGCCTCAAAAACATCATCTGATCCTTGAACAAATCCACCCGTATCGATGACGGTAAAATTCTTTCCATTCCACTCGCTTAATCCATATTTACGATCACGCGTGACACCACTTGTATCGTCAATGATGGCGTTACGACCACCTATCAATCGATTATATAAAGTGGATTTTCCTACGTTTGGTCGGCCGACAATGGCTATAATATTTCCCATAATTTTTTTTAAAAACTTTCAATCACTTCATTGTGATTGTTTAGTCTTGTAAATTTTGTGCAAAAATAAGAAAATAATGGGTTTGAGGTGGGGAAAATTAAATATGATTTTTTGAACCATATAAGACATAGAAGGAACATATAAGTTTCCAGTATTTAATTGTACTTTGGTATGTTTCGTATTTCTATAATTAATAAAACATACACCATGAGAATTACAAAAAAGTATTTGAAGGATTTAATTTATCGAGTCAATGGGGCTGTTATTGAAGTTCATAGAGTAATGGGGCCAGGACTTTTGGAAAGGGTCTATCACAAATGTTTAGAGCGAGAATTAATAGAGAGGAATATAAAATTTGTTTCAGAAATGGTTATTCCGATTGAGTACAAAGGAATTGATTTAGAAAGTGAAATGAGATGCGACTTATTTGTTGAAAATGTCCTACCAGTAGAAATAAAAGCAGTTGATGATTTTCATCCTATACATAATGCTCAACTTTTGACTTATATGAATTTACTTCAAGCACCAGAAGGTTTATTGATAAATTTCAATGTATTAAATATTTTCAAAGAAGGGCAACGAACTCTTGTTAATGAAATTTATCGAGAATTGGAAAATGAATAATTAGGTTAACACGAAGCAAGAACTTATATGTCCCTTAAATATCTTATATGGTTCAAAAAAAAATAGTTTGATTTTATCTATTTCAAAGAGTAGATAGAAAAAATCAAACAAACTCTCCTTCATCACGTTTAAAAATAACCTCGATAAAATCCAATACATCCTCGTACTCCTCCATTATTTCCCGAGCAGGAATTTGTTTATATAAAAAATAAACTAACATGTAATTTCCCTCTCCTTCCACCTGCATATCTTTTTTATCCAAAATAAAGTCAAGCGACTGCAAATTTAACTCACTTTCCAAACCTTCAGAATCTTCGGTCTCTATTTCATAGGAGGTATGAAAATCAGTTGCATTTGGAAAAACTTTATCTTTCGTCATAACAAGTTCACTCATTTTATTCAAAAGACCTTTAGTTCTAATTTCAAATTTCGGGAAATCAAGCTCTGCACATTTTACTTCGAAGACAGTCGTTTTTCTTTTTTTGAAATCACCAAAATACCAATAATCATATACCCGAATGTCAGCATTAAATGCCAACTCTTCTTTCAACATAATCCCCTTTAATCGCTTGTCTTTTTTGCCCTTAAAAAGAGCAAACGATTTCAACAAATAATCTTGTTGTGCAAATTTCTCTCGATCTTTAAATTTGAACTTATTTTCACGAGCGATTTGTCGCATCTCTTCGACACGGCCATTTTTTTTAAAACTATCGATCAAATCGTCAAAAAATCCTTCCATTATTTTTAGTTAAAAAAAGTTTATTAGTTAATCAAAAAATCTGGTGCAATGTAATTCTACCATTTTAAAATCCGGATTACTCGATTAACGAATTTCAAATGCAGTCATCAATTTCCCTAAATATTGCGAAGAGGTTTCTTTCATATGTACTCCAAGTAAAATAACCGTTTTGTCCAGAAAATTAAGTCCAAAAAATGAAAAGTCAAATTGATGATTTTTTCCATCAGTCAGGGCAGATCTTTTTTGAATTAACATCACCGACTCTGCTTCCGAAATATTATTAGTCCCCCCAGCATTGATATATTTTTTAATCCTACTTTCAGTATCTGACAGCGCATCTCTCAAAATATCTAAGTCACTTGCAGCATCTGCCAAAATTCTTCGTTGCAAATTAATACCATCAATCGCCATTGATTTTTCAGATTTAACAGCATGATCTGTTTTTTCTATTGAAAAATAATTTTTGTCAATGTCTCGATTGAATTGTTGAATTGTAGCCAAATGTAACTTAGCTAACTCTCGCATCGGAGCAATTATTCTTTCAAATTTTGAAGACAATAATTCGTGATACCTTTTTTCTCCACCAAGACTCCTTTGATCAAATTTATCATTAGTGACAATAAAATATTTTAAAATATTTCCTTCTACTTTATGATCTATTGCTTTTGTATGGCTAAGTAATTTAGAAAAAGATTCGGCTTGCTGTTGAAATTTTTTTATACTTTCAAGAATTTCATCAAGCGGTTCTTTTGCGTTCATCTCAAAGTGATCGTCATCGAATTCTTGAGGAGTGAATTCAGATTCAGGAGATTTTTTTTTGTCTCCACCATCTTCAAAAATATCGTTATAAGGATTTGACTTAAACGTAAGTTAATGAAAAACCAATTTAAAATGAAAACCTTAAAAAATACAATTTACACGATTAATTTTCTTAATCCATCGACACAACGTTCCACTTCTTCCATTGAATTATAATGGCTAAAACTTAACCTTAAAATGCCATCATTTAAGTCATCGACTTTCATCGCTTGCATTAATCTGTACGCATAAAAATGTCCATGTTTAGATGCAATATCAATTTTGGCTAAACCTTCCATAATTGAATTCGATGAAACATTGTTGGCTTTCATTGAGATATTTGCTTCCCTTCCTTCCATGGTTTTTTTCCCAAAAATGCGCAATGGCAATTCATTAATATTCTCTAAAAGATACGAGCAAAGTTTATTTTCATGTGAATTCATCAAGTGAGAAACCTTTCTCGTTTTTTCATGGAGCGGTATATCTTTTTCAGAAAAATGATGATTGTATGCTGCCTCAAAATAGTCGCCAATGCCCGCCAATGCTGCTATTGAGGCATGATTTGGCCCAGCAGTATCTAATCGTTTATACAAAGTAGATGTATTGAAAAAATGACATTGAGGCTCCAACTCTTCTAAAAAATCAGGACGGACAACCATCACACCTTGATGTGTTCCGTAAGTTTTGTAAGTTGAAAAAACGTAAGCATCACATTTCAAATTATCCAAATTCGGAAATTCATGCGGTGCAAAAGAAACTCCATCTACCACTAACCGAATACCCATTGGACTAATTAATTCAGCAATTTTATTAATTGGATTTATTGTTCCGATAATGTTAGAACTATGAGTTACACAAAGAACTTTGGTTTGAGGAGAAAGAATTTTTTCTAAATCTTCGAGATGTAATTCGCCAGTTTGAGGATTCACTTTCCAAAACTTTAAAGTGGCATCTTGTTGTTTACAAAGTCGTTCCCAGCCTCCAATATTTGCCTCATGATCTTGTTCTGTGACGATGACTTCGGTACCTTTTGTAACAATAAGATTACATGCTGCGGCAAGAGTATTTATATTTTGAGTGGCAGATGCCCCGATGGTCATTTCATCAACTGAAACGTTGAGTAATTTTGCCATAGTGTAACGACCAAGATCCATTGCTTCACCAGCTTTTGTTCCAAGTGCGTTTGGGCCATAGGGTTGGATTTTATAATTTTTATAAAAATCAGTTAGGCGATCAACGACTTGCATGGCAGGAAAACTTCCTCCAGCGTTGTCGAAAAAACCGATTTTTTGACCGAGGTCTGTCTGGAAAATTGGGAATTGAGAACGGATGAAATTGAGGTCTAGTTGCATTATTATTTTTTTGTTCGAAGGTATGGAAAATGAGTTTGAATAACCAACACCCAACAAGGAATATTCAATATCCAACTTTACTAGTTGTTGGCCATTTCAGAAAATTGGATATTCCTTAGTGCAGCGTTCGATATTGGATATTCATTTTTCCAATAAAAAGAACCTTTCCATCTTCCGATGAAAAGGTTCAATCTATTTAAGGTCTCAATCTATATCTTTTATTTCACTACCACAAAACGTCTCGTCAACAACTCATCTTCTTTTTCAATCACCAACATATACGTTCCACCCTGTAATTGTGAAGTTTGCAATTCACCTTGGTTTTTCCCTTCAGTAACTGCCCATTGTGAAACAGCAACTGTCGAACCTAAAGTATTCAATACTCGAACTTGAACTTCGCCATCCCATTTAGAATGGAAGTTTACATTCAATTGTTCGTTTACTGGATTTGGGAAAAGTGCGATATCTGCCACAAATAGTTTTT
Organism: uncultured Saprospiraceae bacterium; assembly: GCA_905480595.1. Lineage (GTDB taxonomy): Bacteria > Bacteroidota > Bacteroidia > Chitinophagales > Saprospiraceae > CAJQQY01. Next base: position 3,200 of record CAJQQY010000076.1, on the reverse strand, counting down.
CAGTAGTCTGAGGAGTAAAATCAATTGCAGCATTAGCTTGACGAGAACCATTGTTTACACAGAAGGCCGTTGCTTCCGATGCACCAAATGTTCCTCCTGATGCTAAAGTATTTCCGTTTGCATCAGTTACAGAATAAGAACCATTTCCGTAGCTACAGCAAATCCCATCACCGTATGCATCAGTAATAGTAAATGTGTAACATCCATTGTCCAAGCAATTGGTTTCAGTAAAAGTTGAACCATCAGGTGAACTTCCATAAGTTCCTCCTGAAGCAACAGTATTGCCACCTCCATCTGTAATTGACCAAGCAGTTTCCTCTGGGTAATTATCGAACGTGATCGAAACAGTTACATCGGTACAGCTAGGTCCTGTTGTCCCAGAAGTTGACAATGAAATATCATCGATTGCCATATCTCCTTGCCAAGTCGTTCCTGTAGTTCCAACAAATCTTAATTCCATAGATGCTCCTGCATAAGATGCTAAATCAACATCGGCAGTTTGCCAACTATTTCCTTGATTACCTGAAACTGACCAAACATTTGTCCAAGCACCTCCGTCTGCACGAGCTTCCAAAGTCAAACTACCCATAGCCGCAGCCCCATAATTATGATATTGGAAAGAGAAATCAGCAGATGATTCAGCAGTCAAATCAAAACATGGACTATTTAAGATCGTTGTAAAATTGCTATAATTTGGACTTGAAGATTCTACGAAAGCATAGAATGAACCCTCACTTGCGGCTGATGGACCGGTATTACTTGAAGGAGTTCCTCCTGAGTTTCTTGACCAATCAAAATCATCTCCACTTCCTTGCGTCCAAGCTCCAAATGAACTTTCGAATCCTTCAGAGTACGGGTAAGAGGTAATTCCTCCTGCACATCCACCGCCACCTGTCGAACCACCAGCTGTTAAACTTAAATCATCAACAGCCATATCTCCTTGCCAAGTTGTACCTGTAGTTCCAACATATCTTAATTGAACAACATCACCAGCATAACTTGATAAATCAACAGAAGCACTTACCCAAGCATTTCCTTGGTTTCCACTTTCTGACCATACAGAAGACCAAGAACCTGTTTCAGTTTTTGCTTCCAAAACTAAACCTCCCATGGCTGCAGCTCCATACATGTGATATTGGAACTCAAAAGTAGCACTTGTTTCGCCTGACAAATCAAAACAAGGACTAGTTAAAATCGTCGTTTTGTTACTATAATTAGGACTTGAAGATTCTACAAATGCATAGAATGAACCTGCTGCTGCACTTGTTGGTCCGGTATTATTAGAAGGTGTTCCTCCCGAAGTTCGTGACCAATCAAAATCATCACCTGAACCTTGTGTCCAATCTCCGAATGAACTTTCAAATCCTTCAGTATATGGGAAGGATGAAATCGTTGTTGCACAAGTAGCTGGAGGAGTTCCACCACCACAAGCTGTACTGTTAGCCAAAGAACCTCTTCGAGGACTGTTTGCCATTACTGCTTGGATTCTTGCTTTTTGATCAAGAGTGAAAATATTCATACAATTATCGTCTGTGTAATCCATATAATTCTCAACCATATCTGTACTTCCACATGAAGTAGTATTTGGGCAACCATAATTTGCACCATCTGATGTTGGCGTATCACCACAGAAATCATCTACACTACATCCACCATCTCCCCAAATATGTCGCAAGCCAAAAAAGTGACCAACTTCATGCGTAGCAGTTCTACCTTTATTATAAGATCCACCTGATGGATTTGGATTGGTTGTACTTCCGATAGATGAAGTAAGTAAAACAACTCCATCTGTATTGGCTGATCCCCCATTAGTATTTAATCCACCTAAACCAGATGAACTTGGGAATTGTGCATACCCCAAAATGCCACAACTGATATCCATAGCCCAACAATTAAAGTAGTCGTTTGGATTCCATTGAGATTGAGGTTTGATGGTGTTCTCGATGTAAGCATCACCAAAATTTCCTCCCTGGCAAGTACCGTAAGGTGGTGCTGACCAACCGACTGTGTTTCGATTGATTCGATTGATTCCAGGCTCTGCGAGTGTGTTACCACTTTCATCCACAGTTGCTAAGCAGAATTCTAATTCTGTATCAGCTCCAACTGAATTTGTGTTGTAACCTGACGTTCCAACGATTCGTCGGAAGTCATTATTCAACTGATCCACTTGCGCTTGAATCAAGGCTGCACTTATGTTATCACCTGTTCCAACAGATTCTCCATTGTGAATTACGTGGAAAATAATTGGAATCGTAGTAACAGCTTCAGTACTACCTTGTGCAGCTTGTAATTTATATTCTTTCACTAATGGATCGAGCCATTGTTCAAAATCATTTAACGTTCCTGCGTCAGGATTTTGTTGAATATAATTTTCATAAGCATCTACCGTATGGCATTTTTTTACGGGATTACCATCTGGCGTAACTTCAAAAGTTTGAGCGAAAGCGCTTAAAGTAAACATTAAGCAAACGAGTAGTAAATTGACTTTTTTCATAAATAAATTTTAGTTAGGTTAAAAATTAAATGATAGTTTTATCTAAAATGTGAGTATAGAAATCATGTTCTGCGGATGGCAGTTCAGTTGATTTTTCAACATAAAATAGTGATGTACTTTGCTCTTTATACAAAGAGACAATCCTAGTCATTTAGGTTGATAAGGGAAGGACTTGTTTTTAACTTTTGGGTGAAAAGTTACTTAGCTGATTGGGGATAGCAAACTTAGAAAATATTTTTAAAAAATACCAAAGACTTAGTGATTATTTTTGCGAATATTCGCAAACAAAATTTTATACTGATTTTTAGTGGTAAATAAAAATTTAGAATAAAATCGGACGTGTATCGAACTAGTTCTCAAATTTTAATTTCACGACGGCTAAAAAAGAATAGAGACATTAAATCTCAAGTTGAATATTAAATCGAAAAAAAAACTATTTTTGTTATATTAGAATAAAATTTAATAAGATTGAACTCCATTTTCAGAAATTACTTCAAATTTTTTCTAAAATCAAAATATGCTTTCAATACTTCCTCTGGTGCCTCGGTTTGAGGATAGTGACCAGTTTTTTCTAACAATACAATTACGGGGTTAGGAATTAATTCTCGATAACGTTCTGTCATATGTTTTCCTGAAATAGGATCAGCCGCTCCATCAATCAATAAAATTGGAACAGGTGAATTTTGTAAAGCAGCAACCCATCGCT
>CAJQQY010000075.1 GCA_905480595.1 uncultured Saprospiraceae bacterium | reverse complement strand
TAATTATTTGATAATAATTATTAACATCATAGTTAAAACCGATTTGATCATAAATAGGAGGAATAATTTCTTTGTTACTAATGATATCATATACTCCAAATAATCCTTTTTTATTTTTAAAAATATATAGCTTTCTCTCATTACCAACTTGCTTCGAATAATCAAATTTAACCCAATCTGTTTTTCTAATTTGCTTACCTTTTGAGTTGACAAAAGTAACAGGTTCGTTATTTTTTTGGATTAAGAATAAATCTTCTTTTACCTTGATTAAATGTTTATGTCCCAAAGGAATAATCCATTTATTCTTTTTGAAATCAAATAAACCATGGAATTTTTCATATCGGGGAGTGAAGTCTATAATGAATATATCTTTGTTGAGTCCAATCTCTTTTTTGATAGGAATAAAATTCTCCCTTTTTTGAACATCTCCTCCTCCAAAAGCCCTTGCTTCAAAAAAATCATTTCCTTTTGTTAAGTATATGTATTGAGAATCTTTAAATACATTATCATAAATAATTTCAGTTTTGATTTGCTTTTTATAAGCATTGAATAACCCTTGTTTGCCTCCTTTTTTAATGATGAAAATATTAGCGTTGGATCCAGAACCTTCTTCATCAAGAGAAAAAATATTTTCATATTCAAAAGGAAGAATAGTTTTTCCTTTATTACTTAATATTCCAAACTTATTGGATGCATTTTTTGCCACAATATAAAAATGAAAGTTTTGCATTTTTTTGTAAACTTGTTTCGTTCTTTTAACCCCAGTTGAGTTCACTAATGTCCAATTATTTCGATGCTGTACCAAAAAAGAGTTTTGGTAACTTTGAATGATTGCATTCTTTGTTGTTTTAAAAACAGGTTGTTTTGTGGAGTAATTTATTAGCTGATATTTGTCATCATGACCTTGGACAATAAGAGCATATCGTTCCATCCTTATATCTTTATAATTACATTTTACAAAAAGGTTTAGCTTTTTGAAATTATATTCATAAACCCCAAAATTATTTCCAATTCGAACTTTTAATAAACTTATAAAATTACTCACATTACCGATTCTTTCTTCAGCATGTCCTAGTCTGGAAATTTCATCATACTTAAATGGGATAAGAATTTTCTCATCATTGATCACTCCCCATTTTCCAGTTTCATTTTGACTCCAAAAATATCCTCTGAATAAAATATTTTTATACTTAAAAGGAATGACAACTTTGGAATCGCTTCTGACTAAACCTTTTTTTCCTTGCTTTTTAACAATATAATAATCAAAGTTTTTATCCAAACCATAAAAGTTATTGGGTCGTTTCCCCGTATTAGGAGCAACAACTTTTTGAATATTTTCCACCCAATCCTCAAATAAAAATGTACCATCAGATTTTAAAAGATTTTTCCCAAATCCATTTTTAGCAATTTCATAATGTCCTTTATTTATTTTAAAACTTGTATGGTTAGGTTCAAAAATTACCTTCTTTAGTTTTTTATCATAAAGGCCAAATAAATTATCTCTAGTTTTGATGATATAATGATTAGAATTAATGCTACTCTTATCAAACCTAACCCAATTGGTTTTTTCTAGAATTTCATTTTTAGAATTTACCTTGTAAAACAATCCATCATACATTCTTACTGCAAATAAATTAGGATTTAATTTAATGATCCAATCACTAATCGGTGGAATGATCCATTTATCTAAATCTAAATCATAAACACCTTTTTTGCGATTATGAGTTAAAATAATTCGATTTCCTTTTTGATTAGTTTCAGCGCTGAAGACTAAGGGAAGAAAAATTTTGCCATCTTTAATTACCCCAATTTTTTTGTCTTTTTTTGATTGAATCCAATCAAAAGTTTTATACAAAGCATATACTTTGTATAGTTTTCTATTATTGCCTTCTTTTAAAAATGCTTTAGATGCGGAGGATGGTTTAGGTTTAGGAACATATATTACCTCATCTTCATCAATATCCATGTCATAAAAAAATACTTCTTCTTCGGAGGTGTTTTCGTTATTTTCTGTTTGCGCTGAGATATTGGAGAAGGAAAAGCTAAGAAAAATAATTATAAAGAGCTTATTCATAAACGTATTTTTAAGTTAGTTAGAAATAGATTCAAAAATAAGAAATTCATAAAGATAAAAGCTGTTTCATTAATGGTATTTTATTGGAGCAAATTGCTCGCTAACAATTTACTTGTAAAAAACTAAATTAAATTTTAAAAACTGTTGTATTGGCTAACTCCGCTATGCAATTAGAAATGGCCTATAATTAAGTAATTTTTGATTAAAATCTATTTTCTGTAAAACCATTCTTATCTTAGTAGGAATTAATTATTGTTCTTTTATTTTTAATTTTAAATCCTCCAAAATGAAAAAATATCTACTTCTTCCTACTTTTTTATTTTTTGTAAATGTACTATTAGCTCAAACCAATTTAAAAGTGACGAACCCCGTTGCTGAGCAAGTGATGTTGGGTAATTATAATCCATCAGATTTTATGGCTTCGGTAGTCATCAATGACCCTGCGACTTTAGTGAGCGCTATTCATGATGAAATTTCTACTGATTCGTTGCAAGTTTATATTACCCGATTAAGTGAATTTAGAAATCGAAATTCAGGTTCAGATACACTTTCCACGATAGAAGGAATAGGTGCCGCTCGAAACTGGATTGAAGAAAAGTTCCAACAATTTAGTGCAGCCAATGAAGATCGATTACAAACAGGTTTTTTCCAATATGATGAAGAGATTTGTGGGATGTCAAGGCATAAAAATACCATTGCCGTTTTGCCAGGAATGGATGCAACTGACCATTCCATCATCATTATCGAAGGTCATATGGACAGCCGTTGTGCAGGGTTATGTGATATTGATTGCGATGCAGAAGGAGTAGAAGACAATGCCAGCGGGACAGTCTTGGTGATGGAACTAGCTCGAGTGATGAGTCAATACAGTTTTAATCAGACGATTGTTTTTATGGCTACCACCGCCGAAGAGCAAGGACTTTTGGGAGCCAATGCTTTTGCTCAATGGTGCGAAAATGAAAATATTCCAGTCAAGGCAGTTTTCAATAATGACGTTGTCGGTGGAGTTATTTGTGGTGAAACTTCTTCAGAACCATCTTGCCCAGGATTTAATCATGTAGATAGTACCCAAGTTAGGTTGTTTTCTTTTGGAGGATTTAACTCACCCAATAAAGGTCTCTCTCGATTCATCAAATTAGAATATCAGGAAGAATTATTGCCATTGGTTTCTGTACCGATGATGTTGACGATTATGTCTGCTGAAGATCGGACAGGGAGAGGTAGTGATCATATTCCATTTAGAGAAAGAGGATATGCTGCGATGCGATTTTGCTCTGCGAATGAACATGGAAATGCTGATGTAAGTGATCCTGATTATCATGATCGTCAACACACTTCTGAAGATATTTTAGGAGTTGATACAGATAATGATATGGTTGTTGATAGTTTTTTTGTGGACTTTAATTACTTAGCTCGGAATGCGACCATCAATGGAGTCGCAGCAAGTATGGCTGCAATTGGACCTAAAACTCCCATTGAATTTATTTACCAAGAAGGAGGTGACAAAGAAATATATGTAGAGATAACTGACCCAGAAGATTACCTTCATTATCGAATTGGTCTTCGAGCATTGAGTAATGATTTTGATACCATATATACTTTAGTTGGATCAAAGATTGGAACATTCCAACATGATAGTCCAGGTACTTTTTTACCATTAAGTATAGCTTCGGTAGATACCAATGGGATTGAAAGTTTATTTACAGGAGAGCAATTACCTGATGCCTTGGGAGTTAATGACCCTACTTTGGAAGAACGAATGAAAGCAATTGAGTTGGTACAAAATAAACCCAATCCATTTGATGAAGCCACTACGATTGGTTTTTATGTCAATAAAAAAATGTCTTACCAAAAAGCATTTATCATTATTTATGATTTGAGTGGAATGGAAATCGAACGTATTCCTACCCAAATTCAAAAAGGAATGAATGAAGTATTATATACACATGGTTATAACAAAGTGGGGACATTTGTATATAGTTTGGTGATCGATGGAAATGTAATTGATTCAAAGAAAATGATTTTTTCAAATTAGACTGCATCATATTTATTTATAAAATAGGTTTACTAAATTTTAAAAATTTAGTAAATCTATTATCGTATCAAAATTAACAGTTAACCGTTTATCATTAACCGTTAAAATGTATACATTAGCGGGAATTTACATACTTTTAAACTACTTCAACTTATGGAAACCGCCGCTTTAGCTAGTATTCATTGGCATGATGAAAGATTTAAATATGATTGTGAAGCTCGTAATCAAAAAGTAGAACAAGCCTGCTTTCATCATTTTTTTGGAAAAAATGAAATGACAATTGTTGATTTGGGGTCAGGAACTGGCTCAAATTGTTTGTATTTTTTTGAAAAATTTCCTTCCAACCAGAATTGGATTTTTATAGAACAAGAAGAGAAGGTTTCGCAATATGCGTTGAATAGATTAGGAATCGAAGCAGATAAGAGAGGTTATGAAGTGATTCATGGAGAACGTTCTTTAGCTCTAAAAAAAGAAGATCGAAATATTACAATAGAATATATCACCGATTCATTTTTGAATTTAGTGGACTTGGTGGATTTAGATAATGTAGATTTGGTGATGGCGAGTGCGGTTTTTGATTTGATTACATTTTCTCAATTCGTGGATTTTGGAAGTGTTTTATTGGAAAAAAAATTACCACTTTTGACAACTTTGAATTATGCTGAAATGGACTTCAATTCGGATTCTCCATCCGATGTTGTTTTTATTGAGAAATACGAAAGCTTTATGAATCGCCCTCAAGAATTTGGTAAGGCGATGGGAAAAAAATGCCCTCGGATTTTAGTTGATTTTTTCCAAAAACAAGAAGCAACAGTAGAATATGGGCCGAGTATTTGGAAACTTGAAGGTGAATCTGCGCAGGTGATGAATCATCATTTATTAAATTTTATGGAAGCAGCGAGCAATCAAATGATTGAAGAGGAGGAGGAGATGATGCTTTTTAAAGATTGGATTACTTCGAAAAGAGAATCAATTGAAGATGAAGTTTTGAGTACTTATGTTCAATATTATGATTTGTTTGTGACTAATAATTAATAAAGTAGTGGTTAACTTTAGTTGGCTGCAGAAAAAGAGCGAAACAATTTTTTGCGAAAACTAAAACTCATAATTGAATATCGATGTTGATAAACAATTTCTAAGATAGAAAATATCGTTTTAATTTAATAAGAGCTGTAAGCCCACAGGGGCTTACAGCTCTTATGCTTTTTTTAAGGAGTGTTTTTATAAAAAAATTACTTCCCTCTTTTTTTTTGTAGTGAACTAAAGTTAACGGCTACTTTTGATACGTAAATGACATAATCATTTCCTGTTT
>CAJQQY010000074.1 GCA_905480595.1 uncultured Saprospiraceae bacterium | reverse complement strand
GCAATTCTTTCCAATCCTTTTTTAGCATTCACATAATCAGGATTGAATTTTAAAATACGTTCATAATCTGCTTTTGCTGCTTCAATATCTCCTTTCGTTTCATGTGCAAATGCTCGGTGATAATAAGCTACTCCAAATTCAGGATCCACTTGTACTGCAATATTAAAATTAGTAATGGCTTGATCTACTGAGTTTTTTTCCAAATAAATTACACCAAGTCGATCGAATGCTTCTGCGTATTGAGGATCTACAGTTACAATCTTTTCCAAGACGATAATAGCGTCATCTAATTGATCATTATCATGCAAATATGAAGCCTTATTGTACAAAACATCTGCATTTTCAGGAGCAGTCTGAACGGCATTTTCAAAATATTGCTCTGCCAATGGATTCCCATCTTCTGCAAAAATTCTTCCTAACAGAACCCAGCCGTCAGTATGATCAGGATCAAGTTCAACACATTTTTGGAGTGCTCTAATCGAGGCATCTTTATTTCCCATTAGGGTGTGATTCAATCCAACCATGAAGAATCCTTCCGCATTGTCAGGGTCAACTTTCATGATTCTCCCGATGGTCATCATCGATGCATCATACATTTTTAGAATCTGCTGGATTTCCGCTAACTTCAATAAAGAAGGAATTCGTTCAGGATATAAAGCCACGCAACGCTTCATCGTCTGTAAAGCCAATCTTGATTTATAATAGTCTAAATATATTTCAGACAGTAAATGGTGGTAATCTGCATTCGTAGAATCTATTTTCATCGCAGTAGCCATATCAACGATAGCATAGTCAAATCCTTCATTTTTATAAAAAGCTTCAGCACGAGCTGCATACAAAGTAGGATCGTCTGGACTTTGGGTAATCTGGTCAGTAAGTTTGTCAATTTCGGGTACTCCTGTTTTACCCAATTGCTGATTAGAGGTAGTTTCCTCCGTTGGAGTTGAGGTAGTAGAAGGTTTGTCATTTCCACATGCGCTCAAAAATAAAGCGAAAGTCGCTAAAAATATAATATTCAAAATTTGTCTATTCATGGTGCAAAATTAACCTTTTTTATAAAAACGTTCACGATTCCTTTTTATTGAATTTTTGGAAAAGTCAGGTTTGTAATTGAAGTGTGAAGTAGGCGACGATAAAACAATCAAACAATTAATCCGTTTTATTTTAAAATATAAAAAAATGAAAAGATATATTTCTTTCTTTTTCCTAGTAGCAATTCCTATTTTTCTTTTTTCACAATCTAATACTAAAATTGATTTTTATACTGGCATAGATTATTCAGGAATATATGGAATTGATAATGATAGAGGAACATTCATTAAATCTATTGAAAGAGGTAAGGTAAATTTTAATTTTGGTATCAACTATAATCAATTAATTAGAAAGAAGATTTGGTTGAAAACAGGAATAGGATTTACTAGTTTAGGTGAACAAACTAAGTCATTTGAAAATGTTGTTACTATCAATAATAAAGTCAGTTATCATTTTCTTGAAATTCCATTTGTCTTACGTTTCGAATTTTCCAAAAAGAAAATAACTCCCTTTTTTGAAACAGGTTTATCTACAATGTACTATTTACAAACTAGAGATAAAAAGTGTATTGAAAATTCCAAAACAGTAGAAAATTATAGAGATGAGAATATTCAAAACATTCAAATATCATTGAATCTTGGCTTTGGTGTATCTCATTCAATTAATAAAAAGTTAGAAATCTTTTTGCAAACTAGTATTCGTTGTCATTTGTCTAAATTAGAAAATTCAAATTCGGATGAATATTTATGGGGTAGCGGTTTAATAACAGGTACAAGACTTAAATTTTAATAGAGGTTAAAACTTTTTTTACTACAGGCTCATCAAAAAAAAAATCCCAAAAATTCCAACTATTCATTTTTCCCCTCGTCTTTTAATCATAACTTCAAGTGAAATAACCGTGCAAACTTTGAACAATCTATATACAGTAGAAGAGCAAGAATTGGTTCGACGATGCCTTCGTCGAGATGATCGTGCGCAGATGCGATTGTACAGAAAGTATGTACAAGCAATGTATAATACTGTAGTTAGAATGGTGCCTAATAAAATGGATGCAGAAGATATTATTCAAGAAGTATTTGTAAAAGTTTTTCAAAAGATGAGTGAGTTTAGAGGAGAGTCAACTTTGGGAGCTTGGATAAAACGAATTACAGTTAATACCGCTTTGAATTTTATCCGACAACGGAAGGAAATTAAATTCATGGAAAACGAGGAATGGGATCGCTCGAATTTATTGAAAGAAGATGTAAAAGTAGATCCTGAGTTTTCGATGAAACAAGTGCATCATGCTATCAAAAAATTACCAGATGGTTGTCGAGTTGTATTGAATTTATATTTACTAGAAGGATATCAACATCAGGAAATTGCTTCGATTTTGAAAATTACGGAATCAACTTCCAAGACTCAATATCGAAGAGGAAAACAACTTTTAGCAAATCAGTTGAGGAACGGTTAACTGTTAACGGTGAATGATTAACACCACGAGCTAATTACGATATTTTATACAATAGGTTAATCGTTCAGCATTAACCGTTAACCATTAATTAATAAACATGGATTTTTTAGAAAAAAGAATTAAAGAACACAGAGACCAATTCGATGAAATCGACCGAGTGGATGAAGGCCTACTTTGGCAAAACATCCAAGCAGATTTGGGTGATACGACTCCTGTGAAAAGAATGCACTCCAGTCGGTTTTTACAAATATACGCAGTTGCCGCTACGGTAGCTTTGCTGGTAATGGCGAGTTGGTTTTTTTACCAAAATCAAAATGCAGAACCAGCAATGGCAAATACCGAAGAGCAAACCCCACAAAAGTTTTTAGACTTTCCTGAAGAAGAAAATTACCAACAATTAGTTGCAGAGAAAAAGGAAGAAATTGATTTTGATGAAATTAATAAATCAAAATATAAAGATATTTTTCATGAATTAGAATTATTAGAAGATGTTCATGATGAATTCAAAGAAGACTTGCCAGTACTTTCAGATGAGGAAAAAGCCATTCAAGTTTTACAAAAATACTACGAAAGAAAAATTAGAATATTAGATCGATTATCAAAAGAAATAGAAAAAAAATCACGTAATGAAAAAAGAATTAATGAAAGACCTATGTAGAATTATTTGCGTGGTTGGATTAGTCTTAGTTCATTTTAATTTGTCAGCCCAAATTGAAAAAGTAAAAACTATAGATAAATCATTTACTGTGCAAAAAGGTGCACTTATTAAAATTTCTCACCAGAAGGGTGATTTATATGTCAAAAAATCTACGACCAATAAGGTGGAAGCTCGATTATATGTTTCAGTTACTGGAAACAGAGAAGCTGACGCTGTAGCATTATTAGATATGATTGAAATTGAGGATAATGGAAATGGAAAATCTCAATTAGAACTTTCTACAAAAACTAATGCAGTAAATTGGAAAAAAATAAACGGAGTTAGTACGGTTGAAGTTAAAGGTGGAAGTAAATTGCGAGGCATCGAAGAAATGCAAGTTGACATGGAAGTCTCTGTTCCAGAAGGAGTGAGTCTTAAGTTGATGAATAAATACAATAATATTACTCTAGAAGAAATAAAAGCAGATGTTGAGATCAAAAATTACAACGGTAATATCGAAACACAAAATATTGACGGTGACTTGAAGCTAGATTTGAAATATGGAAATGCCACGATTGGAAATATAAAAGATGGTGATTTAGAAGTTTATGAATCAAAGATGGTGATGGGGGATTGTAATTCGCTAAAACTAAATTCTAAATATTCTCGACATACTTTTTCCAAAGTTAAAGAGGCAGATATTAATTCTTACGAAGGCAATTTTGAGATTTCGGAGGTGCAAGGTGATTTAGTAGTTGAAGATAAATATTCGGTTTGGACGATTGGTTTTGCTAAGGCGGCTAAGATTGAATCTTATGATACGGAATGGACGATTGGAGCAATTGAAAATCTATTTGTAAGAAGTAAGGAAAGTGAGTTTAGCATTGATACTGCTGAAGAAGTTGATTTTGAAAAGACGTATCAAGATGAAATGGAAATTGGAACGCTTGGAACATTTAAATGTGCGAGCAGCAAATATTTGGATGCTGAAATTAGATTTTTGAAAAAAGGATTTTACCTGAGTCAAGATTATAATGGAGATATTGAAATCAATAAAGTAGCATCTACATTTGAAGGTGCAGAAATTTCAGGAAAAAATTGCGATGTAGAATTACCTTTGGGAAACTTAAAATATCAGTTAGAAGTTGATGCAAAAAATGCGGATATTTCATTGGAAGAAGATGATTTGGAAGCTGGATTTATTTCGGAAAAAAATAATCAACTTCAGATTAAAGGGAAAATGAATAAGGCAAATGATCGAAGTCCAAAGGTGATTATTAAGGGATATAATATTGATGTGGATTTGGATTAACCCCCCAGTAATTTCCTTTTTGCTCACAGCAAAAGCTCGGCAATCGAAAAAGTTTGTGCTTCTTTTTTCTTAAAAATAGGCCTTCTAAGATTTAAATTTTAGGAGGCCTATTTTTTTAGAATCTTTTTTAGAATCTTTTTTGGAACATTGTGGTTGTATTTATTTTAAAGGTCAAAAAAATATTTCCAATGAACCCTATTTTTACTAAAAGATTAAAAACATTAGTTGAGCACTTCCCAGTTGGAATTTTAAAGCTAAAAGAAGAAGATTTAAAACTCCCAATTGCTACAGGCAAATGGTCTAAAAAAGAAATACTAGGTCACCTCATCGACTCTGCCCGAGTTAATCTCCAACGATTTTTGGAAGCGCAACATTCTCCTGCACCATACATCGTAAAACGATACATGCAAGATGAATTAGTGAAATTGAATGATTACCAAAATATTCCAACACTTGAAATTATTCAACTTTGGAAAAATTTGAATCAACAAATTGCTAATGTTTTTGACCGAGTTCCTGAAGTAGAATTATCGAAGCGAGTAGAGATTCCTCATGAAGATAGAATTAAAGATTTAAGATTTATCATGGAAGATTATGTGGCACATTTGGAACATCATGTGAAACAAATCTTAGGTAGTTTGGATTTTGATATAAAAAAAGGAAACCGACAAGTTAGCGTGGAGGAAGCAATGCAATTGTTGGGAGATGATACTCGATTTGCAACCGTTATAGAAAATGGATCAATGATCGTCGAAATTTATGAACCCATTGGAAAGGATCATCAAACTCCTCATGCACAAGATGAATTATATGTCATCATCAGCGGAAACGGAGAGTTTTTAAATGATGGAAAAATAACTGAATTTAAAACTGGAGATGTACTTTTCGTTCCTGCAGGAGTGGAACATCGATTTGAAAAATTTACCGAAGATTTTAAAACGTGGGTGATTTTTTATGGTGCAATTGGAGGAGAATAAAAGGGAATCTTCGATATCGAACAAGGAATGTCCAATGAAGAAGTTTGACGAAATTCTACGAAGAAAATACAATAAGTATCGTCAAACTTCGAAATTGAATATTCCTTGTTGAATATTGGATATTCAGTATTATCTTTTTCTCAAGAAATTACCAAATATCTTCATCCCCATGTTTGCTAAATCATCCATCACACTTCCGTCACCATCTTGATCTAAGAATTTCCCAATCATTCCAAGTTCTTTTCGCTTAGAAGATTCAGATTGAATAGTTTGATTTAAGATTTCAGATAAACCACCTTGGTCAAGATTGTTTTGACGCTTTTGTTTGCCTAGCATACCCAAAACGATAGGCGCTAACATTGCCATCAAATTTCCAGTTTTGTCAGATTGTAATCCGCTCATTTGGCTGATTACATCAATTGCATTTGATTGCTTTCCACCAAGAATATGTTTCAAAATACCAGCACCATTTATCATGCTAGTGTTAAGACCTTCTTTTTGTTGCATGCTACCAGTAGCATATCCCATCAAATCATCCAAGATACTTCCATCATGATCTCTATCCAAAGCCGAAGCTAAAGCACCAGCACCTTCAGGAGTGGTTGCATTTTTTGCCAAAGCAGAAGTAATCATTGAAATGATTCCAGAAGTTGCATCTGCAGTTTGTTGTTTGTCCGCACCACCAAGTTGGTTTGCGAATTGCTCCACTAGTCCTTCAGAGAGTTGTCCTTGTAGTAGGTCAATTAAGTTTGCCATATTAAGTTTAAAATTATAAACCCCATAAAATTGGGATCAGTTAAAAAATTAGAGTCTCAATAAAATATAATTGTTTCTGTATTAAAAATATCATTTTGCTTTTTTCTCCGTCAGATCTATAATGTAGCACAATTTATGTATCAATAATTATTGGAATGTGTTTCGATTTTAAAGAACACTAATTACAATGCATTTTCTATTAGTTTATACTCTATGAATATTCCAAAGTCACTTTTAGAGCTATTTTTTTGCATTATTTTTTTGGAATAAATGCACAACAATTGCATACACCTCAAGAGTTAGAACAATATATGAAAAAATCCACTATTCGATATCAAATAGATTCGTTATCTGTGGAATTGGAAGTTATTTCTTTTCCGTTGGTAGAGGAAGGTAATTTTTTGATAATAACTGAAAATAGTATTGAAATTCAAAAGCAAGATTCTTTACTGAATAAAAAAGCAAAACGATTTTATAAGAAAGCTCAAAAGGTAATTGTCAAAGAAAAAGTTGGAAGAACGATTAAATTCTATACCAAAGCAATCGAATCACAACCTAACCAACTTCGATTAATTAATGAAATTGCTAATCTTTATTGGGAAAATGGAGAAATAGAAAAGTGGTTTTTTGGGCCGAGAAAACCTATCAAAAATATCTCAATTATTTTACATTTTTCCTACCTTCAATTTTTCAAAATAAGACAGATGAAAAAAATAAACATAGCTATTATCACAGGTGGAATTGTTGCAGAAAGAGGCATCTCTCTCAAAAGTGCAAAAGTAATTCACAAGCACCTCAATCGAAGAAAATATACTCCATACTTAATTGACTTTGATGGGAAAAACTTCATTGAAATTTCCTCAAAAAAGAAATTGAATAGAGTAGATTTTTCGTTTTCCAAAGATGGAACAAAAGTGAAAATTGATCTTGCATTTTTAATGCTTCACGGCAGTCCTGCCGAAGATGGAAAGCTCCAAGGATATTTAGAAATTATAGGAATACCTTATACCGGTTGTGATGTATTGGTGAGTAGTTTGACTTTTGATAAACAAGCGTGTAAGATCTTTTTGAAAAATTTTGATATTCCCATGGCTGACTCTCAACTTGTTAGAAGAGGAGAACGAATAAATGTGAATCAGATTGCAAAAATGGGTTTTCCTCAATTTGTAAAGCCTAATAAAAATGGAAGTAGTTACGGAATAACTAAAGTAGCTGAGAAATCTGAAATCAAACCCGCCATTGAGAAAGCGATGCAATTTGATGATGAAGTAATCATTGAAGCATTTTTGAAAGGACGAGAATTTTCGAATGGAGTTTTCCGAAAAGGAGATGAAATTATCGTTCTGCCAATCACAGAGATTATTTCTAAAAATGATTTTTTTGACTATAAAGCAAAGTATGAAAATGAGAGCCAAGAAGTAACACCAGCAGATTTATCAAAACGAGATACAATAAAATGCCAAACACTTTCGAAAAAAATATATCAAGCACTTGGAGGTAAAGGAATGATGAGGATGGATTATATCAAGATGGGTAAAACGTTTTACTTTTTAGAAGCAAATTCGATTCCTGGGTTTTCGGAACAAAGTCTTTTCCCCCAGCAAATCGTTGGAGCAGGAATGACGATTAAAGAAGTGTTGGATGCTGTTGTTGCGGAACGTTTGATAGGATAGAACCCGCTTGATCTGCGGCATCCGTGTTCCATCAAAAATTCCTACATTTGCATCAACTAAATTTCTGAAAAAATAAATAAGTTTTGACCGATATTACAAAAACAGCAAATTCCAATATGTCATTTCAAAGCGACATTGTGCAAGCTGCGCAAAAATATGTGCTCCAAGTTTTTAATGAAAAAGCTGGAAATCAATTGCTATATCATAACTATCAGCGAACTGCTCAGATCGCTGAATTGGTCGAAACGATTGGTGCAGGTGCCTCAACTGAAACTTTAGAAATTGCAAGAATAGCAACTTGGTTCCAAGGGGTCGGATACGTAGAAGATTTCCGAAATTATGAAATCAAAAGTACGCATCGAGTAAATGACTTTTTAAAAAAACGAAGCTATCCTCAACCAAAAATTGATCAAGTAGCTAATGCAATTTTGAATGCTAGGAGAGGAGGGAGACCGATGAGTTTGACCGATGAAATTGTGGCAGATGCGATTACTGCTTTCGATTTTGCGAATGAGTTTTTTGAGAAAAACCCTTTAAATAGATTAGAGCAAGAATTCCTCACAAGTAAAAACATCGAAACACTAGAGTGGGAGCAATCGCAACTAAACCAATTGCTCGAAGCGAAGTTTTATACTGCGAATGCAAAGGTGAAATTTGAACCAATTTTAGCGCAAAATATTCTAACTCAAAAGCTAGTCTCCGAAAAAGGAAGAGCAAAAGCTTTTCAAAACCCTCACGATGATGAGGATAATAAATTACGCAAATATCAAAATCTAGAAAAGAAAGTTCCACGCAGCGGGATTCAAACTTTTTTCCGTTCAAGTTATCGAAGTCATATTCATTTAAGTATGATCGCTGACAACAAAGCGAACATTATGATTAGTGTCAATGCGATTGTAATTTCATTATTGATTTCGGTTTTGACTTATCAAGATATCACGACTACTGCTCCTCAAATTTTACTCCCTGTAGTGACATTTTTGATTACAGGAATGACCAGTTTGGTTTTTGCAGTTCTTGCTGTCCGACCAAAAGTGACTCAACTTAATATCGGCGACACACCTAAAAAAGATTACAAAAAGAACATTGTCTTTTTTGGGAATTTTGTGAATTTGGAATTGGAAGAATATGAAGAAGCTATGGACGCAATGTTTCGAGATGGCGAATTGATGTATGGAAATATGACTCGTGATTTATATTTTTTAGGGAAAGTTTTGGATAAAAAATATCGTTACTTGACGCACTCGTATAATATTTTTATGGTTGGTTTTGTGGCAACGGTTTTGATATTTTTGGTTTCTATTTTTCTAAATGCATAAAACCCCCTAACCCCTAAAGGGGAGTTAGAGATTGCTAGTTTTAGCACTTTCTTGCTATGGATAATTTTCTTTTTGATGAAGAAACTTCTGGTAAATCCTCGGTTTGTTTTTGGCGTGTACATATTGTTAGCTTTGGGTGCGACGTTACAATCTTATTTTGGAAATCCTACCTCGTTTAATAATTTAGAATATACAGCCTACAATAATTACTTGATTTTCAAGCAATCTTTTTTTCATTTGATTGAAGGAAAAGACCTCTTCATTTTATATCCCGATGAACATTGGGATTTGTATAAATATTCTCCGACCTTTTCTTTGATGATGGCTCCTTTGGCGATTTTGCCAGATGTGATTGGGTTATTTATTTGGAATTTGTTGAATGCATTGGTTTTGTTTTTTGGGATAAAAAAACTTCAAATACCTGTTCGGTTTAAAGGAATAGATTCCGAGAAGATTTATTCATTTATTTTGCTTTTTGTTGGATTGGAGTTAATGACTTCGTTGCAAAATGAACAATCGAATGGATTACTCGCAGGGTTAATTATTTTGGCTTTTGTTTTTTTAGAAAAAGAAAAAATATGGTTAGGGACACTTTGCATCGTATTGACTTTTTACATTAAAATATTTGGGATTGTTGCGTTTGCCTTGTTTCTAGTTTATCCTCAAAAAGGGAAGTTTATTTTGTCCTCAGTTGTTTGGATGGTTGTTTTAGGATTGTTGCCGGCGATATTTGTAGGGGTTGATCAATTG
>CAJQQY010000073.1 GCA_905480595.1 uncultured Saprospiraceae bacterium | reverse complement strand
TTTTAAAAACGAAATATGTAATTTTGCCGCATGAAAAATGAGCTTTACATTCAAAACAGTCTAACTAGACAAAAAGAACTTTTCCAACCAATTACTGACGGATTTATTGGTATGTACGTTTGTGGACCTACGGTTTACAGCGATGTGCATATTGGTAATTGCCGAACCTTTGTAAGCTTTGATGTAATCTATAGATATTTGATGCATTTGGGATATCAGGTTCGCTACGTACGAAATATTACTGACGTTGGACACTTAACCGACGAGGGCGAAGATAAAATGTCGAAAGGCGCAAAATTGGCAAAATTAGAACCAATGGAAGTTGCCCAAAAATATACGGTCGGTTTTCATGATATGATGAAAATTTTCAACACGTTGCCTCCAAGTATTGAACCACGAGCAACTGGTCATATCATTGAACAAATTGATATGGTTCAGCAGATTATCGATAACGGTTTAGCTTATGAAGCGAACGGATCTGTTTATTTTGATACTATCAAATTTGCAGAAGAGCAAAAAGTTTATGGACAATTATCAGGTCGAAAAATTGATGATCTACTAGTTGAAACTCGCGATAATTTAAAAAATCAAAGTGAGAAAAAACATCCATCAGATTTTGCGATTTGGATGAGAGCATCTGACGATCATATTTTGAGATGGAATTCACCTTGGTCAGTTGGCTTTCCAGGATGGCATTTGGAATGTTCCGCAATGAGTACAAAATACTTAGGAAAAACTTTTGACATTAATGGAGGAGGAAATGATTTAAAATTCCCTCATCATGAAAATGAAGTAGCCCAAAATCATGGAGCATGTGGCTGCAAACCTGCGAACTATTGGGTTCATACCAATATGCTCGAAATGAATGGTAGAAAAATGTCAAAAAGCGATGGAAACACCATTACTCCTGAGCAACTTTTCACAGGCGACAGTCCACATATCACAAAAGCTTACAGCCCGATGGTTGTTAAATTTTTCATGCTCCAAGCACATTATGGAAGCACGTTAGATATTACTGACAAAGGTTTACAAGATGCTGAAAAGGGATACCGTCGATTGATGGAGGCTAATATTCTATTGCAGAAAATGGAAGCAACAAATGGATCTGCATCAGAGCTTGATACTGAAATCAATGACTTGATGGATAAGGCTTTCCAACAAATGAGTGACGATTTCAATACTCCGATGGCAATGGCTCGCCTGTTTGAATTAGTGAGCAAAATAAATAGTTTGAGTGCAGGTCATCTTTCTAACAATGATATTACAAATGAAACCGTGGATAGATTAAAATCTACTTTCAACACTTTCATTTATGATATTTTTGGATTATTAGATGAAGAAATTGGTACTGGTGGTCGAAATGGTATTGCTGATGGCTTAATGCAACTCATCATCGAATTACGACAAAGTGCTCGTACTAATAAAGATTGGGGAACTTCTGATAAAATTAGAGACTCACTCAAAGAATTAGAAATCCAAGTCAAAGATGGAAAAGAAGGAACGACTTGGAGTAAGAGTTAATTTTATAAATACTTAAAACAGAAAGCACATTGTAAATTGTTACAATGTGCTTTTTTTATTTTCGATTTGCTTTAAATGTAAGAAAGGAACTGATTCATATATTTTATGAACAGCTCCTCTCTAGGTCAGAAGTTTATCTTTTTCCAAATGTAAATTTTAGTACTTACTGAATCGCGTAATGCAATCTTTTTGGAAGGTATATCTTAAAAGTCTTTTTAGTTTTATGTTTTTGTCCATTGGAAAAAATCGTATTGTTGATTTTTTTTGAGGTCAAAAGCAAGGTTTTAGCATCTCCAATCAAAGAACAATCTAATTCGAAATTCTTTTTGCTTATGACATACTTTAATGCGTAATCAGATGTTTCTTCTGATTCATCGATGATCATAGTTTCAACCAATAATTCATCTTTTTCCCATTGCACGATTTCAACATCTCCATCCAATTGAGTAATCAATGATTTAGTTAAATAATGAACTGAAAAATTTTGGGATATAATTTTTAGATTTTGGGAAGAAGGGGAAATCAGGGAGGAAAAAAAAATACAAAGTGTAAGTATTCTCATGTCCTATTGTGTGTTTGTTGGGTCAAAGATATGGTAAATAAGTACACGGCACAATCTACAATTTTCAAAAAACAATCATATGTCGAGAGATAGTGTGACACGGCTTTTACGCACATTTATTTTGTTCTTTTATATTAAAAAAAAACAAATAGTATAAGTAGATGGTTATTAGGTTTTAAAGTAATAGCTATTCTTTAAATTCAAAAATAATTTTAATATCAAATCATTTTTTTGTAACAAAAATCTATATTTTTTTCGAAAAAAAAATTGGAACTATTTTCAAATTCAAATGAAGAGTTAGAATTTATCGAAAGTTATTTTTTCCATTACCTTTGATTACTAAAAAAAGAAAATTTGCATGAATTTATATTGGCATGATTCCCTCAATTTTATTTCTAAACTTCGCCCTCATCGTATTTGGAATATTATTAAAGTGATGTCTTCTTTTTATTTAACTCGCTGGACGGGCAAAGCAATCCAATGGGGTTTACCTTTTACTATTTCGATGGAACCGACTACTGCTTGCAACTTGCGTTGTCCTGAGTGCCCTAGTGGCCTCCGTGCTTTTTCGCGACCAACTGGAAATTTGAAAGAAGATTTTTTTAGAAAAACAATAGACGAGCTTCACCGTGAATTAATGTACCTCATTTTTTATTTTCAAGGCGAACCATATATCAATCCCAAATTTTTAGATATGGTAAAATATGCTAGCGATCGGGGGATTTATACCATCACTTCGACCAATGGACATTTTTTAAATGATGCAAATGCAAAAAAAACAATCGAGTCAGGTTTGGATCGGATGATAATTTCAGTTGATGGGACAACTCAAGAAGTTTATGAAAATTATCGAAAAGAAGGAAAGCTCGAAAATGTTTTAGAAGGTGCTAAAAATATCGTGAAGTGGAAAAAGAAAATGAAATCAAAAACGCCTCATATTATTTTTCAATTCTTAGTTGTTAAACCAAATGAGCATCAGATCCCAGATATTTATCGTCTCGCAAAAGAAATTGGAGTAGATGAAGTCAAATTAAAAACGGCTCAAGTTTATGATTATGAAAATGGAAATCCACTTATCCCAACTATTGAAAAATATGCTCGATATAAAAAACAAAATGATGGGAAGTATATTATTAAAAATGAATTACTTAATCACTGTTGGAAACTGTGGCATAGTTGCGTGATCACTTGGGATGGATTGGTTGTTCCATGCTGTTTTGACAAAGATGCTACACATCGTTTGGGCGACTTAAAAAATGCAACATTTCAAGAAATTTGGCAAAGTGATGCATATTATAATTTTAGAAAGACTTTACTAAAAGGGCGGGATCAGATAGATATTTGCACTAATTGTACAGAAGGATGCAAGGTTTGGGCTTAGTAAATCAAAAAAAGTTACATTTTTATTTAAAAAATGTAACTTTTTTTGATTTTATTACCTATTGACTATCAATCAATTATGAAATTATATTTATTTAAATTATATTTACACATATACTTTTCGAAAAAAGCATGCAAACATGCACATATTAATTGAAAAAACCAAAATTTTAGCATAACTTTGTAGCTCGCTTTTGGACATAGAAAACTAGTTATTTTTCCCATCAACACTTGCCCATTCATTAGGGCTGAAACATTCATACAATAATTTTTGAGAAAGTTAAATTACTGATACATACATGAGTAAACTGCGTGTAGCACAGGTTTTATGCCTTCGCACAAAAGTTAGTTTTGAGAATTGATAATAATCGGAATCTTAAAAAAATTAAACTAACAAATCTTGAGGAACTACACCAGTTTTGAATTTTGTTACTCCTAAACAGGTAACAACGTTCTATTTTATTATTTGAAACAATTTTTAGTTAATTCCTCAAACAGACAGCAAGATGACCTACAAGACAATTTGGACCGGACGCTTAGAATTTGGAAGCGCAAGAAGTTACGAAAAGGTACTTAAGATGTACCAACATCGAGTGGAGAGTTATTATAAATTTGATATCCTACTCGAAGAAGAAGAAATTTTTGATGAGGCGTCCTCCTCACTCACAGTTCCTCGATTTATTACTCAAGGCTCTGAAAAGAGCTGGAAAAACACTATTAGCATGTTGGAGTATGTTGCCCAATTTGCTGTAGCTGGTAATATGACTGCATGGATGACAGAGAATGGGAAAATTCTTCACCATGGTATCATTGAACCTAAAAGTGATAGATCAGCAGTTCAAGCCTACTTAAAAGGGCGAGAATTATTGGAGAAAAAAGGAAAAGAAGATGAAGCAATTAAATCATTGAACAAAGCCATCGAAAAATACGATCGTCATGCTCAGGCATATGAACGTAGAGGTTTTATCAATTTCAAATTGAAAAACTATGAAGATGCTATTTATGATTTCACAAAGAGCATTGACTTTTCTCCAAGTAATCCAGAACCATATTTTGGAAGAGGAAATGTAGAAAAACTAAATAAGAATTGGGATAATGCGATTAAAGATTTTGATTTAGCTGTCAAAACTTCAATCCCTCTTCAACCGATATATTGGCAAGCTCGGCGTTTCAAAGCACAATGCCATTTTGCAATAAAAGATTATGTGGGTGCTATTCCAGATTTAAAGTTCTTCTGTGCAAGAAATTTCAAACCAGGAAACCCAAATATCCCCTTCAAGAGAGCTGTTTGGTTTGACTACGGAAAAGCATTGTTAGAAACTGGAGATTATGAAACAGCATTCCATGCTTTTGACCAAGTACTTCAAATTGAAGAAGGAAAAGATCGAATCTCTGAAGCTGATAAATATATTTACAGAGGCATTGCCAGAGAAAAAGCTGGAAAGAATGGATTCTTGAAAGATTGGAAAGAAGCTGAAAAGTTGGGTTCTAAAAAAGCAACTCAGCTATTGAAAAGAAGATAATTTTTCCAAAATTATATAAAAAAAAGCGGTATCGACGAGTTCGTCAATACCGCTTTTTTTTCGAAAAATCGAATTTTCATTACTCTGTCTCAGCTTTCATTTTTTCTGCATTTTCTGCCATTTGTAACGCTTCGATAATGTCTTCGATATCACCTCCTATCACTTTATCTAATTTATTTAAAGATAAACCAATGCGGTGATCAGTAACTCTATTTTGAGGGAAATTGTAAGTTCTTACTTTATCAGATCTATCACCGGAACCAACCAATGATCTTCGTTCTGCAGCTACCTTCGAATCATGTTGATTCTTTTGAGTTTCGTGAATTTTTGCATACAACCTTTGCAAAGCAATATCTTGATTTTTATGTTGCGAACGACCATCTGTACTTTCTGCTACAATACCTGTCGGAAGGTGAGTAAAACGAACTCCTGATTCAGTTTTATTTACGTGCTGTCCACCTGCACCACTTGCTCGAAAAGTATCTCTTCGCAAGTCTGCCTTGTTGATATCAATATCCTCCATTTCAAATTTTGGCATCACAACTACTGTTGCGGCAGAAGTATGTACACGTCCTTGCGATTCAGTTTTTGGAACTCGCTGCACTCTATGTGCACCAGATTCGAATTTCAACTTTCCAAAAACATCTGTTCCTGTTATTTCTAAAACAATTTTATTATAGCCTCCAACTGTTCCTTCATTGATAGTAATGGGTTCCACTTTCCAACCTTGAAGAGAAAAATATCGTGAATACATCTTATACAAATCTCCCGCAAACAAACTTGCTTCATCTCCTCCTGTGCCTGAACGAATTTCAAAAATCACATCCTTGGCATCTTCAGGATCTCTTGGAATCAAAAGAACTTTAATTTTTTCTTCTAACTTTTCTTGAAACGGAATTAATTCATCTAATTCTTCTTGAGCCATTTCTTTCATCTCTTCGTCTTCTAACATCTCTTTCGCTGAATCTATATTTTCTAAAACTGATTTGTATTCTTTATAGACATTTACGATATCCTCAAGGCTTTTGTACTCTTTATTCAATTTGGTAAACCTCTTCATATCAGACACGACGGAAGGATCTCCTAATTGCTCCTCGATGTAAACATATTTTTCGTAAATAGCTGTTAATTTATCTAACATTTCTTAAAGTTTAATTTTACTTAATTACGTTTTGATTTTATCAAAACAATTTTCAAAATAGATTTTTTAAAATAAAAGGTAGGTGCAAGTTCGACGCACTTGCAAAAGATATTTAGTGTAGCTAATAAAAGAAGAGACTTTGTGAATTATACATTGTCATTTTTAGTTCTTCAAAAAAAAAATTAATGAAGATTTTTTTAATAGATGATCTATTAGTCACCTGACTGCA
>CAJQQY010000072.1 GCA_905480595.1 uncultured Saprospiraceae bacterium | reverse complement strand
TGGTATAGGTGATTGCAAGGATGTGGCGTCATTAATGATTTCGATGTTGCGAGAATTAGACATTGAGGCATACTATGTTTTGGTTCGGACAAGCGATTTTACACAACAAGAATCTCGACCTTCGGTTTTGGCTTTTGACCATGTGGTGGTTGGATATCGGATAGCAGGGAAGGAGATGCAATATGCAGATTTGACGACGGATTATTTTTCTAACAATGTACTTCCAAGATTTGATAATGACCAATGGGCTCTTTTAATTAAGCCAAATGAAAGTGAATTATTTCGCTTGCCAAATGATCAATTGAATGAGTTTAAAAATTTCATGAAAATAAGAACACTTGCTCAAATTGGAGATGAACGAAATCTTGAATTACAAGTTGAAATGAAGACCAACGGAGTAGAAGCAGGAGAGTGGCGAGAAAAACTCAATAATAAAACCACTACAAATGATCAACTATTATTTTTGAAAGAAAATCTTGCTTCAGCTGAATTCGATCATTTGAAAATTCAAGATTTTTCTTTCGATCATTTGCAAGAAATTGATTCTATTCTGATAACTACTTTAGAGTTGAAAGCCTTTCATCATTTAGAAAAAGTAAGTGATTTCCAAATATTACAAATTCCAATTTTATATCCAATTACAACTCGGACTGCATTGTTTGGAGAGGTGCGTCATAATAATTTATCATTAGGAGAGCTATTTAACTTAGCACCTAGCGAACAAATTATCGATTTGCAAATTCCAAGAGGATATGAGTTGTTAGAAATTCCAAGAAATATTATTTTGGAAAACAAATTTGGCCGGTATGAATTGATATTTAAAAAGAAAAAATCAGGGGTTCAGATTTTGAGAAAACTGATTTTTAAACAGCATTTTATTTCAAGTGAATCCTACGCTAATTTTAAATTATTATATCTTGATTTATTAGATGCAGATCGAACCAAGTTGGCGCTTCGAAAGCGAACAATGATAGTTCGTCAGTAAAATTTTCACCCTAAACCTTTCACCAATTCTTCAAATATTAATAAACCTTTTCTCATTCCTAATGTTCCATTCGTAGTTTTAACAAATAAAGATAAAACCATAAAATTATGTTTGGACTATTCAAAAAAGACCCAGTCAAAAAATTAGAAAAAGAGTATCAAGTACTAATGGCTAAAGCGATGGAAATCCAACGTTCTGGAGATCTCAAACATTATGCTCGCCTCATAGAAGAGTCGGAAACTATTCAAATGAAAATTCAAGAATTAAAGAATGGAAAATAAAAATTACCTAATCGTTGGAGGTAGTTACGGAATTGGTTTAGAGATTGTAAAATCTTTAGCTGAGCAAGGAGCCAATGTTTATGTTCTTGCTCGAACTAATGATAATCTTCCAAGCTATGCCACTATTTACTACCAAGAATATGATGCGTTAAGTGATGAAAAAATTGATTTGCCAGACGAATTGCACGGAGTAGTTTATTGCCCTGGGAGTATAAATTTGAAACCGTTTCGATCTTTAAAACCAGATGCCTTTCGTTCTGATTTTGAAATTAATGTAATTGGTGCAATAAAAGTTTTACAGCAGACCCAAAGACTTTTGCAAAAGACAGCAAATTCAAGTGTTGTGCTTTTTAGTACTGTTGCAGTAGGGCAAGGTATGCCATATCACGCATCGATTGCTGCATCAAAAGGAGCTATTGAAGGTTTGACCAAAACACTTGCAGCAGAATGGGCTCCAAAAGTTAGAGTAAATTGTGTAGCTCCATCATTGACTGACACTCCACTTGCAGCTCGATTATTATCTTCTGATGAGCGAAGAGAAGTTTCGGCTCAACGACATCCACTTAAAAGAGTAGGAACCGTTTCAGATATTTCTGAAGCAGTTTGTTTTTTACTATCTGAAAAAAGTGGATGGATGACAGGACAAATTCTGGGAGTCGATGGTGGAATTTCAGCTTTGAAAGTTTAACCATTAATTCTATTGGAAAAAGTAATCCCGAATTTCTAATTTGAAAATTCGGGATTACTTTTTTATAGCTCTTCTTTAGCCTTGTTTTTGTAATAATAATATGTCGAAGTTTGCGAACGAACTGGCATCTCGGAATTTCCTTTGCTAAATTTATTCTCATTATTCCTATCGATAATTCTTGCTTTGACATTGTCTTGCAATTGGATGGCAAGAATAGATTTTATTTCCTTTTTAATTTCTTCGTCATAAATTGGGAAAACTGTTTCAATTCGCTTGCTCAAATTTCGATACATCCAATCTGCTGAAGAAACATAAATCTTTTCATC
Organism: uncultured Saprospiraceae bacterium; assembly: GCA_905480595.1. Lineage (GTDB taxonomy): Bacteria > Bacteroidota > Bacteroidia > Chitinophagales > Saprospiraceae > CAJQQY01. Next base: position 11,669 of record CAJQQY010000072.1, on the reverse strand, counting down.
TCCTCCATTATGAAAAATAAAAACTCGACTATGTTCTAAAAATCGATCAACAATGCTGATGATTTCAATATTTTCACTTAACCCTTTAATTCCAGGAGTTAAACAACATAAACCACGAACAACCATTTTTATTTTTACACCTGCTTGACTTGCTTCGTACAGTTTAATGATCATTTCTTTATCCTCCAAACTATTCATTTTCAAGATCATTCGAGCTGTTTTTCCAGCCTTAGCATTTGCAATTTCTTTGTTGATCATTTTTTTAAGATCTTGTCTTAAGTTAAATTGTCCAACTAATAAATGTTGGAAATCTTTTGGACGGTGATCAACAGATTCTAAAATGGAAAACACTTCATTTACCTCACGTGTAATTTTTTTATCAGCAGTAAAAAAACCTAAATCAGTATAAATTTTGGCGGTGTCCTCATGGAAATTTCCAGAACTTAAATAAGTGTAAATTTTAGGTTTTTCATTTTCGATTCTTTTGACCATAGCCAATTTGGAGTGGACTTTTAATCCAGGAAAACTATAATTTACATTTACACCAGCCTTTTCTAATTTTTCTCCCCAATCCAAATTTGCTTCCTCATCAAATCTTGCTTTGACTTCTATAAAAGCATAAACTTTTTTCCCAGATCTTGCAGCTTTCATTAACGCCTTCATAATCCTAGATTTCTTTGCTACTCGATATTGGACGATTCTGATTTCTGTTACATTCGGATCATTGGCTGCATCTTCAAAAAATCGAATTACTGGTTCATAAGTATGATATGGAAAATGAACCAAGTGATCTTTCTTTTTGATCTCTTCAAAAATACTAGATTCTGGAGTCAATGCTGGATAATCTAGAGGAGGAAGTGGCGTAATTTTCATATGATCTTTTCCAAAACTAGGGAATCCAAAAAAATCAAAATTATTATGATACCTTCCTTCAGGAATCAAATCATATTTATCTAATTCAAATGACTCAATCAAAAAGTCTAATAATTGAGTAGGCATGGCTGCATCATAAACTAATCGAGAAGCTGGCCCAACATTTCGTTTTTTTAGACTAGTTTTTATTTTTAACAAAAGATCTCCAGAGAATTCATCATCAATATAAAGCTCTGCATCACGTGTTAATTTAATGGAAAAAGAATCCTCAATATGATAACCTGGAAACATCCAAGTCACCGCTCGACGAACTATATCATCCAACATAATGATATCATGACGCCCATTCGGATTTGGTAATTCAATAAATCTAGGTAAGTACTCAGAAGGTATTTTTAGAATGGCATAATGCTCATTCACCTCAGCCAGACCTGCACTTTTATCTTTTAAAAGTATAGCTAAATATAATTCCGAATTATTTAGAAACGGACGTATTTTATTTTTTACCAAAAGAACAGGCTGGATATGTGGTTGCAAATCATCCTGAATATAAGTATTGACAAAATCTTTTTGCTCTTGAGTTAGATCATCATACTTCAATAAATTAATATCGTTTTTGTGCAGTTCAGGAATGATTTGATCATTAAATATTTCAGAAAATCTAATCTGCTGTTGAGTAACTATTTTTAAAACTCGTTTTAAGATTTCTTTTGGATCATAATCTAATTTACGTTTCATCTTTTTTCCAACACGAACTAGGTTTCGTAAATTGGCTACCCGCACTCGAAAAAATTCTCCTAAATTATTAGAGTAAATTGCTAAGAATTTAATCTTTTCAAACAAAGGCATACCGATGTCTTCTGCCTCTTGAAGAACCCTTTCATTAAAATACAACCAACTTATATCTCGATGGATATAAGGATATGATTTTTTATCTTCCGTAATCTCTTTAGTCATTTCGTTAGGTTTTAAATCTTATGTTTGAGCATTATCAATTGCCGATTCACTCCAAGCCGGAGCATTTTTCATAGCTCCAATTAAGTCTTCCAATTGAGTCACTTCTGTCCAAATATCTCGATGTTGTTTTCCCATGAAGTTTTCTTCCACGCAAGTTTCCAACATCTCTACGATAGGATTGTAAAATCCTTGATAATTATAAATGATGATTGGTTTGGTAAAAAGTCCCAATCGTTTTGCACTTAATACTTCAAATAATTCTTCGAATGTTCCAACACCTCCAGGCAAAGCAATAACAGCATCAGTTCCTTCTATCAATAATTTTTTGCGTTCTGCCATATCTTCAGTTTCGATCATTAAGTTGACTCCTTTGTGATCCCACTCGACAGCTTTCATGAATCTTGGAATTACTCCAATTACTTTTCCCGCATTTTCCAATGCACTATCTGCCAATGTTCCCATCAATCCTGAAGAACCTCCACCATAAATTATAGTGATATTTTCTTTGGCAAGAAGTTGTCCAATCTTTTTAGTTTCCTCATAATATTTTTGAGGAAGTGTATTGCTGGAAGAACAATAAACAGTTACTTTTTTTATCATTTTCAAGTTTTGATTTTTCTAAAAAAGAGACATCTGTTTTCCATCGTTTTCATCGTAAAACTTTGGGCCTCTTGTAATTACTTCAAAATGTTTTTGAAGCTCCTCTGTCAAATATAAAGATAAATCAGGAGCTAAAATATTGTCAGGTTCATGAGGGAAAAAATATATTTCGGAAAGTCCTTGCTCCGACCATTTCTTTAATTTTTGTACCCATTCATCAATTCGTTGATAATCAGTTGGATGTAAATCATTTCCAACGAATCGAATCATTGCAATGTCGGTAGTCAACTGTAAATGTAAAACATCTCGTCTTCCTGCCACATCAGTATTTACCCAAGCAATATTATACTTTTTTAGTAATTCAGCGACCTCTTTTTGATTTTTTTTGTTAGAAAAAATGCTTTCATGTCTCAATTCAATCGCTAATCGAATTTTATTTGGAAATCTTTTAAAAAAATGCTCCAATATTGCCAATCTATCTATCCCAAAATAAGGTGGTAATTGCATAAAACAACATCCCAATTTTTCTTCTAATAATAGGATGTTTTTACAAAAATTAACCAACGCATTATTATTTGCTCCCAAATCTGAGCTATGACTAATCACCTGTGGGATTTTTGGGCAGAAACGAAAATCATCGGTAGATTCATTTTTCCATTTTTCAATATTCGCTTCGCTTGGAATTCGGTAATGAGTGGTGTTTAATTCAATTGTATTGAATTGTTTAGCATAGTGTTTTAGATAATCTTTTGCAGGAGTTTTTGGAGGATAAACTTTTCCAACCCATTCTTTCATGCTCCAACCTGTACAACCGATATAGATTTTGGGAGGAGTATTTTTTTTTGGAAAATTGGAAAGGATAGTTTGATTTTCCTCAGGTTCATTTGGGAGTGAGAAAACGACATTTGAGATGTCAGGTAATTTTCCAAATTTCATTAATCTTGATTTTTGATGGAACATGGATGGCATGGATCGAGCGGATTTGACGATTTCATTAGCATGGGAGAAAATCTGCGTTAATCCGCCCGATTCGTGTCATCTGCGTTTTATCACATATTTTATTTTAAATAAACTGCTTTTTCTCCTCGTCCTTTTATTTGCACATCAATATCGTCTTGAACAGTTGTAAAAAGCGAAATACCTACGTAGTCTACTTTTATGGGAAAAGACTTATGCTCACGATCGACCAACACAGCTACTTGGATTTTTTTAGGTAAAACATCCAACAATGGCTTGATCGCATAAAAAATAGTCCGTCCAGTATTTGCTACATCATCTACGACGATAATTACTTTTTTATTTAAATCTTTAAGAGGTAATCCAATTTCAACTTCAGATTCCAAAGGATTAGCTGGACTAAGGTTAATCGAAGTCAAAGTGATTTGATTATCAGTCAGTTGTACTATTTCTTTTTCCAACATTTTGGCGAAGCCCAAGCCATTATTATTAATACCAGCTAGGATAATTTCTTTCTCTCCAAAATTTTGTTCCAAAATCTCGATAGCCAACCTTTTTATCTTTTGCTTAATTTGTCGCGAGTCAAGTAATTTCATGTTGGCAATTTAGTAAATATGGAACTAATTAAGAATCATTTTTAATTAAAAAAAAACCAATTTTATTATATCTATTTAATTTCAAAACGTATAATTACTTGTAAATTCGGTTTTTTAGATTTTTCAAAACTAAAAACATCCATAAATACTCACAAGGTGACTCAATGTTATCATGTAAGTTAGGGTTTTTGAAAAACAAAACTTCAACCTTTTAATATATGCAACAAATAATTTTTGCGATAGTCACTATTGCAGCATTTGGTTTTGCAGCCAAACAATTTTTAAAAATCCGTCGAAATATTTTCCTTGGAAAAGACAAGAACATTTCCGACCAACCAGGCGTACGTTGGAAAAACGTTTTGCTAGTAGCTTTTGGCCAAAAGAAAATGTTCAAGCGATGGATACCTGCAGTTTTACACCTATTTATATATGTGGCATTTTTGTTTACTCAAATTGAGTTGATCGAACTTCTGGTCGATGGGTTTTTTGGGACACATCGTTTTTTTGCTAGCATGTTGGGTGGACTTTATACGGTTGTAATTAGTTCAATTGAGTTACTTTCAGTCGGGGCATTTTTTGCTACTTTAATATTTTTAATAAGAAGAAACTTATTGGCGATTCCTAGGTTCCAAATGGACGAGATGACTGGATTTCCAAAATTTGATGGAAACATGATTTTAGTTTTAGAGATCATTTTACTGATTGGAGTTTTTAGTATGAATGGTGCAGATAAGGTTTTGCAAAGTATGGGAGCGGAACATTATCATATGACTGGAAACTTTGCCGTGAGTTCTTGGCTCGGACCTGCATTGTTTGGCGGCTTATCAGAAACGACTTTGATCGGTATTGAACGATTTGGATGGTGGTTGCACATTTTGACCGTTTATGCATTTTTAAACTACCTGCCGATTTCAAAGCATTTGCATATTATGTTGGCTTTTCCAAATGTCTATTTTGCGAAATTAGCGCAGAAAGGCGAGATGGAAAATATGCCTGAAATCATGAATGAAGTGAAATCCATGATGGGCTTGATTGAAACTGATCCTGATGCACCAATGGATGAATTGCCAGAATTTGGATCAAATGATGTGATGAGTTTGGATTGGGGAAATGTGTTGAGTGCTTATACTTGCACAGAGTGTGGAAGGTGTACATCTGTTTGTCCAGCGAATATTACAGGTAAAAAATTGTCTCCTCGAAAAATTATGATGGATGTTCGTGATCGAGCAACTGAGATTGGAAAAAAATTAGATAGTGGAGATATGCAATGGGTGAAGGAAGAACTCAAAGCAGAGGCAACGACTTTGACTAAAGAAAATTTTGATGATGGAAAATCATTATTTGATTATATCTCAAATGAAGAATTACATGCTTGTACTACTTGCAATGCATGTGTGGAAGCATGTCCAGTTCTGATAAATCCATTGGATATTATTTTGAAAATGCGTCGATATGAAATTTTGACGTTGTCGGCTGGGCCAAAAGATTGGACACCGATGTTTACGAGTATTGAAAATTCAGGAGGAGTTTGGCAGTTGCCAGATGCACGTGATAAATGGGCAGAAGAAGCAACTTCTCAAAACTAGGCTTTTAACGGTTAACTGTTAACGGTGAATGGTTAACTTGACGAGAGCTACTTAATTTACTTTTTTTGTAAAAAAAACAAATCACCGATTTTTCTAAAGTTTAGAATTAATTGTTTACCGTTAATCATTAACCGCTAAAAAAAATATGTCTAAAGAATATAAAATACCAACGATGGCAGAAATGGCTGCCGCAGAAAAAACACCAGAAGTTTTATTTTGGGTAGGATGTGCAGGAAGTTTTGATTCACGTGCGCAAAAAGTGTCTGTTGCTTTTACAAAAATATTGAATGAAGCAGGAGTGGAGTTTGCGATTTTGGGAAAAGAAGAAAGTTGCACGGGCGATCCTGCAAGACGAGCAGGAAATGAATTTGTTTTTCAAATGGTAGCGTTGCAAAATATTGAAACATTGAATTTGTACAATGTGAAAAAAATAGTAGCGACGTGTCCACATTGTTTTAATGTTTTGAAAAATGAATACCCAGCTTTAGGAGGAAATTATGAAGTGATGCATCACACTCAATTTTTGCAATCATTGATTAATGAAGGACGCATCAAATTGAAAGACGGAGGAGCTTTTGATGGTAAAAAAATTACTTATCATGATTCTTGTTATTTAGGAAGAGCGAATGGCGTTTATGAAGCACCTCGATCTGTTTTGCAAAACTTGGATAATCAATTAGTTGAGATGCAACGAACTAAAAGCAATGGATTATGTTGTGGAGCAGGTGGTGCTCAGATGTTTAAGGAAGATGAGCCTGGAAAGAAAAGAATCAATATAGAGCGAACGGAAGAAGCTTTGGAAACTGGAGCTGAAATCGTTGCGGTAAATTGTCCATTTTGTTTGACAATGATGTCAGATGGAATTAAGGCGAAAGAGAAACAAGAGTCGGTAATGGTTTATGATTTGGCGGAATTGATATTGGGGAAAATGTGATGAAGTTGATTTTTTTTAGAAACTCTTAGGCCTTCCTGATTTTTAAAATCAGGAAGGCCTTTTAATTTAGAAATGGCTCCACATCAATCTGATAAATAAATTGTGGCAAATTCCCTGTTTCGGATTCATGTGAAAAATAGAGATTTTTATCTTTTCCAAAACAAATAGATTCCATCTGAGCATTAAAGGTCAAATCTAATTTTTTTGATTTTCCATCAAATATTTTTCCATCTGGAAAATCATATAACAACCAGATGAAGGGCTCAAAGTCTCCTGAATTCTTATGGTAACCCAACAATGCAATTACATTTTTATCTTTACTAATTGTTGCTCCAGTTATTAAACCCTCTGACTCAAATTCTTGAATCAAGGTAGCTGAATAACTTCCCTCACTTTTAGGAAGTGAATACCATTTTGTTTTTAAGTCCACGTGGTTTTTTGAAAAAAGAAAAAGTTCATTTTCAAAACTAATGACCGCTTCGCATTCGTAATTATGTATTTCCGTTGGTGGAAAACTTCCTTGATCAGGATACTCAAATTCGATAATTTCAGCAGCGACAGAGTCTTTGATTTCTAATTCACTTTTGGAAATTTTATAAATTTTTAAATCATCTCTTTGACCTAGAAAATTACCTGAGTCTGATACGTAAATATATTCATCATCTTGTGCAATATCTTCCCAGTCGAGATTGGTTGCATTATAAATTTTTATGGTTCTATTGATCTTTTTTTTATCTAAATCTACTTCGAAAACCTTTGCACCTTGACCGCCATCATTGTGTGCTAAAAGGCTGGTGTCATTCCGAAAAATCATACCTGAGATTTCGTTTAACGTACTTGGGATTTCTGTAATTTTTTGAGGAGTAATTTCTGTATTGAGAGGAAGCGTTTTATCATTTTTACAGCTAGCGAAAATGATAAAAAGGAAAATGGTAAATTGGATTTTTTTTGAAATAAAATTCAAATCGGATGATTTTTATAATGAATAATTGTTCGGATATAGTTTTGCTTATTTTAAAATTATCCTATCTGAATACAATTAATGAATCAATTTCACAGATTGAACCTCGTCTTCAGTTTGTAAAGATATAATATAGATTCCTTTGTTTAAGTCGTTGATATCCAGTTGGATAGTTTGAGTTCCTCCATTTCTTTTTCCTTGAGGGAATGATCGAAGTAATCTACCAATACTATCGTAAAGATAAACGTCAACGTTTGAAATTTTATCCAAAGTAAATTCAAGTTCAATATTATTTTGAAATGGATTAGGGGAAGCGGATAAATTAATCCCTTCAAATTTTGCCTCAAAATAAGCAGTAATTTCATCGTCCTTTTCAAAATTATAGCTAATTGTTTCGCTAGAATTTTGATCTAAGATAGTATGGATGGATTCCCAGTTTTTAAATGTAAAACCATTGTTAGGAACAATGGTTAATGTGACAGGAACACCATTGTAATAATGACCTTTCCAAGGCAAAATTTCTGGAGTAATCGTATTGATTTTTACTAGGCCAGCACCTTTCGGAAACGTATTGATTTGTAGCTCAACTGTATTTTCTAATTCAAAATATTGCCTAATAAATTCTCGTTGATTTTCAGGACGTTCTTCAATAAAAGTAAATAAGCCTGGCAACCTTTCTTCATGCCAAACATCATGTCCAGGCCAAGTCCATTTTCCAAAATGTCGTTTCATTTCTTCATCAATCTCGTCAATGGTATTTTGAGTTTCCTTTGTGAAATTTTCAATGGTAAAAGTGGTATTCATCAAATCAGCATAGCGATTTACAAAGTAGTTTCGATAATTTTCATTATCAAAAAGTGAGACTATGATGTCGATGAATTTATTACTGTCTGGATTTTCTAACCGCCAATTAAAATTATCAAAATGAGCTTTGGTCCAACCATGTCTTCCCATTCCCACATCCATGTCAAAAAGTATGTATCGCCATTTCCCACCTTCTTTTTTTGGTTGCCAATATTTGAGATTATTGTTGGGGAAATCTGTATTGTTCACATAAGTTTGGACTACGAAATAATCAGTTAAATTGGGAATGTCAAAATAACTTTCTGCGATTTCAAAGTTAGCAGAAATGCTTAAATCATTATTGGTTATAAACTCATAGTTAGCCAAATATTCATCTTTCGAACCTTCGATAGTTACTAAATCCTCCTCCAACAAATCAATACTATCTTTGTCCATACCATAATTTTCTTTGAGATAAAACCGATCAACTTTTTCACGTAAATTCATCACTCCCCAATAAATTCCATTGACATAAACAACAATTGGTTGATGAGCCAAAACATCCAAATCTAATTTTTCATTTATAAAATATCTATGCAAATAAGCATCTCGGAAATGAGTATAATTAAAATCCCCACTTGCATTTCGGAGAATTAAACGCCTAAAGTTATTGACATTTTTATTTTCAAAAAACTGGTAATTCATTCCTTCCGATTCATAGTTTTTATCTGTCAAAAGTCGAAGTGGTTTCATCGGTTTACTTCTAGCATCTTTTCCTCCATGGATAATTGTACCTACTGCAAATTCAACTTCTAAATTTTGATTTTTAAAATATTCTATATGCAATGGAATTTCTGTATTCTTCCAAAAATTAGCTCCAAAATGAGGATAAACTGGATCGCCATTTGGACCTAAAACAAAGATGCCATTTTCCCAATCCCAAAAATTTTCTGGCTCGCTCGTTATAGCAAGGATAGGTAACGTGTGTATAGTGTTACAAAAAAAAGTTCGAGTACTAGTTTGGGAAGGGTAGAGATCATTTGAAAAAGAGGTTGCACGAATAGTGGTTGAAGTATCTAATTGAATTGGAGACGAATATAATTCCGAATCTTCATTTGGAACACTTCCATCGCGAGTGAATCTAATCGTACAATTTGGATCATCACAAGTCAATTCTACGGATGCACTATTTTTGTAAAAGTATTGTTGAGTTTCAAATTTAGGAGGTTTCGCAAATTCGTAATTCGAATTATTATCATTAGATGATTCAGGAGTTGGCGATTCGAAATATAAAAAATCGCCATTTCCATCAGGCAATCTTCCAAAAGAATGATCTTCAGTTAGTGGTGGAATTTCGACTCGATCAATTTCATTTTCTGAAGCATCAGAAAGAGTTAAAGTTTCGCCTGCGTTTGATAATTTAAAATTAGTATGACAATAAGTTTGAACTAAATCATTGTCGGATGCAAAAATTAAAAGATAAGATTGGGCAGTAATTATTTTATTGGGGAAAACCCATTTTTGAAGATTACTTTCATTGTCCGACAAAAAGTATCCTTCCAGATTTATATCTGTAAGTGTATTGTTATATAACTCTATCCAATCGGGAGTTTCTCCAAATTCATCCTCTATAATCGAAGTGTTTTTAGAGCAAACTTCATTGATTACTAACTGAGCATTAGTTGAAAAAACTATTGAAAGAAAAAAGAAATTTAAAAATATTTTATCAAATCGATTCATCCTGTACCTTTAAAATTTTGCTACAAGATAGTTGTTTTGGAAATATTAAGATGTTAGCTACAGAACAAAAAGTTAATCTTCCGAATTAAATCCACTTAAATTTTGATGAACAAAATCCTTAGGAAATTTTTCCATACCAGGAAAACCTAACTTAATCGTTCCACTATCTTCAGGAATGTAGCTTGTTCCAAAAATATAATCCCAGATACTCAAAGAAATCCCGAAATTTACTCCTTTTTTTCTATCATCTGGCAAAGCATAAGAATGGTGCCAAAGGTGCATAACTGGGTTGTTAAAAATATATTTCAATGGACCATAAGTCAATTTTATATTAGCATGATTCAAGTGTCCGATGGCGATTGAGAGGTAATAAACGATAAAAGCACTTGCTGGCTCAAATCCAAAAAATAACATGACAATGATATATTTCATTGGAGTATAAAATATATTTTCCATCCAATGATATCGAAGATGTGCCGCAAATCCCATCTCTTCTACGGAGTGATGAACTTTGTGAAAACGCCATAGAAATTCATATTTGTGAAGCATCACATGAGTAAACCATTGGATAAAGTCAGTAACAATAAAAAACACTAATAATTGAATCCACAAAGCTTGTCCACTCATATTTATAATGGCGAAATCTTTAAACTCTCCTCCTAAAATATTTAGAAAAAATTGAGAAGTTACATTCGAAAAGGCCATAAAAATGACCAATTTGAAAATGTAAAAATTGAAAAACATGTAAAAGGTATCTAGCCAAAAATCCTTACGAAATACCGCCTGATTTTTTCTCCAAGGGAACATAATTTCCAATGCCCAAACTACAAGTGATAATGCAATCAACCAATAAAAATAATTCACATACCAAGGCGAAACTTGAAATGTGATTTCATTCCAAATATAACCTCCAAAATCTTTGTAGGATTGGACGAATAAATCAAAGTAACTCATGTTCTAATTTTTTTTGTAAAAATAGGTGATTTTTTGGAGATGGAAAGTGATGAAAATCACATTTGTATTTTAACAAAATGTTTGTAAAAAAGTTGATGGAGGTTTTTATCAAAAAAGCCATGCAAACTGTTTAATTGCATGGCTTTTCAGAAGGTGGAACGGATTTGAAAATCCGTCTTGCGTTATTGTGAGCTCATTATGTAATACAAAGCTTTGCGGAATCTCAACTTTCCCTCTTCGTTCAAAACATCTTGCAATGGACCAATAGAAATGACTTTACTCGCCAAGGTATTCGTTGATTTATCAAAATACCAATGTTGTAAAACTCGAAAATAATCGAAGTCTTTGTAAGTGATTTTTGAATTTTTAACTACCTTAATTTCTTCTTGATAAGTTTCAGGATCATAAGTGGTTACGGTGTCAACTGTTGCTGCTAATAAATTTTCAACATCTTCTTGGTTAATTGGATCAGCACAATACGGATACCAACTTTCATTTTCAACTATCCGACCTTTTCCTTTTTTTGGATCCTTGTAAGTAAGATTTTTTAATGCTTTTTTTGCTCGACCTTTTTTCTTTTTTACATGTTTGAATGACAAAGTCGAAAGGGTTTCTTTTGCCCAAATCACCGATGGATCATTAAAGTTATACTTCTTGTTTGCATCCTGTTTCATCTCTATCCAAAACAAAATTTCTTGACTAATTGAACCATCTCTCTCTTCATCATG
>CAJQQY010000071.1 GCA_905480595.1 uncultured Saprospiraceae bacterium | reverse complement strand
AGTCCCCAATTTAGGAATGGAAGAGATTCCAAAATTATTATCTCATCCTTTGCCTTCAGATTCAATTATTACAAATGCAAGAGTTTCAAAAATTGATCAGCAAACCGTTCACTTAACGGATGGTTCTTCGTTTTCATCACCTCATATAATAGTTGCAACGGAAGCTACGGGAATTATTCAGGAACTTTCTTCTGTAAAAACCACTCATCAAAGTACCACTCATATCCACTTTGTAGCTGATGAATTACCCATCGAAAAACCATTAATTGCACTTAATACTAATCCCAATAGATTAGTAAATAATATTTGCGCAATAAATAATATAGCACCATTATATTCAACTAATACTCAATTTTTGATTTCTTTATCTGTTGTTGGGGAATCGAAGTTAACCGAAAAGGAATTGATAAAGGCAGTCAGAGATGAACTTCAGCTTTGGTTTGGAAAAGTCACTCAAGACTGGAAACATTTACATACCCGAACTGTCAAATACGCATTACCAAATCAATCAAATGTATCCCATAATATTGCTGCAGAAAAACTACAATTAAGAAAAGGATTATATGTTTGTGGTGATTTTCAATTAAATGGCTCAATCAATGCAGCTATGAAGGTTGGCAGAGAAGTAGGAGATTTAGTAAGTAGCAAAATTTAATATTACACTTTCTGTTTAACCTAAAAAAAAGATGCCTTTGATAAAAAATTATCAAAGGCATCTACTATTATTTCTTTTTCGCTTTTTTCATTTTGGCTTTTTTTAAGGCTTTTTTTGCTTTCGCCTTCTTAGCTGCTTTTTTCATTTTGGCTTTCTTCAAAGCTTTTTTCATTTTGGCTTTCTTCAAAGCCTTTTTCATTTTGGCTTTCTTTAAAGCTTTTTTTGCTTTCGCTTTCTTGGCCGCCTTTTTAGCTGCTGCTTTCTTGGCTGCTCTTTTAGCTGCTGCTTTTTTTGCAGCCTTCTTAGCTTCTGCTATTTTAGCCGATACCTTTGCTGCTGTTGCTTTTACCTTTTTTTTAATTGCCATTGTATGTATGTATTTAAATTACAAAAAAATAAGGCTTCAATAATCCATTTATTGAAAAAAGATATTGAAGCTTTTTTTACCTTCACTAAGGTAGGTAATATAACAAAATAAGAACAATGACAAACATCATTCTATTTAATGATTTTTGTTTCCTTTTAATTAATTAAGTATTTACTCTTTTTTAATATCTTTTCATAGAATATATTATTAGTTAGCAGTCAAATACCTTTTAGCCAATCGCATTTCTTCCAATTCATATTCTACCAATATCTTATTTAATGTTCGACCTACTTTTGTACATATTCTAATCGCTTCCAACTTAGGCCAAGTTGCTTTTTCACCTTTTTGAATTAATTCAGTTAACTCTTCTCGACTTAAAGCAGATAATAATTTGTTCGGCTTAATCACACTAAAATCGGCCATAATATTAATATCTCCTTTGTAATCTTGTTGTACAACTGAGTTAACAGTATTGGCAAACAAAGCTAAGGAAGGAATGTATTTAAAAAACCGTTTGGCAATCGTATAATTGAATTGAGAAGTTTCCTTGATGACTGCAGTTCCAAATCTTACTATCGGAGCCAAAAACTCACTTCGTTGGAAAGGAGTATTTACAAAAGGTAAAACCAAAGGATTGGTCAAACTTATAATAAAGTGGTTGACACCAAATAATCTTGCCAATCGTTTAGACGGTAAATCATTAGACATAGAACCATCAATCCATTTTCTGGATGGCAAATAAGCTTGCACTTTTCCTTCTTTATTTTTGGCAAATAGAGTTACTGGAGGAAAAACTCCTGGTACTGCACATGATGCCATTAATGCGGAACGAATCAATACATTTGGAGATGCAATAGCATTTAGCAATCGTGACTTCTGTTGTCCTCCATGTGGGGAAACAGAAATATTTATCTTCCTTCCTGTTTTTTCAAAAGCTTCTTGGAAAGTCAAATTAGGAATAATAACCTTGATAACTGATTCTAAATCCTTTATACTCAATGAACTTCTTTTCTCGGCAATATTCCTAAAAATGGTTGCTTCTTTTTCAATAATTTCCAGCAGCATATCATTCTCTAAAAATTCAATTAAATCCTTATCTGATCGTGTCCCTGCTAAAGCTGCAAATATAACCGGCACTTGACCCTGAAATTACACTTGGAATCAAATGATGCCTTGCTAAAATTTTTAAAACTCCAGCATGAAAATTACCCAATTGTCCACCACCACTTAACATCAAAGCAGACCGTCCGAAACAATGACTAGCTCGTCTGAAGAAATCTAACTTATCTTCAAAACTAATATTCTTATTTTTCTTATCTGCTATATGATTTATGGCATCTACTAACTCATCCACATAATCTTCAATTAATTGCTTGGTCCCTAACAATGCTTTTTCATATAATCTTGGATCTCCCATACCGCCCATATTACCATGCACACCTTCATTCAAAGCAAATAACAAACCTTGATCATCCCCTTGTTCTCGATAAGCACGAATAGTTTCTAACCGCAAATAGATTTCATCATTGTCATACAAATCACTATGGTTAACCTGTTTCCATGCCTCCATTCCAGATGCTCTATCATGAGTTGCTGCAAGGTCTTTCCACTCCTCATAACTTTTAGCTTGACTCAACTCCTTTTTTATATTATTTAGTTCTTTTGAATACATTCGCTTAGGTTTATGATTTATAAAAAACTTACATTAATAAATATAAATAGATGTAGTTACAAATGAGTTACAAATGAAAACTCACCGAATCCAACATACTTAGTAATAATTTCATTTTTCTAATATTTAGTAAAAAATAACTACCTTACCTCAAGTACTAAAAAAACGAGAAAACAAAAATCTAAACCATTGAAGGGAAAAATGAAAGTGATCAAAATTCACTCTTCCTTTGAAGAGTTTGATCAATCTTACAAAAAATAAATACACACTTCAATGACCAAACGAAACTTCCTTCTATTTGTTCTTTCCTGCACAATATTCTTTAGCTGTAAAGATTACCTTAAAGATGATTTCCAACTCTCTGAACCTTCCAGCCTAAGTCTCAACATTAACTTTCCAAGCTTAGTAGATTTTGAAATTATACAAACTGTAACTCCTGATCAACAAGGTTTGACCAATGAGGTGGCTAACACTTTTGTCATTTCAAATGAATTAAATCAATCTATTAGCCAACTCAAATTCGGTATCAATATATTTGATTCTTCAGATCGATTCGAAAAAAATTTAGTCGTATCATATTTTGATTCTATTCCGCAAACTTTGGGTGCTTTTGGAAAAACTACAGAGAAGCTATTCAACGCAAGTTTCGATGCTATGCTCAAAAAAGAAATGATCGACATTTTTATCTTAGACCAAGATGTATCAGATACAAATCCTTTGAGTGGTCTTTATATAGGTGAAGCATTTTATTTTAAATCAGATACAACGCCTATAAATATTCCTTATATCTACGGCGCAATTGATTACAAAGGTGATATGCAACTTAGAGCAAGTGGAAGTCAAATAGCAAACTATAACATCAATGGTCGGATGTCAACTTCTGGTCAATTTATCGGAAAAACTAAATCCTCCGATGTTGATGTTCTTCCGTCTTTAGATATACAAACCAAACCCAATGCTGTAAATAGTCTTCAAAATGGAAGCTTACAACTAACTTTCATTCCGAGTGAAAGTACTAGCGAGCTTGATTCAATCACTTTATCCTTAAACCAAAATTAACTTTTCAAAATAAATAATTACCTCAAAATAAAAACGAAAAAACAATGAAAGCATCGAGCATAAATAATCATGAAAGTGATTTTTTTAAGAATAAAAAAGATAGTGATGGGAAGCTTTTTGACCTAAAAGAAATGTCAAAAAAAATAAAAGGTACAAATGAAAAAATTGAATTTTACGATTGCAATATTGACAAAGATTACAAAACGAATAACCCTGAAATGGTTAAAATCTTTTATGTAAAAGGTGGACCTAAACTCCCTAAAAAACAAATCGTACTTCACTTTACAACAGGATATCTTAAAGGTGATCTTGCTCAATTGACCAGAGGAGTAAAAAAAGTAAAACAAGAAGATGGAACCATCAAAACTGAAGAACCGTATCGAGTATCTGTCCCATTTATTATTGGTAGAAATGGTAGAATATTAAAAATTTGGGATGAGAAGAAGTATTGGGCGTATCATCTTGGTCCTGAAGTTAAATCTACATATAGTCAACAAACAATTGGTATAGAAATTTCAAACATCGGATTTCTTGAACTTGATGGAGATGATTTACACACTTACTATAGTAAAGATGATAAAGAAGATATTTATTGCAGTTTTAAAAATGATAAGAAATACTTTACAAAACTAGACAAGCCTTTTCGTGAAAAAAAATACTTCGCCACTTTTACTGATGCTCAATACAAAAGTCTCATCCAGCTATTGAAGTATCTGACAAAGGAACATGATATTGCTCCAACTTTTCTTCCTAAAAATGATCTATCAAAATATAAAAGAGATCCAGAAAAATTACTTAATGATTGGGGGATAGTCTCTCATGTTAATTATAGGTCTTCTGGGAAATGGGATCTGGGTCCTGCATTTGATTGGAATCGAGTCATTGATGGTCTAAAGGAAATTAATTCACCACCTTCTAGGCCAATCCGAAATAACAATAATACCTCTGGCCAACGAAATGATAATAGAACATTTACTGATCCTGTAAGAGATGACCGAACATTTAC
>CAJQQY010000070.1 GCA_905480595.1 uncultured Saprospiraceae bacterium | reverse complement strand
AAACAAATTAAAATAGCCAAGTTACCGCTTGGCTATTTTTTTTTTGGGAAATTTGAAGTTAATTTCGCAAAAAAAAAATAGCATGATTCCCTTCTTCAAATATCAAGGTACTGGCAATGACTTCGTGATGATTGATCAACGAAAAAAAATATACATCCGTAAAAAAGATACTGCGCTGATTAATAAAATCTGCGACCGTCGATTCGGTATTGGAGCGGATGGATTAATCCTATTGGAAAATTGCAAAGGTTATGATTTTCGCATGATTTATTTCAATGCTGATGGTAAGGAAAGTAGTATGTGTGGAAATGGAGGAAGATGTATTGCAGCATTCGCCAATCATCTCGGAGTTGTTAAATCAAAATGCCGTTTTTTAGCCATCGATGGTCCGCATGAAGCGATCATAAAAAAGAACGATTGGGTCGAACTCAAAATGTCTGATGTGAAAGATATTGAAATTGGAGAAGACTACTTCTTGATGGATACAGGTTCTCCTCACTATGTCGTTTTTGTAGAAGATATTGATGATATCAATGTGGTAGAAAATGGTCAAGCAATACGATATTCAAAACGATTTAAAAAGAAAGGTGTAAATGTCAACTTTGTGGAACGCACCAAAGATAATATCATCGTAGCAACTTATGAACGTGGCGTGGAAGATGAAACACTCTCTTGCGGAACAGGTGTTACTGCTGCGGCAATTGCTAATTTCCTGAAAAAATCAAATCGAAAGAAAAAACAGAATACTCCAATCGTAGCAAAAGGCGGAGATTTAGCGGTGAGATTTGAACCTAATGGGAAAAATTCGGCGAGTAATATTTGGCTATGCGGAAAAGCGGAACATGTATTTAACGGTGAGTGGTTAACTATTAACGGTGAATGATTAACCTTAAATTGTTAATATCCCCATCACAATTATACCATGGTAAATTAACCGTTAACCGTTTATCGTTAACAGTTAAAAATTAAGCATTTCATGAGCTCCTCGTAACTCTCCAAACGCATGTTTATCTCCTAATGCCTTTGCGATCTCCATTCCTTTTTCATAGATTTCAGTCGCCAATTCAAAATCTTCAGCGCGTTCGTATAATTTTCCTAAATGATAATAAGTACCTACATAATTAGGATGTAAATCTTGTAATTTCAGATAATACTTTTCTGCTTTTTCTTCATTTTCCAACTTCTCATATTCTTTTGCAATGGCAAAAAGTAAAAAGTCATCTTCAGGACGATCTTCTAAAAAACGATATAATTGTTCAAGTCGATTAGAACTCATGATTTTTGACATTAAATTAATTCCTATTTGAATTAAAATTAAACTAGTTTATTAAACTTTGGATAAGTTACTCAAAAACTCGTAAACAACTGATAATCAATTGATTAAATATAGTTTGGCAAAAAAATTCAAACTTCTTTTCACACTCGCTTTTTCGTGGGAAATTATCTATATTTGCACCGTTTTTGAAAAACTATTCTTTGATTTTGAGAACAATTTCAAAGGAAAACCATTTTAATCAAAAAACACATTTTATCACAAAAAATCTTATCTCAATAATGAAGTTATTAGTATGTGTTACTCAAACACCAGAAACTACGGCTAATATTTCTTTTAATGCTGATAATACTGAATTCAATACTGCTGGGGTCAATTTTATTATGAACCCATATGATGAGTGGTATGCTTTAGTACGTGCATTGGAATTAAAAGAAGCTGCAGGTGGATCGGTTACAATCATAAATGTTGGGCCAGCGGCGAATGATACCGTTATTCGAAAAGGTTTGGCTATCGGGGCTGACGATGCAGTTAGAATTAATGCAGAGCCTAAAAGTGCCATGTTTGTTGCAAAACAAATTGCTGAATATGCCAAAGAAGGAAGTTTCGATATGGTTATATTAGGAAAAGAGTCTATCGATTATAATGGTGCCTCTGTAGGTGCTATGGTCGCTGAATATTTAGATATGCCTTTTGTTTCTTTTGGAACTAAAATGGAAGTGGCTGGAAATACTGCTACGATCAATCGAGATATTGAAGGAGGCGAAGAAGTAGTTGAAGTAGCAACTCCATTTGTAGTTAGTGCTGCAAAAGGAATGGCTGAACAACGAATTCCAAATATGAGAGGAATCATGATGGCAAAACGTAAACCACTAAATGTAGTGGAACCAGTTGCTTTTGATGATCCAACAGCTGTGGTTAATTACACTTTACCATCTGCAAAATCTGCCGTAAAAATGGTAGATCCAGAAGATATGGATGAATTGGTAAGGTTGCTACATGAGGAAGCTAAGATTATTTAAATAACGGTTAACGATGAATGGTTAATGGTTAACTGTTTTATGTTAAACGGTTTTAGCAAAGTGCAGATTGGTTTTTTATTTTAATTCAAAACATTCTTAGACAAACTCTTTAGTCAAGAGAAAATTGGAATCAAAAACGACCAACGGAAGTGTTGATATCGATTTTTGTTTGACTTAAAAACAAAGAAATTGTCCAAGAATCATTAAATATAGATTTATCATGGTTTTAGTATATGCAGAAAGCCCAAAAGGGCAATTTAAAAAATCCGCTTTTGAAGCGGTGTCCTACGGTAAAATGGTAGCTGACGCAATGGGCAAATCTTGTACTGCGTTAGTTTTGGGAAATGCAGAGAATGCAGGTCAGTTAGGAAAATACGGAGCATCGAAAGTAGTTCAAGCTAATGGTGCTTTCGAAAATTTTGATAGCCAAGTTTTTGCAGAAGTAATTGCTAATGCGGCCAAAGAATTGGGTGGAGAAGTAATTATCGTAAATCATTCTTCTACTGGAAAATCTTTATTGGGACGATTAGCTGTAAAATTGAATGCAGGTTCAGTTTCAGGTGTAAATTCAGTTCCTACAGTTGATGGAGGGTTTAAAGTGAAGAAAAATGTTTTCTCTGGAAAAGCGATTGCAGAATACGAAGTAAAAACTGCTGTAAAAGTGCTTTCATTAATGGGGAACTCTTTCCCTCCGGCAGAATCAGGTTCGGATGTAGCAGTTGAGTCAATTGATGCAACTGCTCCAGCAGCAAGAGTAACTGTTAAAAATGTGCAAACAGTTGACGGAACAGTTCCGCTTCCAGAAGCAGAATTAGTTGTTTCAGCAGGACGTGGAATGAAAGGTCCTGAGAACTGGGGAATCATTGAAGAATTAGCTGATGTAGTTGGAGCAACAACTGCATGTTCTCGACCAGTTGCTGATATTGGTTGGAGACCTCACCATGAACATGTTGGACAAACTGGAGTTGCGATTCGACCGAATCTATATTTCGCAATCGGTATTTCAGGTGCGATTCAGCATTTAGCTGGTGTGAATAGTTCAAAAGTAATTGTTGTAATTAATAAAGATCCAGAAGCGCCATTTTTCAAAGCGGCGGATTATGGAGTTTGTGCGGATTTATTTGATGTGGTTCCGAAATTAACGGAAGCTTTCAAAAAATTCAATGCAGCAAATAGTTAGCAAATAATGATTAACTGTTAATGGTTAACGATTAATGATCCGTAATACAAATAATGGGATTATTAACAATTTATCGTTAACCATTAACAGTTAACTCTCCAAATTTAAAGTAATTCCTAAAATTTTCTTTTAAAACACATTAAAGTAATTTTAGGTACGTCTTTTGAGTTTGAGATTATTATAATTAATTGTATTTTTAGAAAATTGTCTCTTTAGGAAAAGGAAAGTATGAAAAAAATTGAATTGGACATCGTTGCTTTATCTCATAGTGTTACTCAATCACATAATTATGCGGTTGTACTTGGGGAACAAGATGGATCTCGAAGATTACCTATTGTAATTGGAGGATTTGAAGCGCAAGCGATCGCTGTGGCAATGGAACGAATGACTCCTAATCGCCCACTTACGCATGATCTTTTTAAAAATACATTGGAAACTTTTGAGATAGAACTCAAAGAAGTTATCATTAATAATTTATTGGATGGCATTTTTTATGCAAGATTGATTTGCTTAAAAGATGGAGAAGAATTCGAAATTGATAGTCGAACTTCTGATGCTTTAGCTATGGCAGTTAGGTTCAATTGCCCAATTTTCACTTATGAATTTATATTGGATGCTGCTGGTGTTATTTTAGAAGATTCGGAGGAAGAAGGAGCTGAAAAACAAACACCTGCCGAAAAACCAAAAACTACTACTGGCAAAAAAAGTAAACGGAAAAAATCTGTCTCTGGAAATACCCTTTCAAGTTACACCACCGATGAGTTATCTAAAATGCTCGAAGAAGTTTTAGCAGATGAAGATTATGAAAGAGCTGCCAAAATTAGAGATGAAATACAAAGAAGAGAAGGACAAGATTCGTAATTTCCTTTCTATAAAGATGAAACCTCCAAGGCTTTAATTAACCTTGGAGGTTTTTTCATTTCTGTCCCAACCCTTTTTACTCCTTTTGTAGTCTTACCAATTGAAAGCTATGAAAATTCTTTTTTACTTTATTAAAAAATAACAATTTATGAAAACTTCCATTTTAAAATATGCTTTCTCTCTTTTTGTCTTCACCTTAATTGTGACATCTTGTAAAAAAGAAAATTTACCTGGAGAAGTTGCAACTACCTGTGATATTGAAAATCCATTGGAAACGATTCAATGGCTCAAGGAAACGAAAGAAGTTTTCGAATTATCCATGAGTCCTTCAGCAAAAAGAATTATTCAGTATTTCTATCAGGGAGAATGCGTTTTTTTAATTAACAGTTGCCTTCAATGTGATGATAACTTGATTACTGTTTATAATGTCGATCAAGATGTTATTTGCGAATTTGGTGGAATTGCAGGCGTAGACACTTGTCCTGATTTTGATACTGAAGCAACTGGAGAGCTAATTTTATATGGAAACTAGTGATTTTTCAAGATCTATCATCTAAAAAACCTTCTTACTATTAAGTAAGAAGGTTTTTCCTTTTGAAAACAAATATTATTTTTTATTAATATGATATTTAGAATACCAAACACCAATATCATCACCAAAAAAAGATCGAACGTCAATCATCTAGTTTTAGAACAGAGGTTCTTCCGACACTTCAAGTAGCCTAAATAATTACCACCTCACAAAAGGCAATTTCACCAAATTAGAATTAAAATATCGACTATCATAAGTCACTTCCTCCCCCACCCAATCAGGCATTTCAACTTTTTGATTTTCATCTTCCAACTCAACTTCGGCTAAATTCAAGCCTTTATTGTCTCCTTCGAAAATATCAATTTCCCAATTTAGCTTCCCTCTCAAAACGATAAATCGTTCTTTTTCAATTAATGGTTTTTCGCAAAGTTGCAAAAGCTCCTTTGCTTCATCACCTGGAATTTCATATTCAAATTCCAATCGCGTCATTCCAACTGTTTCTCCTTTGATCGTCAAAAAACCTTTTTCTCCTAAAACACGAACTCGAACAGTTCGCTCTTTTTGAGTGCTGAGGTAACCTTGTTTAATGATTTTTCGAGAAGTAAATTGGGATCTCCAATTATCGTTTTTGAGGAGAAATTTTCGTTCTATTTCCTTGGGCATTTGTTGATCAAAATTTTAAATAAAAAAATCACCACTAATTATTCTCTGGTAAAAAAACAATACATTTACAAGTTCTCCAAAATATTAATCACCTTCCCCACCATCTTTTTTGTTACATCCAAATGCGTTACAAATCGAACAGTCTGTGGGCCAAAAGGAGCAGCTGCAATTCCCGCCTCTCCTACTTTTTCTAAAAAAGAATTCGCCGTCCAAGGATTTTTCACATCAAAAATTAAAATATTGGTTTTTACATTACGAATGTTTTCCACAAAATCTAATTTTTCTAAAACGAGACTAATCATTCTTGCATGTTCATGATCTTCTTTCAACCGATCCACATTATTATCCAAAGCATAAATTCCTGCTGCTGCTAAAAAACCTGCTTGTCGCATTCCTCCTCCCATCACTTTTCTTTGGCGACGAGCTTGCTTCATCATCTTCTCATTTCCCAAAAGTAGAGATCCAACAGGCGCTCCCAACCCTTTGGACAAACAAATTGAAATACTATCAAACTCCGCTCCCCAATCTTTAGGGTCGTCGCCTAACTCAACTAAGGCATTAAAAAATCTCGCTCCATCCATATGCAATCCCAAACCTTGTTCCGAACACAATTTTCGGATCGGTCGAATTTCATCCAAAGTATAATAACTACCTCCACCTTTATTCGTCGTATTCTCAAGCACAACCAATTTACTTTTTGGTAACCAATCATAATCTGGACGAATCGCAGCAGCAATTTGATCTACATTTAATTTCCCAAAATCACCTTGCAAAAGATTCATTGGTATTCCAGAATTAGCTGCGTAGCCACCTGTTTCATATTGGTACACATGTGAATATTCATGGCAAATTACTTCTTCCAATCTACCCGTATGAACATTCATCGCAATCTGATTTGTCATTGTTCCTGAAGGGCAAAATAATGCTGCCTCCATCCCAAAAAGTTGAGCTGCTTTTTCCTCCAAAGCATTCACCGTGGGGTCAGTTCTAAAAACATCATCACCTACTTCGGCACTCATCATTGCTTGCAACATTTCTTTAGAAGGTTTAGTGACAGTATCGCTGGTAAGATTTATCATTTTTTTTTTTATTTTTACATATTGTAGGAATTACAATTACTTTTCAACCTCAGGGAGTTTTCTTCTTTAACCCCTCAAAAATAGGTTAAACTTTAATCTGGGTTAAATTTATGAAAAAACCATAGAAAGCCCTATTTTCGAGCTATATACAAACAAAACTGAATGATAAATTTTGAAGACTACGCAAAATCAGCGTTTACTGTCGATAATATTATTTTTGGATTTGATGACGGAAACCTAAAAGTTTTAGTCATTAAAAGAGGAGAAGCACCTTATGAAGGTCAATGGGCATTACCCGGGAATTTTGTTTATCCAAACGAAGATTTAGATGCTTCTGCTAATCGAGTTTTGCAAGAATTGACTGGATTAAAAGATGTTTACCTTGAACAGGTTCGTACTTTTGGAGCGGTAAATCGTCACCCTATGGGACGAGTAATTACAGTTGCTTATTTTTCCTTGATAAAGATTACGGATTACAAATTACAAGGTACTGCACCTCTTTCCAAAAAAACAGAATGGGTTTCTATTAAAGACGCTACCAACCTTGCTTTCGATCACGATGAAATTTTAACTGCTTGTTTTAATCGACTCAAACGACGAGTAAGAATGCGACCTGTTGGCTTCGAATTACTTCCTCGGAAATTCACTTTGACAGAATTACAACATCTTTACGAAGCTATATTGGAACCATCAAAAGAGATTGACAAAAGGAATTTTAGAAAGAAAATTCTTTCCATGAAAATCTTAGTTGACCTCGGAGAAACTCAAGAAGGAGTTGCTCATCGTCCTGCCAAGTTGTATAAATTTGACAAAAAGAAGTATAAAAAATTTGTGGAGGAAGGATACATTTTTGAAATATAACCACAACTAGAAATGTCCGAAAGGAAATATACCGAAGAAGAACTTATTGAAGGTGGTAAAACTATGATGGAAGGTAGTTTTCGATTCATTGATGTATTTAATTGGGTAAAAAAAAGAACTCCTGACGATCAAGAAATGCGAGGTAGAGTTTTAGACAAAATCAAAGAAGCTGATGTAGTAAAAGCAAAGTTACAAAGCCATATTATTCCACCAACTAAAAAAATAGATTATGTTTCGCTAGTGACGGGGATTTTAATAATGGGTGCAGCATTCGCTTTGTATAAAATGATGCTGACTACAGGTTATATTATTAGTGGAATTATAATAGCTTTTGGTTTTGGTTTTTATATGGCATTCCAAGCAGTTTTCCACGGGAAATAATGATAGAAAGATCACTCCACCTTTTTAGGCGTTTCAGTTTGTAGATGATATGCTTTTCCATAATCTCCTTTCTCTGCTCCTCCATTCACATGAATAAAAGTTAGGAAACAAATACTGATAAATAATTGAACTGCGATGAGTACCGCAAGTAATTTCTTATGAGAAAAAAGTAACTTGACGATATAAACAAATAAAAACGGATAAGCAATTATCAAGTAATGAGGTCTAATTTTCACTCCACTAAAACTCATTAAAATTCCTAAACTAAATAAGGTCGCTAAAAGGTAAAACTCAGTTATTGAACTTTTGTGTAACAATCTATTTACAAGTTTATTTTCTTTCTTATAAGTGATTACTTTTTTGAGTAAATAAAAAAGCTGTTGCAGCAATTTCAACGCCACTCCTACCAAAACCAAATGTCCAATCGCCACCAAATAAGTCGGCATTCCAAAAACAAAAGGTATTTTGATAAAATCCCAAAAGTGGTCTCGCAAGGAATACATTGTATTCAATCCCAATGGATCAATAAAACTATAAATGTAAAAATCGAATTTATATATATTTTCCCAACTCGTCGAAGAGGCTCCTCGATTATAAATCATTTCATAAATCCAAGGTAATAGTCCAATACTTCCAATCACACTTCCCACAAGCCAAAACGGCCATTGCCATTTTATTTTTCTTTTATAATCGAAAAATGTGGCCAACAAAAACATTCCAAAGGCAAAGAAAAAACCACTCATATGAATTTGTCCGAGCATCGCTCCAATCATCCCCCAAGTGAATGCTCCCCATTTTTTTTCTCGATAAAAATGTCCTACTATAAATAACAGACAAAAAATCGGCAATACATCTTGCGCCCATATTTTTCTAGAAAAAAGGATGTACAATGGATTCGCTGCTAGAAGTGCCAATGCCCAATACCATTGTTGTTGCTCCTCTCCTTTTAAACTTTTTTTGGCAAAAAAGATAAATCCTAACAATGCTATCACATTTAAGATCTGCACACCTCGAGCCATTCCTAAAGGTGTTTCTACAAAATATCCCATCAATGAAAACACCCAAACACTTAATCCTGGATTGATGATTCCTGCACCGCTTTTCATTCCGACGCTCTGCCAGATTCCTTCAACGGGGGCGAGCATGGCGTGGGTGTACATCCACCATTCGTCGTATTTCCATTCCATGTCTTCTACCCAAATCAAGCGAAGGAGGAAGCCGATGAGGATGACGAAGGTGAAAAGATAAGTGTATGTTTTGGAGGTCATTGATTTGTTTTTTGCCGCTGACTTTAATTGACCTTTTTTATGACTTTTC
>CAJQQY010000069.1 GCA_905480595.1 uncultured Saprospiraceae bacterium | reverse complement strand
GTGAAGTTTCGGGCGGAGATAGAAATGTAATTGCTTTAACGAAGGAGCTGAATGATTCAAAAGGGAGCTTTGAAATGAGTGTAAGTTTCGAAAAAATAGAATCAATCAAGGCGGATAAACCACTCAACAAAAATTTAAATTCAGAAGGGTGGATTGGTTTTCAGTTAGGATTGGTAGGTCAATTTAATGACTATCGCGATGATGCAATTAAAGGAAGAGGATTGAGTTTAGGGTTGACTCAAAGTGGTAATTTATTTATTGGAGATTTGTCTCTTGATATTAATCCACCAAAATCTCAAATAGCAATTCCACCCGGACAAATAACTGTTTCTGGAAAAATAAATAAAGAAGGAAACTATCGTATTCTTCTTGAATATTTAGATAGCGATGGACAGTTTATTCAATCATTAACGGGGAGAGTTCATCCTTCCTGGTTAGTTGGAATGATAGGATTAACTTGTTCTCACAGTCATCCCGATACACTTAATTACCTAGAACCAAAACCAACCTACACCAGTCTGAAAGACCTAAGAAAGAATGTAGGTGGCGACACGAATTTTGCTTTTTCTAAATGGAAAATTTCCGGTGAGAAAATTTCAACATTTTCAGACCGATCTTATGGCCCGATTTTTTGGACTCAACACACACTTTCGAATGATGTGATGAAAATGAGCGTACAAATGGTTCCTGTTGGGAATGATAATCGTGAAGTGATTTTATCCATTGATGGAGTAGAAACTCAAAGAGGAGAAATTGATAAAAATGGCCGAAATGTTTTATTTAAAATATCAAATTGGGATAGTTCAAAAGATCATTCATATGAAGTATCCTATCTACAGAAAAATAAAAAGCAATACATTTACAAAGGTGCCATTCGAAAAAATCCATCAAACAATAATTTAAAAATAGCCTCCCTTTCCTGCGTAGATGACAGAGGATTTCCACATCAAGATTTAGTTGATAATGTAGCAGCGCATAATCCTGAAATGTTGATTTTTCATGGAGACCAATTATATGAAAGAGTAGCAGGATATGGTGTTGAACGAAATAGCATATTAGACTATCAGCGTAAGTGGTATATTTTCGGGTGGTCGTTTCGAGATTTATTGAAGGATATTCCTTCCATTATTATTCCTGATGATCATGATGTCTTTCATGGCAACCTTTGGGGAAATGGAGGGAAAGCTGCAGATGTGTCTTTGGGATATGGATATGATAGTCAAGATAGCGGAGGTTATAAGGAGAAACCAGAATTTGTAAATATGGTACACCGTACGCAAACAGGGCATTTGCCAGATGCATATGACCCTACACCTGTTTTCCAAGATATTAGTGTTTATTACACCAATATGAATTATGGTGGTGTCTCGTTTGCGATACTTGGAGACCGCCAATGGAAGTCTGCTCCCAAACAATATCTTCCAAATGCCGAAATTGAAAACGGCTGGCCTCAAAATAAAAAATGGAATCCAAAGACTGAAGCTTATCATGAAGATGCTGAATTATTAGGGGTGCGTCAGGAAGATTTCTTAGAGAAATGGGTAGAAGATTGGAATGAAAATATTTATTTTAAAACGGTAATTTCTCAATCACCATTTTGTAATGTTGCCACTTTGCCAGCACATATATGGCATGACAAATATGTGCCTGGATTACCTCGATATAAAAAAGGGGAATACCCAAAAGAAGATAGACCAGTTGCAGATTTTGATTCCAATGGCTGGCCTCAAAATAAACGCAACAAAGCAATTAGAACTATTAGGAAATCCTTTGCATTGCATATTACTGGTGATCAACATTTGGGGTCTACAGGACAATATGGAGTAGATGAATATGGTGATAGTGGGTATTGGTTATCAACTCCTGCGGTTGCAAATTTGTGGCCTCGTCGGTGGTTTCCAGCTAGGTTAGCCACTAGTGGAAAAACGGATGGTGATACTCGAAAATATACCGGAGATTACGAAGATGGATTTGGAAATAAAATTCGAGTTAAAGCTGTTGCTAATCCTTATGATATTGATCGGGAACCTGAAATGGTTTTTGATAAAGCACCGGGGTATTCAATTATTAATTTTTCGAAAAAAGAAAGAGAGGTAGAACTAGCTGTATGGCCTCGTTGGGCTTCAATAAATCAAACTTCTCCTGATAATCAACCATATGAAGGTTGGCCAATTACTATCAAACAGCAAGATAATTTTGGGAAAAAAGTAAAGGGATATTTGCCATCCATTTCCTTAGATGGTGAAACGCTTGTCAAAATTTTTAGAGAGGATAATCAAGAATTGGTGTATGCAATTAAACCTAAGGCTGGGGAATTTATGGCTAAGGTTTTTGATAAAAAAACTACTTATAAGATGGAGAAAATTTCAGATGTAGAGATAGAGAAATTGGAAGGGCTAAAAGTCAATTAAACGCAAAAAATCAAGAAAGGAAAGAATTAATGTGTATGGATCTTTAATCTTCAAGAGAAGTGGATCATGCTAAGGTTTGTTCTTTTTTTCATTAAAAAAGAACCAAAAAATTCTAGGCGAAAAAATAGCTAGGTACAAAGCAGGCTCCCGCACCCACATTTTTCGCCGTACCTATCCCGCTCCATTTCTCAGAGACCATTTTTCGGGGATAACTATATTCTTGAATTGTTTAAAAGAGGATGGGGCAAAAAAAAGCGATGCTAACCTTTAAAGTTAACATCGCTAATTTTTTTTGAGAATGCTTGATTATGCTTCGTCGCCTATCACTACAATTTTAGTCATTACATCTCCTTGAGCAATTTGGTCAATCACATCTAAGCCTTCGAAAACTCGTCCGAAGCAAGTGTGATTTCTATCTAAGTGAGCCGTATTATCTCGGCTATGGCAAATGAAAAATTGTGAACCTCCAGTATCTCGTCCAGCATGAGCCATTGACAAAACACCTTTATCGTGGAATTGATTATCCCCATCTAATTCGCAAGGAATAGTGTAACCAGGGCCACCACTTCCGATGCCTTGAGGACAACCACCTTGAACTACGAAATTTGGAATCACTCGGTGAAAAGTCAAACCATCGTAAAAACCTTTTTTAGCAAGGTCTGTAAAATTTTTCACGGCAATGGGAGCATCTTGTTCGAAGAACTCAACCTTCATTAATCCTTTCTCAGTATGAATTTCTGCAATCATGTTATGTTATTTTTGAGTATTGAGATTTTTTGATTTGAGCATTGAGACTGAAAACAATACTCAATTTTCAGAATGTCAACACTTTAGTTTAATTTATGTTTAATAAAGAGATTGGTTTGAAATATGAGTTTTATAAAAACCTCAATACTCCGTTCCAAAATCTCAATATTTCTTTTATTCCATATTGGTAAAAACCGCTTGCACATCTTCATTCTCTTCTAATTTATCCAACATCTTTTCAATATCTGTCATTTGTTCATCCGAAAACTCAACTGGTGAAGTTGGAAATCGTTGCAAGTCAGCTTTAGCTACTTCAATATTTCTTTCTTCTAACGCAGTTGATAAAGTTCCAAAGTCAGTATAGTCAGCATAGATATATATAGTATCTTCATCTTGTTCAATCTTAGTCAATCCGAAGTCTATTAAGTCTAATTCCATTTCCTCTAAATCCATTCCTTCCACAAATGGAATTTCAAAGACAGCTTTTCGGTCAAACATAAACTCCAGCGAACCAGTTGGGACTAATGCTCCACCTGCCTTACTAAAATAGGATTTTACATCAGCTACTGTTCGAGTTGTATTATCAGTTGCACACTCCACAAAAACCAAAATCCCATGTGGTCCTTTGCCTTCGTAGTTCACCAAAGTATAATCTGCTGCATCTTTTCCGGAAGCTCTTTCGATAGCTTTTTTAATATTATCCTTAGGCATATTGGCCGCCTTCGCATTTTTGATAGCCAATCGCAATTTAGGATTCATCTCAGGGTCAGAGCCTCCTTCTTTTGCAGCCATCGTAATTTGTCTCGAAATTTTCGGAAAAATTTTAGACATACTTGCCCATCGTTTTTCTTTTGCAGCGCGTCGATATTCAAATGCTCTTCCCATGATTTAATTTATTTATATAATGTTTTAATAATTCGAAAGCTTTTGACTAAAATCACAAGCTTTAATTTGATGCCGCAAAAATAAAAAAAAATAGCCAACCATGAAACTCATAATTGGCTATTTTAAAGGTGATTTTACGGAAGATCAGGTTTAAAAACCATTTTATTCCTTTATTTTTTTATCCACTTTTTCCATAGTTGCATCTAATTCATTTAAGATTTTCTCTGCTTTTTTGATTGCCATATCTTTTCGAGATGCATCTTCTTCGGAGATTTTTCCTTCTTTGATTTGCTTAGCCAGATTCTCTTTTGCCTGTGCAATTTTTGCCTTAGCTGCACTTGATTTTTCTTTTCCCAAATTCATTTTAGCCTTAACCATTCCTTTTTTGGCTTTTAATCGACTTCGAGCTTCTTCAGGTGTTCTTTTACCAGGCTTCTTAGCTTTCATTGGTTGCTTCTCTTTGACCTTCTTCGCTTTCTTCTTCAGGTCATCATTTCCATCATGATAATCCATTGCTTGGTCCGTTTTCTGCTCCGCTTTTTTTTCTTTTACTTTCTCTTTCATCTCCTTTC
Organism: uncultured Saprospiraceae bacterium; assembly: GCA_905480595.1. Taxonomy (GTDB): domain Bacteria; phylum Bacteroidota; class Bacteroidia; order Chitinophagales; family Saprospiraceae; genus CAJQQY01. The sequence continues at coordinate 1,873 of CAJQQY010000069.1, read as the reverse complement.
CTTTAGCAGTAGCCTTTTCTTTTTGAGCTTGACCTTTGGCGTTTGCATCTGTAACTTGAGCATCAATCTGCTTTTCCATTTTTTTAGCTTGCCCTTTGTTGGCTTTTTTAGCTTTCTCCATTTTTTCTTTTTGCTTGTCATTTCCTTGTGCAAATATTTCATTGCTAGAAAGTGAAAAGATCATTAGGAAAGCCAGCGATAATATTATTTTTAAATTTTTCATAATTTCAGATTTTGATTAATAATAGAATGATTTTTGGAAAAGGAATTATTGATTTAATGCATTTTCCATTTCTCGAATCGCCTCATCTAAGGCTTTTGAGTTATCATCAAGTTCCGTAACCACTTCATCAAGTTCCGTACTAACTGAATCTATTTGGTGAAGCTCTTGTTTGATGGCCACTTCCTCTGGAGAGTCTCCGCAGGATGAAAGTGTGAATAAAATGAATAGTGAAAATAAGATAATTGGGTTTTTCATTGAATGATATTTTTATTTAAAAAATTAGGTTATTTAAACTGTAAGACGATCACAAATTTTGATTAGCCACCGGGATTAATTACGAAATACTTACGATAATATTTGTTATAATTTTTTTTCCATTCTCTCGCAGCTTTGGTATAAAGTTTGGCAAGTTGAGGTTTTTTGTCAGAAAGTATTTTTGCATTATTTAAGTTTATCGTCCGAGGATCTATAAAGTGATCGTAAAGATCATTTATTTTTTCAAAATTTTGCTCATTGTAATTTGTTTTGGAAAAATCTTTTTCTGATTCTGAAGCTAGAAAGATTAAATTCCGAGTGGCTTCATTACCAGGTGTAGCCAAAATATCAGTTATAAAACCAGAAGTTTCTAAGGTTTTATAAACTGATCTTGCCGCAGTTCCCAAATCTCCTTGCACATAACCATAAAAATTGATCATAATCATTCCTCCTGGATTTAATATTTTTTTGGTGTCTTCAAATCCTTCAATTGTCACTAAATGTTCTGGCACCGCTTCACTCAAAAATGTATCAAAAATAACGATGTCATATTTTTTATCAGTAATCCTTACATGATGTCGAGCATCGTCGATAATGACATTGGTCTTGGGGTTTAGATTAAAATAATCTACGGAGACTTCCCAAATTCGTTTGTCAATTTCTACCACATCAGTTTCAAATCCTAATCGATCTAATTGCTTGACAAGCGTTCCTCCACCCAAACCAAGTAATAAAACTTTTGATCCTTTTGGAAAAACCGATGCAGCCGTTGGAAAATAATTGGCCCAACTCCAAATGCTATATTGCATGTCATCTTCCAAACCAACGTAAGTTTGCAAAGTGTTGTTGACGATAAGTGCTCGACCTTCTCGATGATCAGGAGTAATCTCGTAAGATGGATGATCAACTACTTTTACTTGACCTAAAATTCCTTCTGACTGATAAAGCACTTTATACTCTTCATTAAATTGTTCCGAAGGCTTTAAACTCAAAAATGCAAAACCTGCTAACAATACAATTACAAATGCTGCATTTTTATTTTTGCCCAAAAAAAGTGAAATAAGTGGGAATAAAGAAAGCAATATTCCAATAACCACAGCAGGCATCTCTAATCCAAAATTAGGAATAATATAAAATCCCATCACGAACGTAGCAAGAATTCCGCCAAGGGTTGAAATAGCGTAAACATTTCCCGCACTATTTCCTGCTGACTTTACATCTTCGGTCAAAAGATTAATAATGATCGGAGAAACCATCCCCATAAAAACCAAAGGTGGCAACATAAAAATGAGTAAAGAAAAAATAGCTCCCATCTCCAAAGACAAATTGATCGTTTGATTCATGATCAACTCACTCGTGAATGGCATTATCACCAAAAGTAATCCTGCACAGATC
>CAJQQY010000068.1 GCA_905480595.1 uncultured Saprospiraceae bacterium | reverse complement strand
CAACTCTAAAACCTTCCAAAACAGTAGAAATATCTCCTTTAGTTGTCTGGAATTTTTTAGGGACTGAAATTCCATATCCATCATCCCAAACGCAAACTGCTAATGGCACATTTTGTACTCCAGCAGCATTTATCGTTTCCCAAAAAACTCCTTCCGAAGTACTTGCATCTCCGATCGTCACCCAACTTATCTCATTTCCTTTATTCGAAAATTGAGTATCCTTTAATACTTTCGATTCACGATATTTTTTTGAGGCTAAGGCTAAACCCAATCCACGAGCCATTTGTCCTGCAGTAGAAGAAATATCAGAAGAAACATTATATAAATCTTTATGATCCAACCAATCTCCATTTTCATCAAAAAGACTAGTAGCATAATGGCTATTCATTTGTCTTCCGCCTGAAAACGGGTCATTGTCAGGATCGGCATACAACTGTGCAAAAAATTCCTCAACAGTACTCAAGCCTAGGGCAAACATAAAGGTTTGATCTCGATAATATCCAGATCTCCAATCACCTTTCTTGAAAGCACGAGCCATGGCAACCTGAGGAACCTCTTTTCCATCGCCAGTAATTCCAAACTTAGCTTTTCCTGTTAAAACTTCTTTTCGAGCCGTCAAAGATGCTTCTCGACTCACAAGGCAGGTCCAAAAATCTTCAAGGGCCTCAGAACGAAATGTATTTTTCTTTTTCCCTTTGTTCGTAATTGATTTTAATAATGGATTATCGATCATGAAGTAAAACGATTTTATTTTTTAACGAAAATTTGCAAAATGCATTTTAATAAAAAGCAACAATGAAATACAACCCAACTTTATTGTAACAATTAGTTCTTAGGAAGTATAATATTCGTTATTTGTTAATAGGTAAAAAATAAAAAAAGAAGTAGTTGGTCAGATCTGTAAAGCGAATTCAAAAATACAAAATATCGAGGTAAAATCAGCATATTATCCCTTGAAATCCATGGGCATAAAGTTTGCACCATATATGTTACTTAAATCATAGTTTAGACGTCTGAAAGGTGTTCTTTGTTCAAAGTCTTCATTATTAACAAGTCATTAACCTTATAAAAAACTAAGAAACTTTCATTTTGGGAAATATATCTTTATTTTTGTTACGTTAAATAATTTCAGGACATCAATTAAATAAATAAAAAATACAATGAAAAAATTATTCTCTTTATTCACACTATTGTCTTTAGCGGCAACTATCTCTTTTGCTCAAGTTCAAAAAGCTCCAGCGACTGAAGAAACTGCAGATGGACCAAAAATGGAATTGACCTCAACTACTGTTGATTTTGGTACTATCGAGCAAGATTCTGACCCGTTCAGAACTATTTCATTTACTAATACTGGAAATGAACCATTGATTATAAAAAATGCGAAAGGTAGTTGTGGATGTACAGTTCCAACTTACGAAAAAGCGCCGATCCTTCCTGGAGAAACTTCAGAAATTAAAATTCGATACGCAACTAATCGTTTAGGAAAAATTAATAAAACGGTTACTCTTTACACTAACGAAGGTGCTGAAGTAAAAAGAGTACTTAAAGTAGTGGGAATGGTAAACAAAAAAGCTAAGCAACCAGAAGCAGTTCCTTCTGCTGCTCCATCTATTTTGACTAATCCTAATGGGAAAAGCCAATAATTAATTCAATATGAATTAAGTAAAGATTGTTCTTTCAATCTTAAAATAAAAAAACCTACTCTGAAGTTCAGAGTAGGTTTTTTTATTTTGTAAAAAGAAGATTAGAAGTTTTTCATTTTGTAAAATCAAAAAGAAAACCCTTGCTTTAAAAGCAAGGGTCTCTAACCCAAACAAATAAACACAAAAACTACTTTTAAATATTTTCGATTGCACAAAAATAATATGAATTTACTAGTACAACAACTATTTTACTTATTTTTTGTGACATTAAAAAATCACATTTTACTAAAAAAAACCTTATAAAATATAGCCTTTTTTCAAAAAACTGGGAATCGCTTTTCCCAATTATATTTTATACTTTTGTCACTTATTAATCATGTATTCATATTGGTGAAAAAATATATTTTTTGGTTAATGTGACACTCAAACGCTTTGCTTAAATTCTATTTTATAAAGATGCTTACTCTACGCTAAGAAGAAAAGGTTTAAAATAATCTGATTTATACCTTCAGTTTAAAAGAAATCTGCCTAATCATGATTATAAATGATATTTTGCACTCTAAATACTAATTTTAAGAAACATCAAAATGCACAAATTAAAATTTATCATTGTTTTATTAGCTACCATTTCCCTAACCTATTTACTTAATAATCCGATTCCCCTTGCATCCAATCCAGCTCCACCATTAGGCAAATTATTAAACCCATTTACTGGCTTTTGGCAGAATGCCGAAAAAGTGAATGCCATTTCAAAGATGGAGTCTTTAGATGCATTAGATTTAAATGCTCCAGTAAAAGTAATTTATGACGACAAATTAGTCCCTCATATTTTTGCAGAAAATTTGAAGGATGCTATGATGGTTCAAGGTTATATCGAATCAAAACATAGATTATGGCAAATGGATTTTACTACTCGAGCAACTAGCGGAAGACTTTCAGAAGTGCTTGGGGAAAGAACCATTGAATATGATAAAGGAAAACGTCGAAAAGGATTAGTCCTTGCTGCTCAAAATACTATTAAATCTTGGAAAAAAACTCCAGATGAGTATGCTTTAGTAGAAGCTTATGTAAAAGGTGTAAATGCCTACATTAATTCCCTTTCACCAAAAGACTACCCTGTTGAATTCAAATTTCTAAATTATAAACCAGAAGAATGGACTGCTTTAAAAAGTGCCATTTTCATGAAGGCAATGGCAGAATCTCTTTCTTCTCGAGAATCAGATTTGGAAGCAACTAATGCTTTAGCCACTTTTGGCCGTGAACAATTTGACTTTTTATATCCAGAAAGAAGTGACAAAGAATCACCAATTATCCCTACTGATGTAGAATGGGATTTTTCACCTAAAAAAGAATGGGATTATAATTCGGATACTTCTAGTTTAGACAAAGCACCGAGCATTGGAGTTTTTTATCATGAACCTTATGAGAAACCACATGAGTCCAATGGAAGTAATAATTGGGTTGTGGCAGGAAGTAAAACGGCTTCTGGAAATCCGATTTTATGTAACGACCCTCATTTGGGTTTGACTTTACCAGCTATTTGGTATGAACTTCAAATTCATACTCCAGAAGTAAACGTCTATGGAGTTTCTCTTCCTGGAGTTCCCGGTATAACTATTGGATTTAATGAAAATGTGGCTTGGGGATTTACCAATGTAGGGCACGATGTTTCTGATTTATACAAAATTAAATGGGCTGATGAAAGCAAACAAGCCTACATAGTTGATGGAGAAGAGAAACCTACTCAATTTGTTATTGAAACGATTAAAGTGAACGGCCAAGCTGACGTATTAGATACTGTAAAATATACCCATTGGGGGCCGGTGAGTTACGAAAATAAAGACCATCCTCGTCAAGATTTAGCTCTTCATTGGTTAGCTCACGAAAGTAAAGGAAATGAACTAAAAACATTTATGGGAGTTAATTCTGCGACGAATTTTGAAGAGTTTTATGAAGGGTTGAGACGATTTGACAATCCAGCTCAAAACGTTGCATTCGCTACAAAAGATGGAACTATCGGTCTAAAAGTTCAAGGAAAATTACCTATAAAAGAAAAAGAACAAGGTAGATTTGTTCGAGATGGAAGCCTTACTTCAAGTGGTTGGAAAGGTTATATCCCTTTTGAAGAAACTCCTTTTGTCAAAAATCCTACTCAAGGTTTTGTTGGTTCAGCCAATCAATTTTCTGCCGACACGACTTATCCTTATTATTATAATGGTGGTTTTGAAGATTTTAGAGGACGTGTTTTAAATCGGACTTTAGCTGCAATGTCAAATATTACCATTCAGGATATGAAAGACTTGCAGGGTAATAACTTTAGTATCAAAGCTGCTGAATCTTTGCCAATCCTTCTGCAATTTTTAGAAAATGAGAATTTGACTACCGAAGAAAAAGAGCTCTTTGATATTTTAAAAAAATGGGATTATAATTTCGACAAAGACAAAGTCGCTCCTGTGATTTTCAATAATTGGTATAATAGTTTTTATAAAAAAACATGGGATGAAATTTATGCTTTACGCAAAAAGGAATTTCCTATACTTTTCCCTGAACATTGGAGAACAATCGAACTACTGGAAAAAACTCCTGATAATATCTTTTTTGACATAAAAGAAACTGCAGAAGAAGAAACTGCTGGTGACATCGCTTTGATGACTTTTAAAGAAGTTGTTAAAAACGCGCAAGAATGGAAAAAAGATGGCAATTTTACACCGTGGGAAGATCATCGAGATATTAAAATACCTCACATGATTAATAGTTTAAAAGGTTTCCAATCTAAGTTCGTTTCAGCAGGAGGACATGGTAACACACTCAATGCTTTTGGTATAAGAGGAAGTACCGTTCATGGACCATCATGGAGAATGATTGTTGAAGTAGGCGACGAACCAAAGGCATATGGAGTCTATCCTGCAGGACAATCAGGAAATCCTGGAAGCCCTTTTTATGAAAGTATGGTGGAAACTTGGGCAAATGGAGAGTATTATGAATTGCTCTTTTTCAAAGATAAAAATGTGGAAAATGAACGAATACTTTTCAGTCAAGAATTCAAATAAAATCAATCATAATAACCTGATAATCAATTCATTAAAATAAAAACAAATAAATTTTAAAATCCTTATTCATGAAAAATTTACTTTTAATATTTTTAACTTTTAGTCTAGTTGCATGTTCTTCTTCTTCTTCAAAAGAAGCTGCAAATGCAGATGTTAAAGAACCTGAAAACTATACTGAAATTCCATGGGCTACAATGGATAACATCGAATCTTTGGTAGCTAAAAAACCAAGAAAAACTATCGTAGATGTTTATACTCCTTGGTGCGGACCTTGCAAAATGATGGATAGAAATACTTTCTCTAATCAAGAAATTATCGATCAAATTGGTAAGAATTTTTACGCAGTTAAATTCAATGCAGAAGGTCCTGATCCAATCAAATTTATGGGAAAAGATTATGCAAATCCTAAATTCCAACCTAGCAAAAGAGGTCGAAATGCACCTCATCAATTGTCTGGTTTTTTCTCAGTTAGAGGTTATCCTACTTTGGTAGTTTTAGATGAAAAAATGCAAATTATTGAAAAAATTGTTGGGTATAAAACACCTGAGCAATTGAAACTTGAATTGGCAAAACATATGTAGGCACGAACTAGGAACCAGGGTCATACACAATGAAATCCGTGGTTCCTAGTTCAATTTAAATTTTCTGGAACTAATTAATCCAATCAATTGTTTACTTGTTTTTAGAAAAAAGAAAACATGAAAGAGCAAAATTTTGCCGAAAGGCATGCAGAATTGGAAAAGGAAATTAGTTTTAGGATGTCCCGAGCCTCGGGCAAAGGAGGACAGCATGTCAATAAAGTTTCGACAAGAGTGGAGTTACTTTTTGATGTTTTAAATTCTGAAAGTTTAACTGGAGATGAAAAAGATTTGGTGATCAAAAATTTGGCAGCTATCATTTCTCAAAATGGAATTTTACAAATCGCTAGTCAAAGTTCAAGATCTCAGATTAGGAATAAAGAAGATGCTAAAGAAAAGTTTTTTGAAAAACTAGAGAAAGCATTGACGGTCGAGAAACCTCGTAAAAAGACTAAAAAACCGAAATCGTTGAATGAAAAGCGATTAAAAGAAAAGAAAATACAAGGAGAGAAAAAAGTCTCTCGAAAAAAGGTTAGTCATAAAAATGATTAACCTTTTGTCTTAGACGGACTTTCCCGAGTCCGTTTTCAATTCATTATTAGTTCAACGGACTCGAGAGTCCGCCTACGTGAAAACTAATATTTATATCTACTCTAAATAAAAGCTGTCCTTTTTGTTTTTGGAAAATCACTAAGTACTTTTGTGGTCGAATTTTAAAAAAACTCTTTTTAAATAAATTTTAATTATGATGAAGAATATCAGTTTTTTTTTAATCTTAAGTGCGATTTTTTTGTTCAGTTGTGAAGACTCTTTGCAAAAAGAAAGAGAACAAGTGTTTAAGGAAGTGATGGCTATTCATGATGAGATGATGATGATGGGAAAAATCCGTGGAGCACAAAGTAAATTGAAAAAGATGATGGAATCTGATTCAACCAATGTAGAAAAATACCAAACTGCATATGACCAACTTCAAATAGCTGATGATGCAATGATGGATTGGATGAGACAATTTAAAAATCCAGCTCAAAATACTGACGCTAAAGAAGCCATCGAATATTTAAAAGACCAAAAAGTAAAGGTGCAAAAGATGAAAGAAGTAATGGTTGAGAATATGGATAAGGCTAGACAGGTTATTGATTTTTAATTAAAAAAAGATGGGTAGCAAATACCTAATTAATATTTTTTCAAAAAAAAGAACATGAGAAACATCTTATTTTTCAGTCTAATTTTAATATTTCTAGCTAGTTGTGGAGACCAAAAACCGCTTCCGATTCTCAACCGAGGAGAAGAAGTAAATGGGAAAATGGTGCATGAAAAAATTCGTAATTTTTCATTTACCAATCAAGATAGTGTAGAGGTGACAAATGAAACTTTTGAAGGAAAAATTTATGTGAGTAACAATTTTTTCACGACTTGTCCTTCCATTTGTCCAACTACGAGTTTGCAGATGAGTCGTATCTATGATAAATTTTTGAATGATGATCGAGTAAGGATGCTTTCTCATTCCATTGATGTCAGAAATGATAGTGTGCCTGTTTTGAAAAGATATGCAGAAGGACTTGAAATTGAAGCACCAAAATGGAATTTAGTAACAGGGAATGAAGAGGAAATCTTAGCCATTGCTTATGATTATTTTTCCAATGCCTTGAAAGATGAAACTGCTCCAGGTGGATTTGACCATGATGATTTGTTTGTTTTAATTGATAAAAATCGACACATTCGATCCATTGCTCATGGAACGGATCCAAAAGATGTGGATAGATTTATGAAAGACATAGAATTCCTTTTGAAGTCCGAATATTCACCTAAATAAAGTTTTAAATAAATTCTGTTTTTAAGTCAATCCAAAATAAAAACCAACACTTCTTTCAGTCGTTTTTGTTTTCCATTTCGAATTGACACAGAATTTATTTAAAACAGAAAAAAATAATGCGACGATACCTCATTTTTCTTAGTTTAATTTCTCTTATAATCTTCTCCTTGACAGATTGTAATAACTCCTATAGTGATGGTAAATACCTCTATGAGATTCATTGCCAATCTTGTCATATGCCTGATGGAGTTGGTTTAAAAGGTCTTATTCCTCCACTTGCAGGATCTGATTATTTGAAAAAAAATTATGACAAATTACCTTGTGTGATTCTTTTAGGCGTAGAAGGCGAAATCGTTGTAAATGGAAAAACTTATAATCAACCTATGGCTGGAATTCCTGAATTAGAAACCATGGATATCGCATTATTAATAAATTACATCAATCACCAATGGGGAAATGACGGAAAATATACAGATTTTAGAGAAGTAGAAGCCAATCTTCAAAAATGTGAATAACTATAACTAATTTGTTCCGCGGAATTTTTTTTACAGAAGTTGTTTATTCCTATCTTCAATTTTTAACCTAACCAACTTCAACTTCACGAAAAACTCGACTAAGAGTAGAAAACACATTAGTTTATGATTAAGCGAATCTTTTACATTTTCTCTTTCCTATTTTCTTTTTCTCAAATCCAATCTCAAGCTCCAGTTTATGATGAATGTAGTACAGCTATACAATTAGGAATTGCTCCTTTCGGAACTTGTACCACAACGGAATATAATAATATCAACGCAACCTTGTCGGATGGTTTATTTTCTGTTCCAGCTGATAATATTCCAACTTGTTGGGGATCAGTAGATCATGATGTTTGGTTTGAATTTCAGGCTCCAATTGATGGAAGTTATGTGGATTTTGAAGTAAC
>CAJQQY010000067.1 GCA_905480595.1 uncultured Saprospiraceae bacterium | reverse complement strand
GTCTTTTGTCAAAAGATATAAAGGAGAAAATTTAGTTCCTACACTTTGTGATGCACCTAACCTTGACCCATTTGGATCATGTAGAGTTTGTAGTGTCGATGTGGCATTGGAAGAAGACGGTAATGTAAAGACGATGGCTTCTTGTCATACTCCAGTTGCAGAAGGTCAATTTATTTATCCTAACTCTAAATCCATTTTGGAGTTGCGAAAAAATATCATTGAGTTAGTTTTGACAGATCATCCTTTGGATTGTCTGACATGCGAAGTAAATGGAAATTGTGAGTTGCAAACAGTAGCGGCACAAGTTGGTATTCGAAATGTGAGATACCCTGAGGGTGAAAACCATTTGGATAGAGAGAAAGATTTGAGTCATCCATACATGACTTCTGATTTGTCGAAATGTATTAACTGTTATAGATGTGTTCGAGCATGTGATGAAGTGCAGGGAGAGTTTGTGTTGAGTATGGCAGGAAGAGGTTTTGATACTCAAATTATCAAGGGATTTAATCAATCATTTATGGAGTCGGATTGTGTTAGTTGTGGCGCTTGTTCCCAAGCTTGTCCAACGTCTGCGATCTCAGATATTTTCCAATCCAAAGCAATCACGGCAACTGAAACAACTCGAACGATTTGTACTTACTGTGGTGTGGGTTGTAACCTCGATGTGTCAACAACTAATGGAGAAGTTGTAAGTATTCACGCACCTTATGATGCAGAAGTTAATCAAGGTCACACTTGTCTGAAAGGACGATATGCCTTTAAATTTTACAATCATCCTGAGCGATTAAATTCTCCAATGATCAAACGAAATGGAGCATTTGAAAACGTAAGTTGGGATGAAGCCTATGATTTTATTGCAGAAAAGTTGAATGGTTATAAAAGTGAATTTGGGGCAGATTCTATCGCTGGGATTTCTTCTTCGAGATGTACGAATGAAGAAAATTATTTGATGCAAAAATTTATTCGTGCAGTAGTTGGAACCAATAATATTGATGGATGTGCCAGAGTTTGTCACTCCCCAACGGCGCTAGGAATGCAACGAACTTTTGGAACCGGAGCAGCAACGAATTCTATTGATGATTTAAAAGATACTAACTGTATCATGGTTATCGGAGCAAACCCAACTGATGCTCATCCTGTTACTGGAGCGAAGTTGAAACAGTTTGCCATGAAGACTGGAAATGTATCGATTGTAATCGATCCACGACGAACTGAAATAGCAAGATATGCTACATATCATATTCCACTTCGGCCAGGAACAAATGTCGCAGTTTTAAATATGATGATGTATTATATTATCTCGGAAGGATTGGCTGATGAAGCATTTATTTCAGCTAGGACAGAAGGATTTGAGGAATATAAAAATGAAATTTTAAACCTTGATTTAGATAAAATGGAAGCGGTCTCAGGAGTTGATCGAGCATTAGTTAGAGAGGCTGCTATGGCTTATGCTTCTGCTCCAAATGCTATGTCATTTCATGGTTTAGGAGTTACGGAACACACGCAAGGAACATTTACCGTAATGCAAATTGCTGACTTAGCATTATTGACTGGAAACATAGGAAGACGTGGAGTAGGAGTGAATCCGCTTCGTGGTCAAAACAATGTTCAAGGAAGTGCCGATATGGGGGTACAACCTCATCAAGGGGCAGGTTATTTGGATATTACCAATGAAGATGTCAACAGAAAATACAATGAATTTTATGGAGTTGATGTGCCAATAGAAGTTGGATACAAAATTCCTGAAATGTTTGATGCGGCACTTGATGGAAAATTAAAAGCGATTTGGATCATCGGTGAAGATGTTGTTCAAACAGATCCGAATACTCAAAAAGTAATTCGATCACTCGAAGCTACAGACCTTGTCATTGTTCAAGAATTATTTATGACAGAGACCGCGAAATATGCTGATGTCATTTTACCGGGAGCTTCTTTCTTAGAAAAAAGTGGAACGTTCACAAATGGTGAAAGAAGAGTGCAAGCAGTTCGACAAGTGGTTGATCCTATTCCAGGAACAAAACCTGATGGACAAATTATCGTGGACATCATGAATCGAATGGGCTATGCTCAACCTGATTATACGCCTGATGGAATGTTGGAAGAGATTTCTCAAATCGTTCCTTTCTTCGCAGGAATCACCTGGGAAAACCTAGGTCAAAACGGCAAGCAATGGCCAGTCGCAAAAGATGGAACGGATACCCAAATTTTGCATCAAACTGAATTTAAAATAGGCAAAGGAAGATTTGAATTTAATGCTTTTGAAGAGACGAAAGAGTTGACTGCTCACGCCAAAGATTATCCATACATCTTGACAACTAATCGGGAATTGGAACATTACAATTGTGGAGCAATGACTCGAAGAACAAGTAATGAATTGATTTTGACGGATGACTACTTGATGATAAATCCAGAAGATGCTAAAACGAATTTGATTTCCGAAGGGGATTTTGTTTGCCTAGAATCGCCAAGAGGAAAGGTGGATGTCAAAGCAAGAATTACTGATGAAGTGAAGCCTGGGATTTTAAGTACAACTTTCCATTTTCCTGAAATCATGGTAAATAATATTACTTCTGATATTCATGATACGGAAGCGATGTGCCCTGAATATAAAGTGGTGGCGGTTCGTATTCGAAAGAGTAAAGGAAAGTTTAAGTCAATGGCTGAATCAAAATAATACTTGTAAATATATTGTTATAGAAAAGGTCTTTGAATTAATTCAAAGACCTTTTCTATAACAATATATTTACAAGTAT
>CAJQQY010000066.1 GCA_905480595.1 uncultured Saprospiraceae bacterium | reverse complement strand
ATTATTATAAGGTTTTGCTTCATATACTACATCTCCCCATCTATTGAAAACGATAAATACATTATTGATATAATCATTCGGATTTTGAACCAAAATATCAAAAACAAAAAGATCATTTAATCCATCATCATTAGCTGTAATCGTGTTGGTATTTTGATTAAGCAAACTGTCAAGAGGAAGTGGATCTTTTGGATTTACAGTAATAATAACTAATGATGTATCACAAGCATCGAGACAAATGTCAGAGCAAAATTCATATTCAAAAGTTTCAGTTCCGATGAAATCAACATTTGGAGTGTAAGTAAAATTACCACCTCCATTATTTAAAAGTGTTCCATTTGCCACAGCAGTAATGTCTGTAAATTGTCCAACACCAACAATATCATTAATACTTACATCTAAATCTAGCACTTGATTTTCTTCCATCACATAAGTATCGTCATTTGTAACTGTAGCTTCATCAACTGTTACAACTACTGTATCTGAACTATACTCTGGACAACCTAAAGCAGAAAGAGTCCAAACAAAAACATTGTCTCCAATTTGTAGATTTATAACTTCTGAAGTTGGACTCGATGGATCAGTTGGAATAGCACCTCCTAAATTCAACCAAATACCGGTAACATCCGCTGGTAAATTTCCATCCAAGTTAGTTGTCGTTTCACAAATAGAAAGATCACTTCCAGCATCAGCAAGTGGGAAAGTATTATTGAAAATTACTTCCACAGCTGTCATGTCTGTACATCCAGATTGAGTATCGGTGACTAATAATGTATAAGTTCCTGCAGCGGAAACTTGAGGCATCAGAGTCGTTTCGTCCAAGTCAATTATTCCTCCATTAGAAGCTGTCCACAAATATGTAATTGTTCCACCTGTTGTAGAACCAGTCCCATCCAAAAGAATTGAAATTACACCACAATCTAAATCGACTGGTGTAGTTGCTGTTGCTGTTACAGCTTGGCTAGAAATTACATCGACTTGAGCGATTGCAAAACATCCATTAGTCGTGTCAGTTACAGTCAAAGTATATGTTCCTAATGCATCAACTTCAGGACTAAGATCTGTCTCGGTACCTGTTACAATCAAACCATCTACAGTTGTCCAGAGGTAAATGAAGTCATCTCCAGTTGAAGATCCAGAACCATCAAGGAAAATAGAAGTTGACGTACAAGGTAATTCAATATCCATTCCTGCATCAGCAGTTGGTGCATCTGAATCATTTAATATTTCCAAACTAATCGTATCAGAACATCCCGTCAATGTATCCAAAGCAACGAACTCATAAATACCAGCAGCATCAGCTTGAATATTTAATTGCATTGGATCAGCAGTCGTAATATTTCCTCCCATTGATGCTGTCCAATTATAAACTACATCAATCATTGAAGAAGAGTTTACAGTTGCTTCTAAATTTACTAGATTTGTCACACAGTTAATATTTCCATCAGCCATTGCCATAGCCATTACCAAACTTGTATCCACTAAAACTAATGCTCCATCTTGGAAAACACATCCAGTAATAGTATCGGTTACCACTAAGGTGTAAAATGCTTGTGCATCAACCATTGGCATAAAACCATCTGTTGTTCCTGGAATATAATTTCCATTTGGTCCAGTTACCCACTCGAAAACTTGATTAGGTAAAAGTATAGTTCCAGATGCATCAAGTGTTACGATTGGATTATTACAGGTGATATTTGTAGTAAGCTCTACACTTAGAATAGGGGTATCTTCCATTTGCTCCACAAAAACAGTTGCAGTATCTACACATCCATTACTGGTGTTTGTCACACATAAAGTATATGTTCCACCTATGTTCACTTCTGTAATTAATTCATCTGTTGCCCCTACAATATTCCCATCTATTGTTTTCCAAAAATATTCTACACCAGCAGTTGTCGAACCTGTACCATCTAACAGCACAGTTGATTCATTACAACCAAAATCCAACGTATCTTGAACGACCAAAGCAGTTGGAGGTGTATTATTAGAAGAAACAAATAATTGATCAGAAGCTGAACAGTTATTATTAAGATTGGTAATAGTCAAGATATATCCTCCTGGCTCATTTACCGTAGGCATTAAAGTATTTTCATTTCCATCAATTACTACACCTGTACCATCAGCAGCAACCCATTCAATAAGATAGCCAGGACCACTAGATGAAACTAATGATGCATCTAAAGTTATTTCAGGATTTGTGCAAGTGATTGTTCCATTTGCACCTGCTTCAACTATTGGATAATCATCACTCTCAGTTATGACAACCGTATCCATATTCACACATCCATTTATAGTATCGGTAACCATTATTTCATATTCCCCTGCCGATGATATTGTCGGCATAAGAGTAGTTGAACTTCCTAATGCATTTCCAGAAATTGCAGACCATTGATAAATATAATCTGTTCCTGTAGAGGAATTAGAGCCATCCAATGTAGCGGAAATTTGTCCACAATCTAATGCGAAATCAACTCCAGCATCAGCATCAGGAGGGGTTAGGTTATCTGCAACGACAACACTAGCTGTATCTTTACAACCGTTACTTATGTCTGTCAAAATAAGATCATAAGTCCCAATTCCATCAACAATTAAATCTCCTTGAGGAGTAGCTCCTAAAATACTTCCATCCAAAGTTTCCCAATTACCAGTAACTCCAGCAGGGATTCCATTTATTTGAGATAAAAGAACTTCAGGTGTAGAGCAAGTAATAACTCCTGAAGCAATTGGATTTGAAACAGGAGGGATAGTATCCATAAAAACAGTCATTGAAGAAGTGGCCGTACAGTTATTTATCGTATCCAAAACTTCTAATGTATAAATTCCGCCAGCATCTACAATTGGCGCAATTGAAGTAGGATCTGTGACAATATTTCCATCCCCCGTTGTCCATAGATATTTAAATTCAGCTCCAAATGAAGAATCTGAACCATCTAATTGGACACTTAATACATCACAACTCAATGTTCGATCAGGTCCTGCATTTGCAATAGGAATATTAGCATCTTGAGTAACCATGGTTGTATCACTTGAAGTACATCCATTAATGGTATCTGTTACGGTCAAAATATATTCTCCGGCAGCAGTTACTGTAGGCATTAAAGTCGTTTCATCACTTGCGATATCCCCACCATTTGTTGTCCACAAATAAGTAAAATCTCCAGTCGAAGAACCAGTTCCATCTAACATGATTGACATCGTCGTACAATTAATTTCATCATTCATATCAGAAACTACAGTAGTTGGTTCTGCCAAATTTGCTCCGACAATGACCAATGCCTCATCAGTACATTGACTATAAGTATTTGTAACAACCAATGTATAAGTTCCAACTGCATCAACCGTCGGCATAGTAGTATTTCCATCAGTAATCGTTCCTGGACCTGACCAAGAATAAGTAATCAATGAACCTGAAGAAGAAGCACTCCCATCTAGAGTAACTTCTGGATTAGTACAAGTTATCGATGGTCCAAGTTCAGCACTTGCAGTAGGTGTATCATTATTTAAAGCAATCTCAACAGTATCTGTTGCCACACAACCAGTTCCATCTTCGGTTACCGTTAAAATATAAATTCCTGCCTGATCTATAGCTGGATTAGGGATGTCTTGTTCCATTACAAAATTTCAACCAATTGTTGTCCAAGCATAAGTATAATTTCCAGTTGGATCAACAGTTCCGTCCAACTCCAAATCCATTACAAAACAATTCAATGTATCAGGTTCTCCTGCATCTACTAATGGAGGAACAATATCTCCTGAAACAAAACTAAATGAGTTATCTGTACAACCATTTGTAGTGTCAGTTACTATTAACTCATAAGTCCCTACAGCATTTACAGTTGCCATTATTGTATTTCCATTGGTAATAGTAGCTGTCCCCGCATCATGAATCCATTCATAAACAATATCAGTTCCTGTTGAGGACCCCGTACCATCTAATACAGTTGTAGGTTCGGCACAACTAATTGTATCTAAAACTTCAGACATTGCTGTTGGGGCTACAAAATTCCCAATAAGAGAAAAATTAGAAGAGTAAACATTCGCAGGCATACTTGAATCAGTAATCGTAACGGTATAACTACCTACTCCTAACCCTGTTAAATCTTGAGTCGTACTATCATTGCTCCACAAATAAGTATAAGGCCCTGCACCTCCGGCTACAGAAATATTAATTTCTCCCCCATCGGCATCATTACAATCAGGTTGAGTCAATGTACTATTTGTAATAAAAATCGTTTGTTGAATATTTATTTTACCTCCTACTGATTCCAATCCTAAATTATTTGAATTTCCAAACTCTACCACTTCAACTGGAATTGGATTATCATCAAATACAATTGTTGTCATATCGTTCACAACCCCTATCACCGTAAAACACATTTCAAAAATTGTGGTTCCATCTGCGACCGTCACTCCATTAAATGGATCAAGATCATCATCATTCCAAGAGAACCCAATCAATCCAGAACTTGCATTGTTGACTCCAAATGAATTGATATCTAAATCTGATAAATTAAAGGCAGTCACAGAATCATATTGCAAAACTGAAGCATCCCAATTAATCGAACTCTGTATACTTTCTAAGTTTGTAAAATTTGTCACACTTATTGGTAAGCAAAAGTTAGCTCCAGGTGCATAAATTTCATCAGGCATAGTAAATATTAAGGGCGTAGGAATCGTTACATTTCCTCCTTGAGTAACCAAGTTCATTGGGGTAAATACACCGCCATTATTTGCCAAAATATCAATAAAAGTTGGTGTTCCTGTGAAATCAACTAGCGTACTACTTCCTCCTGGACCTATTACATCAAAACACATCCTAAAAAATAAATCTCCATCAGGCATGCTAACTCCTAGCGGCCCCGAAGATGAAAATGAAAAAGTAGAAACCCCTGAAGCACTTCCAGATGTATTGATATTTGCTCCTGCAAAACTGGAGTTTAATGCTTCTATTGAGGTAAGTTCTAAAATAGTTTCATCCCAATTAACAGAAAATTGTAATGCAACTATATTCATCAAGTTCTCGGCATTTACATCCATACAGAATGAACTACCTGTACCTGCTGTAACATCTTCTAGGGTGAAAATGGCATCTTGGCTTTGAACTTGGGAGATTGTAATGAATAGGAAAAATCCTGTAACAATGGTTTTAATTATATTTATCATCTTTAGAGTTTGATATATTTTCGGGACCTGTCAATAAATAGATAGGTTACTCAATTGTCCTTAAAAAAAATTAAACACGTATGCTTTTGTGTTAAAAACTCGAAACCAAAAGTGTTTTTCTAGTAATAATACTTTCGATTTTTTTAGGCGACCGTAAAACGTTCAACGTCAAACGATTTCAGGTTATTTGTATAAAGAAAAGGCTAAATTGATTTCATGTGAACTTCCTACTGACGGTCCAAAAGTATTGTAGGAATAATCAAAACCATAACCTACTTTAAAGGTATTGTCCCAACCTAAATTATCACCTAAATTAAATCCTGTTTCTAAATGAAAAGTCCCTGCAGTAGAGAGTCCTGTTCCTAGCCACATGTTGCTTGGAAATTGATAACGAATATTAAAATCTACTGATACAGGAGCATTTGGTGCATATTTTACCCAAACAGAAGGTTCGAGAAATCCATCATTATCGAAATAATGATACAAACCAAGTAAGCCATAAAAATGTTGAATTCTTTGTGTTGAGAAATCTCCATTTTCATCCTTAAAATCCAAATTCAAACCGAACACTTGCGGAATAGAAATTCCTGAATAAAACATGTCGTCCGATAAAAATCCACCTTCAAAGGTTTTATAAAAATAAACTCCCAAACCTACGTCGGGAAATATTTTTGATTGATCTTCCATACTTACAACATCTCCTGGATCTCTAACAAAAAGTTCGGAAGAGTTTACACGATACTGAACTACGCCGGCAGTCAATCCTATGGACAATCCTCCATATTCCATATCATCCGAAATAATCCCAGCGATTCGACCATAAGCACCAGTAAAACCTGTTGGCCCAGTTTGATCGTTCACTAAATATCCTCCAAACATTAACCCGACACCTCCCGTTTCTGCAACATATTCTCCCCGAATAGTTTGAGTAACTGGATGTGCATCAAACCCGACCCATTGAGTTCGGTAAGAAGCCCCAAAGGAAAGATTTTGTTCAGAAGTATGAAAATCTCCATTAATCGCAGCTGGATTAATTAGGCCAATATTATGGCGGTACTGAGTAAATAAGGGGATTTGCTGCGCAGATAATGCATGGCAGAAAAGAAGCAGGGCTACTAATAGGTATAACCGATTCATGGGACAAAATTTGTTTTTATTTAATGCGCAAAATTACTTAAAAATACTCGTCATGAGCATTTTTAATCGTTAATTTTTTAGATAAAAATTAGCACTTATTGAGTAAAAACTCTAATAAAAATAAGGCTTGAGATTCAAAAAATGGGAGGAAGTGTATAAATTATAAAAAACAGTAATGCAAAGGTAAAAAATAGAAATCATTTTTTACCTTTTTAATTTACAAAAAGTGACTTCCATTTTCTTTAATATTTTTATTTTTTTATTAATGACTCTGTGTGAATTCCATCTGCTGTCTTTAAAATTAAAAAATAAGTTCCTGCGGAAAATTTACCAAAACCGATATTTAATAACAATTCTTTTTGATCAAATTTTTCAGCATAAACCTTCTGACCTAAAAGGTTTACAATACTTATTTCAAAATCTTCAGCATTTGTTAACAATGCTTTTACGTGAAGATCATTCTCAACTGGATTTGGGAAAACTTGGAAAGATTCTAGTCCAACTGGAGCATTGACAATCGCAGTAGGTGCTTCCCCATGTTCATATTCTCCATCCACAATAAATAAATCAATTCCTACTGTATTTTGCCAAACTACTTGCTTTTGAATTATTTCATCTGAAAAAGACACTACTTCCATTGGGTTGGAAACATCAGACAAAGCGGTGAAATTTAGCTTCATAACTACATCTCCATCTTGAATTGGAAAATCACTACTCATAGATAAAGTTGGAAGTAATCCTTGATTTACAAAATCATCGTTCAATTCAACATTGACTCCTGAAAATCCTTCAGCAGATTCAAATGTTAATACATCTGGATCCCATTTAAACGTGTGTTGGAAACCAATAATATTAGAGAAATCTTCAACTGTCACCTCATATTCCACATCATCTCCTATTTGAAAAGATTCATTTGAAATAAAAAATGTAGGCGAAGGTGCTCCTGCAGGCGCAGGCATATAATCTGAACTAATGGCAGGGTCACCTCTTTTGACGGCAACAAAATCCACACCTGTGATGGTATCATTTGCATTTACACTTATAGACGTAGGTCCAGAAGTAAATGGACTAGAAAATATATAATCAGCATCAATACACCCCCAATTGTCTTGAGTTATAATATCCATATGTAAGCCTAATTGCATTGCTTTGACCATATCAAGGGTAGTAATTGACTGAGTGTTATTTACATCACAAGCCAATATTTGATATCCATTAATATTACTATTGAATTGTAAAATAAACCGTTGTATCACTAACACATCTAAAATAGTCACCTCCTCAAATTTATCAAAAACTCCAATTCCTGTAATATCGCATATGGTATTGAGAGGAACATCTGGAATTTCAAAATTGCCTTCAGCATCAGTAGTAACTGTTTCAATACAGCCGACTTCAATGTCAGGCACAGGGTCACCATTATGTCTTGTAATTTGTCCAGATATAGAAACGGTTTGAGAAACTAAAATTGTGGGAATGAGAAATAGTCCCAACACGAGGGTAAGGTAGATTATTTTCATGATCATGGGTTTTATAGTTTCTAATAACTTTTTACCCGATAAATATACTTTTTAAATTATGGAAAATGAAAAACAAAAATTCCTTTAACATAAAAAAGCGGTCAAGAAGATTTACTTTTTGACCGCTTTAATTTATTTTTCTGAGTTAAAAAACTCTTATTTCTTATTTGAATTCTTTGATCAACTCTCCTTCACTCGTTTTTAAGCTTATGAAATACTTTCCTTTTGGAAGGTTTGAAAAACCCATTGCTAGATTCAATTCATCAGTCTGGAAAGATTCTTCGTAAAGGCTCAATCCTTCGTCATTATAAATGTGTAAAACAAAAGTTTCTTTCTCTAAAAAAGAAGCAACTACTTTTACATTATTAGAGCTTTCCTGATCTAATAATTTGAATGTTTTCAACGTACTTAATTTTGGATTACCTTTGATTGTGTGGATATCTACGTTACTGATTTCCGCTTGATAATCAAGCGCAATATCATAACTAATATCCATAGAATCTTGAGAAATGAGAATTTGCGGAATAAGCATAATTACCATCGCAATGGAGAGTATCGATTTCTTCATGGGATAAAATTTTCTTAAAAGATTACTTTTCTGAATGTTTGATATATGTTCAAGTAACTCAAATATATGCATTTTTTTCATAACATAGGGGTTTAAATGTTAAAGTTTGACATATATTGACACCATGGAAGACGTACATTCTAGGTTACGTTAAATAATTAAACATGAATCAATCAGTCATTTTTTTGGATCGGCTCTTGGTGAGTAGGTTCAATTGGAACCTCTTGCGTAGCGTAACTGTAGATCACATAAATAGAAAGAACAATGATTACAGCTAATGAAATAAAGGAAAATTTCCATCCCCAAATGTTTCCGAGATATTCTCCATCATCGTATTCATCGAGGAAATGAGGCTTTTTGTTTTTATTGTTGCTCATTCGAATATTTAATTTAAAATTAAAAAAAAGTGAACCTTTAAGGCTTAGGTCAGTTAAATTAGTTCAATGACTTGTATTTGACAAAGTGATTTTTGAAAGACAAAGTTATTCAAATTTAAGTCTCCCTAAATAGATTCTAAGTTGAATATTTAAGATTTCATTCATATCTTGTTTATAATTAAACTTTTCCCAACATTACATTATTAAAATATGAAAAGAACTGGATTTTTAATATTATTGGTTTCCGTAGTAAGTTCTTTCTTCACCGTGATGATTTACAAGTATTTTGATCCTCCTCAACAAGTCATCATCCGTGAATCATCCCCCGCAAAATATACGAACTATACTGATCGTCTTTTTTCCGATGTTGCCAAACGGCAATTTCTTTCTTCTGCTCCTACGGACTTTACTTCTGCAGCTGGTGCAGTCACGCCTGCTGTAGTTAATATTCGAGCCACAACCGAAAATGATTTTGATCTTTGGGGAGGCTATGGAGGTTCAACTGGGTCAGGTGTAATTATTTCTCCTGACGGATATATTGTAACTAACAATCATGTGGTCGAAGATAGTGATGATTTAGAAATCACTTTGTTTGACAAAAGAAAAATGGAAGCTAAAGTAATTGGAACTGATCCATCTACAGATTTAGCTTTGTTAAAAATAACTGATGAACGAAACTTTCCTTTTTTGCAAATGGGAAATTCTGATTCACTTTTAGTTGGTGAATGGGTATTAGCAGTTGGAAATCCTTTCAACTTAGAAAGTACAGTTACTGCTGGAATCATCAGCGCAAAAGGTCGAAACATCAATATCCTGGAAGATGACTATTCCATCGAATCTTTTATTCAAACAGATGCAGCTGTCAACCCTGGAAATAGTGGTGGCGCACTTGTCAATACCAATGGTGAATTGGTAGGAATCAATACGGCTATAATTACTCGGTCTGGAAAGTATGAAGGTTATTCATTTGCGATTCCAGTTAATTTAGCTCAAAAAATCATTCGAGATTTAAAAGACTTTGGAGTTGTTCAACGTGGATTTTTAGGGATTTTCCCAGAAGAAATTACAGAAGAAACTGCTGAAAGCTTAGGATTAGCTTCGATGAATGGCGCTTTCATTTCGAGAGTAAATGGGAATAGTGCTGCCGAAGATGCTGGACTTGAAGCCAAAGATGTTATCGTTACCATCAATGGAAATGATGTAAATTCTGTTCCTGAATTGCAAGAGCAAGTTGCTCGATTTCGACCTGGAAATACTATTACCATTGAATATATTCGTGATGGAAAAAAGCAAAAAACAGAAGTTACGCTAAAAAATCAAAGTAATACTACTTCTTTAATTGGTGCTCGAGATGATGATTTATTGATGAAACTAGGATTTGAATTAAGAGAAATAACTGATAGAGAACGAAAGAATTTAAAAATCGGTTCAGGAGTTTATGTCGTTAGTATTTTAAGAGGAAGTGCTATTGAAAAAACTCAAATGGATCCTGGCTATATCATCACTAAAGTAAATGATAAAAGAGTAAGTTCTGTTGATGAAATTATTACTGAATTTCAAAATACTAAAGGAACTGTAATGCTTGAGGGATTTTATGAAAATTTCCCTGGTGAATATTACTATGCTTTCAAAGTGGAGCAATAGATGTTGACTCTTTTGACTGTTTAATTGTTATACTCTTTTACAATAACAATTAAACAGTCAAAACAGCATAACAATTAAATCAATTAACCTCTTCTAAAACCTCTACCTTGTCTTTTTCCAAAACCTTCACGTTCAAATAAACCGTAAAAATCGATCCTACATTTTCAACTGAAATCAATTCGATATGACCTCCATGGTTCGAAACGATTTTATTGCAGATCGCTAGTCCAACTCCTGATCCTTGATATTCAGATTGATTATGCAACCGTTTAAAAATCTCAAAAATCGTTTTATGATATTCTGGATTAATTCCTATTCCATTGTCTTCCACTTTGAAAACAATACAATCACTTTCCTCAAAGACTGAAATCGTCACCTTAGGTTCATCCGAATTATTATATTTCAAACCATTCTCAATTAGATTTTGAAAAAGTTGAAC
>CAJQQY010000065.1 GCA_905480595.1 uncultured Saprospiraceae bacterium | reverse complement strand
AACATTGTTTTTTCGATAATCAAAATATAAAAAAGCCCTGTTAGTACTTTGAGTATTAACAGGGCTTTTTTATTTAATTCAGTTTATTTAGATAGGCTTTCGCAATAAATTATATTTCTCTGCTGCCTTACGATGTGAGTGAATTAATTTTTCAAACTCTATCAAAGGCAAAGGAATCCTTGTCTCCACAATGTCAGTATCAATCGGTCGATAATTATCATCAGGAAATGGAAAGCTTACTTCCTCTCCATTAATATCAATCATATTTTTTACTTCCAAAAAGTATTGGGTGTGACCGTCCTTTTCAATATAATGAACTACGATAGGTTCTAAGTCCATTGGATAAAAACCAATCTCTTCCAATGATTCCATCACCATCGTTCGAAGCATAAAAATGGCAGCTTTATTTGCAGTATAAGCTTCCAACAAAGTTTTTCTTTTTCGCTCATTTCGATAAATAATGGCCTGTGTTTTTCTTGGGAACTTTAGTTTGTCCAAAGTTTTAAAAAGCGCATTTTCATAATCCATGTATTCCTCATAGATTTTTTCATCGGAACCACCTGGCAATTTAAAATTGGTGACATCTCGAAATCGATCTCGATCCTTTAAGGCTAAAATATTAGGATCACCATCTTCATCTTTGAAGCAAAAAATAATTCCTACATAATGACTTGAAGGTGGTTCAGGCACTTCAGTCAATTTAAAAAGTTGATATTTATCTATCATGTGAAATGAAGTTATTTTTTTAATAATATAAAAAATGCAAAACGTCCATCTTAAAACGTCTAACAATTTTAATCTAATATCTAATAATCAGTTTTAATATCTTTATTGAATGGCAACTTTATTTGATAAGCTAAGTCTTTTGACCTTGAATTATCAACTACATCTAAACCGTATTTTATTTTCGAAGGATCATCATAAACAAATGTTCCGAACAGCCGATCCCAAATTGAAAAGATATTTCCAAAATTAGTATCTGTCCAAGGACGCTCAAAGTGGTGATGGAACTTATGCAAATTTGGAGTGATAAAAAGGT
This sequence comes from uncultured Saprospiraceae bacterium, assembly GCA_905480595.1. Classification (GTDB taxonomy): domain Bacteria; phylum Bacteroidota; class Bacteroidia; order Chitinophagales; family Saprospiraceae; genus CAJQQY01. The sequence goes on along the minus strand of CAJQQY010000065.1, from coordinate 2,683 downwards.
AACTTAAAGTTTTATCTACAACCATTGGCATTTTCAAATTTGAATGTGTCCAATAGGTCATTACAATAGTTGTAATTCGATAAACCATATATATTCCTAAGGAAAGTCCTCCAAAGAAAATTGCCATCAATGCAAACAATTCTCTAAATACATAATCACCGGGATGATGTCGAGTTCCAGTTGTCACATCTACTTCCGTATCGCTGTGATGAACCATATGAAATCGCCACATAAATGCCACCCGATGTAATAAATAGTGCACTAGATATTGAGCGACTAAATCTAAAATCATTACCCCAATAACCACTTCTGCCCAAAGAGGGAGATCAATGATATTTAACAGTCCAAAGTTATTTTCACTCGTCCAAATGAAAACTCCAATAGTGGCAATTAATACTCCAAAAAGAACATTTATTAAAATGGTAGTTGATAATAAAACTAAATTTACCTTAGCATGTTCCCATTTTTGATAAGTGAACTTTGCTAAAGGAAATGCACTTTCCAAAATCCAAAAAGTTCCCATACAAATGACAATCCAAGTAAACTTTTCAGCGCTATTTAAATTTTCAAAAAAAGAAATGAATTCCTGCATATTATTGATTTTTGTTGCGTTTCTATTTAAGTTGCATCTACTTTTTCAAGTAGAATAAAGGTAATTAGTTTTTTTAGAAAAAAAGGTAAAAAACAAATAGACTTTAGTAACTCAAAAAGTTTAATTAGAATTATAAAACTAGTTTAATGACAGATATGAAAACATACCCAATTCGATTTATTGAACCAGCTCAATTGAAAGATGGAACCTTAATTCAACTGCGTCCGATTCATCCATTGGATGGGAAACAAGCTGAAAATTTTAGGGAAAAATTATCTGCAGAAAGTGTGTACGATCGGTTTTTAGGATACATTCCTAAAATTTCAGAACAACTAGTTGATCGACTAACAAATATCGATTATTCGAAAGAAATGGCAATCGTAGCAGAAGTTCATTTGAAAGAAGAAGAAAAAGAAGTAATTGCAGTTGGACGAATTGCAAGTGATGGAAGTACCGAAGCAGATTTCGCCATTATAATTGCTGATAATTGGCAGGGCAGAGGTCTAGGAACAATTTTAACGGCCTATTTAATTGATGTAGCAAAGGAGATGGATTTTGAAAAAGTTTATGCAACCGTATTTACTCGAAACAAAGAGATGTTAGGAATTTTAAAAAGTAAAAATTTTGCATTCAGAACAGAAGATGCTTTGACGACTTATGCTGAATTACTTTTGAAATAGATTTTTTCAATGGAAAATAATATGTAAAATAATCAGAGACCCTAATAATCCTAGCCCAATTTGTTGAACTCCCTTAGATTCTTTTTGTAAAAAAATAATATCCTTTCCTTTCTTAAATCCATCTTTCCAACTTCCTATAGTTAAAATAAAAAACGCAATCACAATCACCCAACCTGCTCGAACAAAGTAATTCATGGTTGGGAAAAATCCATCAAAAGAAATCAAACGAAAATCAAATCCTTTGAAAATTAAATGCAATGGAATGGTGGATAAAAATGCGATCAGCGCTATTCGGTGATTAGGTGCTACTAGAAATGCAGCAGAACAAATCAAGACAACAATCCCGCAATTAATATAATATCTCAGCTCATTTAAAGTATGCGTAAATGCTGCTTCTGGATTTTCAAATTTCACATACAACAAAACAAAACCCATCAAGACTCCTGTAATTAGGCTAATCAAAATGGTTTTTCTACCCGCATCTACAACTTGCGAATCAGTAGCCCCTTTATTAATATATCCTTTATAAATATCAATCGAAAAAAGCGTTGCTAAAGAATTAAAAGTAGAATCCACGGTACTCATCAACGAAGCGAAAAGTGCACAAAGAATAATTCCCTTAACGCCAGTCGGCAAATAAGTCTTGACTAAATATGGAAATGCTAAATCTGGTTCGGAAAGTGGAGTTCCATTTTCTTGCATAATTCCATATAGTGCAATTCCTGGAATAACAATCAAAGCAGCCATCACATATTTGATTACTCCACCGAGCATTAATCCTTTTTGAGCTTCTCGTAAACTCTCAGCAGCTAATGATCTTTGGATTACAGTTTGGTTCGCACACCAATAATTGATATTCAAAAGGAACAATCCAAAAATATGAGTCCATGGTAATTTATCATGATCGGCAGGTAAATGGAGGTGCATTAATTGTGGCGTTTTGATATATAATTGAGACCAACCACCTAAATGATACACGGCTGTAAACATTACTACAAATCCTCCTAACAATAAAATTGTAAACTGAATAATATCTGTTTTCACCACAGCTGCTAATCCTCCTAAATAAGTATAAATCGCTGAAAAAACACCTAGTCCAAAAACTAAAATAGCAATCCGAATAATCCGATCTTCATGAATAAAACTTAACTGTTCGGCAAAGACTAAATCAGCTGCATAAGCTCCCCAAAATAACGCTGCTCCCAAAGTGATCGTAGCAAATAACAATATATTTGCGATCGAATAAAATAGGGCAACTTGACGACCCAATCGTTTTTGGATAAATTGAGTAATCGTAATAATTCCATCTTTCAAATACATGGGAACGAAAATAAATGCTGCCATCAAAATTCCCTGAACCGCATTTATTTCCAAACTTGCCTGAGCCAATCCATACAAATATGCTGAACCC
>CAJQQY010000064.1 GCA_905480595.1 uncultured Saprospiraceae bacterium | reverse complement strand
AAAACTAAGATCTTCTCCTTCCAAGTTGGCATTAGTTACTCCGTAATTCAAATGTGGTTCTTGAAAGAGCATAGTGTCTCCTGGAACCTGAGCTGTAAGTACACTTCTTTTGACATTAACATACCCAGCTTCGTAAGCATTGATAAATTTTAGATTGGCTCCAAGTCCAAAGTACCCATCATAGGCTTCAATTTTTGCTGCGTAGTTTAATCCAAATTCTGACCAAGCCATAGCCGAAATCTTAAAAGCATCAACGTCAACAAATTCATAGAATGGAGTTGCAAAAAAAGAAGAATAATTTAAAACAGCAGGAATATCATGAGTCGAAACAGCTGATCTAACATTGGTGAAAAAACCGAAAGAATGACCGTTCTTTAATTTGACCATTAAAGAAGGCCCCATTGCATTAGTAAAAACAGACAAGTATTTTAATTTATTATTGTCAGTAAAATCGGCAACCAAATCATTTGGGCTAGGTGAATTAGGATTTTCTAAATCTTGTGAAAGAATTAAATTGTTCCTATTCTGGATGGCATGGAAAACATTGGTATTTTCTAAAAAACCATAATTAGTTTGAGCCGAAATTCCAGCAGAAATTAAATTTACGTCCCATCGAAAAAGACTAGTTATATTATGTGAAGGATTTAATAAACTTCCATGAATACCAGAATAATTATCTGTTCGTAATCCAAGTTGTTCTTGAGCGTGAGTGGAAATTACCGCAAAAAAGCAGAATATAAAGGTCATATAACGCATAAGAAAGGTTTTTAATAGTGTAGGTTTTGTAAGATTGTGAAAATATATGGGGAGATAAAATAAACTGTGAGGAAGGAGAATTTATTTTCTTATATCCAAAAATAAGCCCATATTTTGGGAAGAAAGATAATACAACCGACAATTGTAGCTCCAATTGCTGTAATTAAAACTGCACCAGCAGCGACATCTTTCGCTTTGCCAGCTAATTCATGAAAATTGGGTGAGACTAAATCAGTCAAATACTCAATCGCTGTATTCATTCCTTCTGCACACATCACCATTATAATAGCAAAAACCAATAAACACCATTCGGTGGCACTAACTGAAAAAAATATTCCTCCAGCAATCACTAGAAATGTAAAGGCTAAATGAATCTTTGCATTTGTTTCTGATTGAAAAAGTAACCGAATTCCTTTCAATGCATATTTAAAACTTTGAAGTCTTTGTTTAATCATTGGACAGCAGCAGCGGTAGGAGTGACGGGAATTGGTTTAAATTGGAATGAACCTTTTATTCCCAAATGTTGAGAGGAGGAAGATTCTAAATTTTCAAAACCAATACATTTAAAATGATTTGAAAAGAAGATATGATCTCGTGGCGATTCGAAAAAAGAGCCAAAAACGTTGTCTCCTGCACCAGAAGGGGAGAAGCCTCGGCGGCTATCTTTTAGTCCAGCTTTATTTCTGAAATCATGTATTTCATCTGACCATTGTACTAAATTATAATCAGCTAAAGTCAAGATTGGAGCATTGATTGCACTCGCTTTTTCAGCAATTCGATTCAGCTGTGTTTTTAATCGATCGTAATCCTTAGCATAAAAAGGAGGTAAAGTAGTCGAGCTGATAAAAAACAATTCTTGATTTTGACTATCAGGTTTTATGCTACCCACAATGTTGGGTAAATCATCTACGAAAAAAGTATCTTGATTACTGATTTCAAACTTAGAGAAAACAGCAATTCCTGGATCAAAGCCAATACGTTGAGAGTAATATGGAAATTTCTCAGCCAAGGTATCTCGAAGAAATTCATAAACGATTGGGTCAATATTGGGAATGCTTAAAATGCATGCATCCGAAGTTAACATAGAATTAATTGCACCATCTGGATCTTCATTAATATTTGAAATATTAATAAGTGCAACTTTTATAATCGTTTGATTTTCAGTAGGCTGTGGCTTTTTTAAATCTGGATTCGTGTTTGTTTTAAGATGGATTGCAATGATAGAGCAAGCAACTAAACTGGTAAACATTAATCTAGGTTGTTTTAAAATTAAAAAAAACATACCCAAAAATAAATATCCAAACATTATTTGAATAGCGTATTCGGCCAATGACTTAAAAAAGAAATTTTGAGGAGGAAATATACAAACCAACGCCCCTAGAATGAGGGAAGTCATCAGAAAGTATTGAATGTAAATGTTATTAATAATTTTCTTTACCATAGTCTATTTACAAAGATATGATAATTAAGTAAAATCCAATATATGTTTAATTAACCGTTTTCTTATAAAAGTATAATTTTTTCAAACGGTCAATTTAATCTAGCTGCCCTGCAACAACACAAGTTGACTTAAATTGCATTGCCTCCTTTGTTGGAGAAAAAATCTCAGCCAAAATAATGTAAATACCAATTCTCGCTTTTCGTCCTTCGTCAGTAATTCCATTCCACTTAAGGGAACCTTCTTGTCCGAGTAGTTCATTTTCAAAAAGTGTTTTTACCAACCGACCTTTTGTATCATAAATTTTTACTGTGGCAAGATAACCTTGAGTCTCAAAAGAATAGTCAATCAATAAAAAGTCTCTAAATCCATCTTCATCTGGCGAAAATGTTTTTTCAGCAATGCTAAAAAAATCGTCAGCAGGATTGGTCGGTCGAATTTGAGAATTTTTAAAAGTTGGAGTTCCACCTCCGCTGATGGTTGAGGCAGAATGCCAATTAGAACTATTCTGAGTTGGAGCATCAAAATCAATTCGTTCAAGTGAAATTCCCTTTGTGTCATCTATGAAAGGAAAATGAAAATCATTATCATAATCAAACGAATCAATCATCACGGTATCTAATCCATAGGAAGTAAAAATACTCACATTCCCACCTGAAATATTATAAGATGGTAAAGCATTTTCGATTAAGAAATCGGGATTTTCAACGGTGTAATTTAACAAAGTGAAAAATGGTTCTGGAGTCAAAACCACATATTCTCCAGGTTTTAAAATAAGGGAAATTTCTACATTTTTATCTTTTCCAGAAGTACGAGTTGTATTAGATATAATTAGATCAGCGATGTCTAAAAACTTATCTGAATTATTGTAAAGTTCAACATAGTCGCCTCCTCCTGATAATGGATCAGCCAAAATTTCATTAATTACAAAATCGCCTGGTTCAATCATTGCTCCAATCAAAAAATCAAAAGGAAAAGCTTGTGGATTCATTTCGATATCAAGTTG
>CAJQQY010000063.1 GCA_905480595.1 uncultured Saprospiraceae bacterium | reverse complement strand
GGTAAAGAATTAACTGACTGCTCTAAGTTTTCATATGCATTTGAATAGTCATTGTTTTGAGCGTAGCCTTGCGAACGTTTTGCTAAAACTCGAGATTGAGCCAAACTATCTAACTCATATTTTGATTCAATAGAATCTAGTTTCTTAAAACTTTGAGCTACATTTCCACGAAGCAATTCTACATCAGCGAGACCTTCATCACAAAGTTGTTTTAGCGTTTTATCCTTAGTCATTTTTGCACAGCGTGAAAAATTAGTTTCAGCCTCATTAGCATCTTTTTCTTTTAAATACAATTGTCCTATTCGATAATATAATTCACTTTCGGGTACAACGTTGCCCCTTGATTGTTTCCAAATCCCAACTGCTTGCTGATACCTTTGTAATGCTAATTGATTTTGATTTATACTTGCATAAATTTCGCCTAACAAAGTATAAGCATTCGCTTCCGTTTCAAACTCAGCTCGCTTTTGCCGCTTTTTCTTTTTATTAAAATTCCTTAAAACTTGTTCTACCAAATCAATAGCCTCCGTAGGTTTTTCCTTTTGGATAGCTCTTGCCTGTTTCAAAAGTTCTGTATTCGATTGCGTACGTTTCGATTTTGAATACTTTTTATCTTGTCCAAAAACACTCGTAGAAAACGCAATCAAAAACACCAATAAAATGTGAATCCTTAATTTCATATTCATAATTATCTCAAGTTGTGGATATTTTTAAATCAAACCAAAAGCTTTAAGTTTTAATTCGACTACCCTCAACTTGAGTAAATATACAACTCTTTTTTTTTATGGTTTTTTGAAAAAAACGCAAAAATGACACGTTTACCAAGTCAAACGACATACTCGCCAAGTGAAGTGTTTAGCCTACCAATTGTAGATTTTATTTACTGTTTTTTTGATGGAGATTTGAGGTATTCAAAAATGATTTAATAATCTACAAATAAGAAAATATGAAAAATCGAAACATCTTTGCAATTCTTGCTGCAGGACTCTTAGCCTTTAGTTGTAATTATTTAATTACTGAAAAATGGGAAACACAGGTCCCTAATTTTATAGATGCTGCTCATTTTTCGGCAGCGGCGAAAACTCCAGCTCACAAAAAACACACTATCCAAGTTGCTTTACTTTTAGATACGAGTGGATCGATGAGTGGTTTGATTGAGCAAGCAAAATCTCAACTTTGGCAAATCCTAAACACACTCGCAAATACCGAAAAAGAAAATGAGGAAACGAAATTAGAAATTGCACTTTATCAATATGGAAGTCCAACGTATGGAAAACGTTCTAATCAAATTCGTCAACTGAGCGGATTTACAACTGACATGGATTTGATTTCAAAAAAATTGTTTGCATTAAGTACTGCTGGTGGTGAAGAATACTGTGGAGAGGTGATTACGACTTCCATCAATGAATTGGAATGGGGAAAAGATGATAGCAATTTTAAAATGATCTACATCGCAGGAAATGAACCATTTACCCAAGGATCAATCAACTATGCTCAAGCTTGTCAATTAGCTAAAAGACAAGACATTACTGTCAATACAATTTTCTGTGGTTCTTATCAGGAAGGTATTCAGACGATGTGGAAACAAGGTGCTCAATTGGCAGATGGAGAGTACATGAATATCGATAATAATCAAACGACTGTTTACATCGAAACTCCTTATGATAAAAGAATCAATGAGCTGAATCAAAAACTAAACGAAACTTATATTCCCTACGGAACAGAAGGACAACGCAAAAAAGAAAATCAAACAAAGCAAGATGCAAATGCCTACGGTTATAGTTCTGCCAATGCCGCTTCTAGAGCTTCTTTTAAAAGTTCCAAAAAATATAAAGCGGATAGTTGGGATTTAGTAGATGCTTATGAGAAGGATAAAGAGGTGATTAAAAATGTTCAAGTTGAAACATTGAGTGACTCTTTGCAAACTTTATCTGTGGAAGAGTTGGAAGTTAAAATTAAAATTGTTCGAGGACAACGAGCGAGTATTCAGAATGAAATTCAAGAGTTAAATTCGAAGCGATTGATTCACATTGAGAATAATTCGAAGGAAAGTGCAGAAGGAAATAATTTGAAAAAATCAATTGAAAATGCGGTACAGAATCAGGGGAAGAAGAAGGGTTATAAGGTTAAAAATTAATCAAGTTTTTCATCAACTATCCTTGACTCCCTGAGCATTCGGAGTGCACGGATACAACTAAAAATATAATAATATGAAACAGTTATCATTTTTTTCATCCTCCTTATTTATTTTTTTATGTGGTACTTATTCAATTTTTTTGCCTAGTGAAAATGAAATTACTACCGCAAATAAAGATTATCCAACATCATTGGTAAGTCTCAATGACTTCCAAAATCTTGCTACAGAAATAGAAAAACATCGAGCAGAGCGATTGATTAGTTTGGATTCATTTATTGATTTAAGTAAAAAGGAAAATACGATTATATTAGATACTCGATCCAAAGTAAGATTTGATCGAAAGCATTTGGCAGGAGCAATTCATTTGGCATTTACAGAGTTTTCACAATCCAATTTGGAGAAATTAATTCCAGACTCTGATACTCGAATTTTGATTTATTGCAATAATAATTTTGAAGGTGATCAAATTGATTTTATGTCAAAAGTCGCTGCACCTGAAAAAACAGCAATGATAAATTCCAATGGAAACCCAGTCATGCTTGCATTGAATATTCCGACTTATTTAAATTTATATGGCTACGGATATAAAAATGTTTATGAATTAGATGAGCTGGTAAATGTGAATGACCTCAGAGTAAAATTTGAAGGAAGTGCACTTCAAAATTTTCCACAAAAAAATATGATTCAACAAATCAAATCAAAAGCACAAATAAGAAGATATAATTAAGAATTGATTAGAGTGGATTAGGATACCCGTGCCCCGATTGAAACCGTGTCATGGGTATTTTTTATTTTACCAGCCAGATTGAAAAAGTCTTTTCGCTCCTCTCAAGCCACATTTTTGATATTGATTATATGCACTTCCTGCGGCATGATGAATCGCTTCTTCATCTTTTAAATTTGCCCATGCATCAAAGACCTTTTCCAAAACATAAGCTTCTGGGGCCAGCAAGTTTTTAGTATTCAGCAAAGGATAAGCATTCACTTGTTGATAGTATTCTTCAAAGTACTCAAATGAAATGCAAGCAACCGCAATTGCATCTTTTGCAGATGTGTGTACATTGTTAGGAAATTCAATACTGGTATCCATCAAGCCGTTATGTCCATTAAAAACAATCAAATCGGCACTCCCTTCGATTCCTATTTTTTTATCTAAGAAATTAAAATTGCTATTGTTTTCATTTGACAATGCAGAAAAATAATCTGTTAAGCATGCTTTCATTCGATCTCCTCGATATGCATCCGCCACGAAATATACTTGCGCTCCATTTTTAAATTTTTTGAAAAAAACGACTCGCTCTAGAATGTTTTTATTCAAGTCTTTTTTGGAAAAAAGAAATTCCCAATCCTTCTGTCTTTTAAAATGAGTCTTCACTCCGTAGAGTGCGCCCCAATATAAATTAGTGCGTAAATTCAATCCATCGCCGAGTGATTGACTAACCGGAACGATGCCTTGATTTTCATTGTCGCAAAGTGGAACGAAGGCGTGAATAACTAGAGGTTTTTTATCAGCTATTTTTTGTTGAAGTCTTTTTATAATCTTAGCTCGATCTTTTGGATAAATTTCTTCCTTGATCTTTTCTTTTGTGAAAACTGCTTCGTGTTTTTCGATTTGTTTTTCTTTTTGCGGAGTTGAATCAGAGGTGCAACTAAGCGAAGCAAAAATTATAACAATAGAGATACATTTTATAAGTTCGAATTTTACTTTCATGTTTTTTATTGCTTAACGGAGTTTTTGAAAAAAGTAAAATTTAGGAATAAAAAAATCCGTGCTCTCGAAAATTCGAGAACACGGACATCTTTTTCTAATCAAAAAAAATTATTCTAAGCTCTTGCTAAGAGAACTATATTTTTGGTGAATACTTTTCCTCCTTGAGTAATTGTAATGGCAATTACACCTGGAGTTCCATCACTAATATTTAAATCTCTATTATAATTTCCATCAAAATTATTTAATGTTTCTTGGAAAAGAACTCGACCTTGAATATCTATAATTCTAACATTTGTAGGTAAAGCTTCTGCTTGGAAATTCAATTTCAAATCTCCATAAGTTGGATTTGGATATGCTTCCAAACCTTCCACATTTAAAGAATTATCTGTAGGTTGAGTAATTTGAGGAGTTTCCACAACTGGTGGAGTTTCTTCAATAATCTCTTCTACGATAGTTTCTTGGCTTGTTGGTTTGGGACATTCTTTGAAATAAGCTACTTCATCAAACTCTTGTCCATCACGAGTATAAGTAACTAAAAATCGATCACCTGGATTATGTTTATTTCGCTCTGCCAATAATTCTTTGTGTGAGTGAACAGGAATTCCATCTAAAGCTGTGATATAATCTCCTCTTTCCAAGTTTATTTCACTTGCTGGAGTTTTATCAATTACACCGGTAACTTTTACACCTTTATTACTGTATGAAGTTCCGCTATAAACTCCGATGAAAACTTTACAAGGATCACGCTCTACTCTTGTTTTTTGAGTATTGTATGAATAAACGTGACGATTATTTCTAGCCTTGCGACCTAAAACAACTTCCATTTGAGCAGGAGAATCATTTCGATTGTATGCAATATTTATTGCATCGCCTACTTTGTGATTTTTTAATTCGTTTCGTAAATCTGAAACAGAATTTATGGTATTCCCATTAATTGAAGTGATGATATCACCTCTTTGCAAACCTGCTTTTTTCGCAGCACTATTTTGAACTGTTCCGTCCAAAACGATTCCGTTTCCATCAGGATTCTTACTAGAGTAAACTCCTAAAAATGGTTTTGAGTGCTTTGATCGAGCATGCATGAAATCTTCGATTACTTTCTTTTCATCATGTTGCACATCGAATTCGATCAAGATGTTATCGAGGTCATCAAAACTTTTAACTACTTTTTCTTCTCCATTATTTTTTTGGATAATTAAAAATGTGTTAGGAGTTTCACTTTGGGCATTTAGATTGTTTCCCATAAATAAAACTAGGGCGAGAGTTAAGAACATGAAATGTTGGAATGTCTTCATAATTTAGTGATTTTAATATGTGATAAAATGGTGTCAGCTTTGGTATGTATGAAAACAAAAGTATCAATAGTTAAAAGTTCTCAATACTTTTATCTTTTACAAAAAGACATACTGACAAATGAATTGTTGCTTGTTTCGGTTCTGAAGTACCAATTTTAACACTTTAAATTTGCTTAGGGTACTACAAAAATAATGTAGCGTTACAAAAAAGCCACATTTTATTTGATAAGAAATATACGAAGAAAAAATTCTAGAAGGTTTTTGATGGATACAAAATGCTAATTTTTAGCATTTTGTATCCATCGAATATCTATCCTTTTTTGAAAAGACGAATTGAAAAAAGGATTTGTTACAAATTAGTTGGAGTCGTCTGAAACAGATACTGAAACTCTTCGATTGTTTTTTCCATCAGTAGAAATTTCGATTTTGAAATCATCTCCTAAACTCTTTCCAGTTTCTCTTTCATAAAGACTTTTATATTTTTCCAGATCTGCTTTCGATTTTTTGTCTCCATTAATTTTCAAACGATTTTCTTTCATTGAAAACTTAAAGCCACCTTCGCTATCGACATGCCCATCTTTTTTTAATTGAGCTTCGAAAGCATGAACCCATTCAGATCTTTCTGCAGTTCTTACTCTTTGGATTTCTCGTTGTTGATCACGCAATAATTCACGTTGTTCTTTTTGCTGTAATTGCATTTCACGTACTCTCTCTCTTTGTTCTTTTTGAACTACTCTCATTTGTTCTTTTGCTTCCGCCATTCTTTCACGAACCTCTTTCATTTGTACTTGATACTCTTCTTTTCTGAGTTTTTGCATTTCTTTCATCTCCTCTCGCATTGCTTCTCTTTGTTCTCGCATTTCCTGTTTTAGGGTGGCCATCTCTTCCTTTAATTCTTTCTTTTCTTGCTCAGATAATTCGCTCCATTCTTTTCTTTCTCCATCAATCATAATAGAACCAGATGGAATCGTGTCGAAATTAAAATGAAAATTAAAATCCTCAAAATCACCCAACTCAAATTCTAATTCTGGCATCTCAGGTAATTCTGGCAACTCTGCCAACTCAAAAAGGACATCCATTTCTGGAATTACAGCTAACTCTGGAAGATCTGGAAATACAAAATTATTTACTCCCGATCCATAGTGAATAATATCTGGACTTATAGCAATATCAAAATCAGAAATACTTGCTCCATTGCTAATCGAAATAGTTTTTCCATCTCGAATAATTACTGGCCCAGAATCTAGACTTAAAGTTTCTCCATCTATGGTTATGCTTCTTCCTTTGATAACAACAGGAGATTCATCATCATCTGATTTTATCAAATAAACGGTGTTTCCATTTTCATCCTCTGACTCAGAAATAATATGAGTTCCATCACTAGTGATTGTGGTTACTCTTGAACTTGAATGAGTAGCGTGTGGCGCGCGTGGTCTTGGCGGAAGAGGAACTTCATCCACTAATTCATCAATATAATCCTGATAATCGGAGAAATCTTCTTCTTCGATTTCCTCTCCGTTGATTTTCAATTTTTCGATCTCATCATTATTAAATTTGACTTCAACTGACTCTCCATCTTTTACATAGACAAAATTGCCATTTCCTTTTTTACGATATTTCGGTGGTGGCGGAGGCGGTGGTGGGGCAGGAACAGTATCTGTATCAGATGTAATTCCTAAATCAAGTGGGGCAGCTTCAATATTTGTTGAGTTTTCGTTTGCTTGATGATCATCAGATTTAGTCGGACTAAATGAGAATAAAAATAATGCTACCAATAAAAAACAAGTTGCTGTGAACTTCTCCATAATGTTAAATTTGTTTTGTGGTTGATTTAAAATACGTTTAACACGATTGAGCAATTGATTTTTACTACCAGAGGAAAAAGACATCGCCAAGTTTGGAGTAGGTTGAATTTCTTCCAACGTCACCAAAGCTTTGACATAAGTAATTGAGCTACCGCAAATTTTCACGGCTATATCATCGCAGCAGTTTTCACGTTCTGTTCGAATGTTGGCGGAGATCCACCAAACTGCGGGATGATAGTAAAAAATGATTTCAATAAATGATTGTATTATGTTGAGCAAATAATCATTTCGATAAATGTGAGCGAGTTCGTGAGCCAAAACCGCTTCGACTTCTTGTTGCGATAATTGATTAATCGCACCAAGTGGAAATAAAATAATTGGTTTAAAATATCCAATAACCATTGGCGTTTTTGCTAATGCCGACTCGACAATTCGAACCGTTTTTTTCATTGGAAATTTAGAATGTATGTTTTCAAAAACAGTTTGCCATTTTGCAGGAAGTAGTTGCTGTTGCTGAGTTTTTAATTTTTGGATAAAAGCCAAACCTCCGAGCAATCGCAATAAAAAGAAAACCATTCCTATCAACCAAAGTGTTACGATTAGAGGCAAATGTTCATTAAAGTAATCTATTGACTTTTGGAAAAAAGACTGAACGATGGTCACATTTTCCAAAACAAAACCACCTTCCACAATTACTGTTATCGTTGTTCCTAAAGCAGCACCTTCCACCGCTGAATCATACAAATAGATAAATGTTGAAAGTGATATGATAAAAATCAAAAACAATGAAAAGAATGCGAACTCATGTCGCACTTTCGATGATTTTTTTTGCAAACCAATCATCACTATTCCCATGAAAATTGCAATGGCAAATCCTTGCCAAAGTGAATGGATCATTGTCCATCCTATCGCTTGAATTAATTCTTCGGAAAAAATATTTTGTATCATGCTTGATTTTTTTGAGGGGGCAGGGGTGAGGCTGGAAGCTTAGCCACCAGCCTGATATCTGACTCCTATTTTTTATTTTCAATTTTAGAAATCAACGCTTTGATTTCATCTAATTCTTCTTTTGAAGTTTCGTGGTTACCCAAAGCTTGCATCACCATTTTCATCGCAGAACCTCGAAATGTTTTATCTACAAATTTTTCTAAGAGTGCTTTTTGCATTTCTCCTTCCTTCACTTTTGCCGAATAAATATGCGTTCGACTTTCCTCATTACGATTCGCCAAACCTTTTTCATGCATGAGTTGCATTAATTTTAAGGTCGTTGTGTAACCGATTTCTTTCAAGTTTGCATTGCGTTTTTCATTCAACAACTCATTGACGTTTCGAACAGTCGACTCGCCATGCTGCCAAAGGATTTGTAAAATTTCTAATTCCGCCTCGGTAGGTTTGATATTTATTTTTGACATAATAAAATGTTTAATTTAGTCTTGTGTTTTTTAGAAAGACTTTGAAGTTGATAAAAAGTTGTTTGTAAAAACGAATCATCAATCAAACTTTCAATTCTTTTCTAAAATTCAAAAATGACTTCCGAAGTCGTCACCTCGGAAGTTTCTCTGACAGTTGTAAAAAATGCGCCTGCTCAAGAGCGCATGATTACTTGCTCAATAAATTTACGAATAACTTCGTAGAAGCAAATATCTACGAAGTTATTCGTAAAAACAAATTTATCTACGATTTTTTTCGTAGATAAATTTGTTTTTAACATTTGTCCCCCTAAAAATTTAGGAAAATAGGTGGTGGTCTGCTTTAGCTGGCCTAAAAAAAATTAGCCTGGAGAGTTTTGGAATTTGAAGAAAAAATCGTTGACTCCTTTTTTCAGGTCAGCTAAAGCAGACCACCACGTGTAATAAAAAACGGGCAACCTTCTCTCGAAGATCACCCGTTTTTTATTTTTTAAAAAGTAAATTTTTATAATTGCTTTCTTAATCTTGCAACTGGAATATTTAATTGCTCTCGATATTTAGCTACAGTTCTTCGTGCAATATTGTATCCTTTCTCTTGGAGCAAATTTTTCAATTTCTCATCAGAATAAGGTTTGCGCTTATGCTCTTCTTCGATGATATCGGTCAAAATCTTTTTCACCTCCAAAGTTGAAACTTCTTCTCCTGTGCTCGTTTGAAGTGACTCCGAAAAGAAATCTTTCAATCTTTTCGTCCCAAATTCAGTTTGTACAAACTTACTATTGGCAACCCTCGAAACTGTCGAAATATCCAAACCAGTAATATCTGCAATATCCTTCAAAATCATTGGTCGCAATTTCTTTTGATCTCCTGTCAAAAAGAAATCATATTGATATTGCATGATCGAATACATTGTCTTGTACATTGTTTGTTGACGTTGACGAATTGCATCAATAAACCATTTTGCAGAATCAATTTTTTGCTTAATAAACATAACTGCCTCTTTCTGCTTCTTGTCCGCTCGTTTCTTTCCTGCTCGATTATCTTTATAAGAAGTAAGCATTTCTTTATAATGCTCATTGATTCGGAGATCTGGAGCATTTCTTGAATTCAAAGTCAAATCCAACTCTCCTTCTCGATTAACGATAATAAAATCAGGTACAATATAATGTACACCTCTTGAACTATTCGTTCTGTATCCGCTTGCAGGTTTTGGATTTAATCTTAAAATTTCATCAACAGCATACTTCAATTGCTTTTCTGAAATCGTTAAATATCTCTGTAATTTCTGATAATGTTTTTTTGAAAACTCATTAAAGTAATCTTCAATAATTCGAGTCGCTAATCGCAAAGGAGCTTTTTCTTCATAAGTCAAATTCGTCTCTGTCTTATCCCGATGTTGTAATTGCAACAATAAACATTCTTGTAAGTCTCTTGATCCAATCCCTGGAGGATCAAACTTTTGAATTTTTTTCAAAATACAAACGATCTCATCTTCATTTGTATTTATATTTTGAGAAAAAATCAAATCATCAATAATCGCTTCCGGCTCTCTTCGTAAATATCCATCATCATCAATACTTCCAATAATTTGTTTTGCAATCAAAAATTCTCGATCATCTTTCCATTCGAGCATACCTAATTGTTGCTCTAAATATTCATGAAAAGTATCTTCTACAGGAATAGGAATCGTTTTGTCTTCTTCGTCTGCAGAAAAATTATTTGCTTTCAGTTTATAACTTGAAGGATCGTCTTCAAAATATTCTGTCAAATAATCATCCAATTCAAACTCGTCATCTCTTTCAATTTCTTCATCGCCTTCTTTTACATCTTTTTCCTCTTCATCGTTCTTCTTGGCCATTTCTAGTTGCTCATCTCTGTCCTCGCCTTCTTCAAGAACTGGATTCGCTTCTAATTCTTCTTTAATTCTTTGCTCCAAAGTAGCCGTCGGAATCTGCAACAATTTCATCAATTGAATTTGTTGAGGAGATAACTTTTGGAGTAAACGTTGACTTAAATTTTGTCTTAACATAGGGATTACAATGTTTTCTCTAATGAGTAAATATAGTGTTCGATAATAAAATTTTTAGTGATAGAGTTATTAATTACGGGGTTTGTATTATCAAAATTGGTTAGTTTCAGCTTACAAAAGTGACAGAGAAAGATTCTCTTTTTTTATGTAATCGTTTAAACCTGAATTAAATATAACGGAATTCTATTTAATATGTTCCATTTTGGCACGACTTTTACCAAAAATCTTGCCAAACTTAAATATTGGTTTTTGTTTTATTGTAAAAAATTATATTTGTAATTAGGTATTAACTATTTCCTTTACTTTATTTCACCAATCATCTTTGCCGTTTTCTCAAATAGTTTTGCCAAATTTGCAATGGTCACTTTATCGAAACTCAAATTATTGTGACAATAATCCTTTTTAAATTATAAAAAATAAAGATGTCTGTAAACAATAATATTTCTGCCCTCCGTCAACAAATGAATAAATATAAATTCGATGCTTACATTATTCCTGGAAGCGATCCACATCAAAGTGAGTATGCTGCTGATCATTGGAAAGCTCGAAAATGGATTTCTGGATTTACTGGCTCGGCTGGGAATGTGGTCGTGACGAACGATCATGCAGGGCTATGGACTGACTCTCGGTATTTTATTCAGGCAGCAAAAGAATTGAAGGGAACGAAAATGAAAATGCATAAACTCAAAGTCGCTCATACTTCTGAATACATTGCTTGGATTTTGGAAAATGTCGAAAGTGGTGGCAAAGTGGGTTGTGACGGAATGCTTTTTTCCGTAGGACAAATCCAACAATTGGAAAAATTATTTAAGGAGAAAAATATCAAACTCGACTATTCCAAAGATTTATTGACGGAAGCTTGGGAGAATCGCCCTGCTCTTCCAACCAATGAAATATTTGAACATAAAGTAAAATACGCTGGGAAAAGTCGAGCGAAAAAACTCGAAACGATTCGAGCAGAAATGAAATCTCAAGATGCTGATTATCATTTTGTTTCGACGCTTGATGACATTGCTTGGATTTTTAATATTCGCTCGTCGGATGTAGAATGTAATCCTGTGAGTATTGCTTATGCAGTTATTGGTTTGAGATACGCCTACCTTTTTATTGATAAAAAAAAGGTACCAATGCGATTGCGAAAAGAGTTTCAGCGAGATGGAATCATTTTAAAAAAGTACGATGATATTTTCAATTTTTTTAAAAAACTGAACAAGTCTAAAAATATTCTAGTTGATCCTTCGACTACAAATATGAAATTGTACAATGCTATTTCTAAAAAACAAGTGATTCACGGTAAGACCATTTCAACACATTTAAAAGCATTAAAAAATAAAACAGAAGTTAAGCATATCAAAAATGCGATGATTAAAGATGGTGTTGCGTTGACTCGTCTATTTATGTGGTTGGAAAAAACTCTGGAAACAGGAACAGTAACTGAAGTTGAGGTCGCTAAAAAGCTAAGTGGTTTTCGAGCAGAGCAAGGTGAGTATCATGGCGAAAGTTTTGATGCCATTGTTGGCTATAAAGGCAATGGTGCGATTGTTCATTATCGACCTGAAGAGGGTAGTTGTGCGACAATTAAAAATGAAGGAATTCTACTTTTGGATTCTGGTGGACAATATGAAGATGGAACGACTGATATTACTCGAACAGTTGCCCTTGGAAAACCGACTAAAGAACAAAAACGGAATTTTACTTCTGTTTTAAAAGGTCATATTGGTTTGGCAGAATTGAAGTTTCCAAAAGGAACTCGTGGTAATCAAGTTGAAATTTTAGCGAGACAACACTTGTGGCAAGATGGTTTGAATTATGGACATGGTACTGGTCATGGCGTTGGTTTTTTTCTAAATGTACATGAAGGGCCACAGTCGATCGGTTCAGGTATTACTGCCAAAGCGGCGACGGTTCTTGAAGCTGGAATGTTGACTTCGAATGAACCTGGCTTTTATAAAACTGGTGAATATGGAATTCGAATTGAGAATTTGATTTTAGCGGTAGAAGCGGAGAAGACTGAGTATGGTCAATTTTTGAAATTTGATTCAGTTACATTATTTCCGATTGACAAAAAATTGGTTGATTACCCGATGTTGACGAAGCTGGAGGTGAAGTGGTTGGAGAATTATCATAAAGAGGTTTTTGGAAAATTGAGTCCGTTTTTGAATAAGAAGGAGAAAGCTTGGATGAAGGAGAAGTGTTAGGATGAGAATTATATTTAATTTTTTTAGTGTCGGAACCTAAGCTTTTTGAAAAGCTACACACGAGCCGTGAGGATTTGGGCGAGCGGATTGTGTTGTATTCCTTTCATTTTTGTCTCAAGTCTAATTAGATAGTTAGAAAAAAATATGAATCAAGAAAATATTTATCAAAAAGTCCGATCCTTTATAGTTAAAAATAAAACATCTGATGTTTTTAAGTTTCTTAAAGAGCATTTTCCTGAAGCTGAATCGCTTACCATTTTGGAATCAGAATATAATGAAATAAGAGATGCAGAACTCAAGGGCAAATTAGATCATAATCAGATTCAAATTAAAAAAAATCAAATCAATGATAAGCTTTTAACTTTTGCTAAAGTTGGTGATATCCAAATTCCTGAGAAAAATTCTAATCGAAAGATTTGGAAGCCATTAGTTTATTTTTTGCTTTTGGTTTTGCTAAGTTTGATTTGGTGGAATTTTAAAAGTTCTTCTTTGGATTGTCCAATATTTGCCAATGAAATCAATACTAAAATATTGGTTATCCCTTTCTCCAATCTCGGCGGAGTAGAAAAAAATCCGCAACTACTTCTTTGCAATGAGATTAATAATTTGGCAAACAGAAATCAACTTTCCATTAATGCTAAGGTTGGAGCATCTATTAAAAATTTGACTATCGATGAAGTTCCAAAAATTGCAAAAAGCTGTCAAGTCGATTTGATCGTTTGGGGAACTTACGAGCAAGGTGATTCTCTCGAATTAATTTTAAATTATTATTATTCAAATTATCCCGACTCGACCATACTGAGTGAGTATGCTAAATTAAAAAATGTATCATCTCTCCAAAAAGGTCAAATGTCAAAAAAAATAACAGATGCTGCTCTGAAACTCTGTGCTTTAACTGTATTGCGAGAAGGCAACCTTCCATTGGCTAAAAAATGGATAGAAAAACAGGAAGTTAAAGATGAGAATGATGTTACATTATTGGAAAGATTAGAGTGACTTTTTCCTAACTCGGGCTAAAACTATCTATCGTCAATTTTTAAAGTTTCAATTTGTTACGTTATTTCCGATTGATAAAACTTGATTGATTATCCGATTTTGACGAAGCGGGAGGTGAAGTGGTTGGAGGTATATCATAAGGAGGTTTTGGCGAAGTTGAGTCGATTTTTGAATAGGAAGGAGAAGGTATGGATGAATGGGATGTGTTAGGTTATTTTTTATTTAATTGATTCAAGTCAAAAGTATGTTAGAGTTAAAGTCAGTAAAACAGGGTGTAAAAGCGTTTGGTGTCAATTCAACTAAATTAGTTCTTTTACTTAAGGATAAAAAAACGCTAAAAAGTTTTAGAAGAAACCTTTTAGATAATTAAAGAAGAACTAGAAGGGGAGGAGCATACCTTTGTTGAATTTCAAAAATGAAAACCTAACCTACTCCAAAAAGAAAAGGGATAAGCATTACTGCTCATCCCTTTTGCTTACAAGATGACTTAATTTTTATTCAGCCACCCCTGTTACTAACAATGAAATTTCATTTCTCAACACTTCCACAAATCCTTGATTGATTCCGAAAGTCACTTTTTGACCATCAGCTTTTTCAATACTCACTTCACCTTCATTAAGTGCCGAAACGAGGGGGGCGTGACCTCGAAGTATTTGAAATTGACCACCAACACCTGGTACTTTCACAGATTTGATTTCGCCATTAAATACTTCTTTATCTGGTGTAAGAACTACAATATTCATTCTTATTTATTTTTAGAAATGAAGAGCAAATCAATTGATTCACTCTTCATTATTAATTTTTCTAATTAAGCAGTTGCTTCTGCCAACATTTTCTTACCAGCTTCGATTACTTCATCAATCGAACCTTTTAAGTTAAATGCAGCCTCTGGATATTGATCCATTTCTCCATCCAAGATCATATTGAATCCTCGAATTGTTTCATCGATAGAAACCAATACTCCTTGAAGTCCAGTAAATGCCTCTGCTACGTGGAAAGGTTGAGACAAGAAACGTTGTACACGACGAGCTCTTGTTACAGCCAATTTATCTTCGTCAGATAACTCTTCCATACCAAGAATCGCGATAATATCTTGTAACTCATTATATCGTTGCAAAATCTGTTTAACAGCCTCTGCAGTATTATAATGCTCATCTCCAATAATTGCTGGATCCAAGATTCTTGAAGTAGAATCCAAAGGATCTACCGCTGGGTAAATACCCAAAGAAGCAATCTTACGAGACAATACTGTTGTTGCATCCAAGTGAGCAAATGTTGTCGCTGGTGCCGGGTCAGTTAAATCATCCGCAGGTACATATACTGCTTGTACTGAAGTAATAGAACCTCTCTTTGTAGAAGTAATACGCTCTTGCATCACCCCCATCTCAGTTGCCAATGTTGGTTGGTAACCTACCGCTGAAGGCATACGTCCAAGAAGTGCTGATACCTCAGAACCCGCTTGAGTAAATCGGAAGATATTATCAATAAAGAACAAGATATCTTTTCCACCTTGAGGATCACTCAAATCACCATCTCGGTAGTACTCTGCAATTGTCAATCCTGACAATGCAACTCGAGCACGTGCCCCAGGAGGCTCATTCATCTGACCGAATACGAATGTTGCTTTTGATTTCTCTAATTCTTTAGAATCAACAGAACTCAAATCCCATCCACCTTCTTCCATTGAATGCATGAATTTTTCACCGTAGTTGATAATTCCTGCTTCTAACATCTCTCTCATCAAATCATTTCCTTCACGAGTTCGCTCACCTACACCTGCAAATACAGAGATACCATCGTATCCTTTTGCAATATTGTTAATCAACTCCTGAATCAATACTGTTTTACCTACACCGGCTCCACCAAACAAACCAATTTTTCCACCTTTCATATAAGGCTCAATCAAATCGATTACTTTGATACCTGTGTACAATACTTCTTTAGAAGTCGAAAGATCTTCATAACGAGGAGGTTTCGCGTGAATCGGACGACCACCTACTTTTGATACTGGAGGAAGGCCATCAATTGGTTCTCCTACAACATTAAATAATCGACCTTTAATCGCATCGCCAATAGGCATTGCAATTGGAGCACCTGTATCAGTAACTTTAGTTCCTCGTGTCAATCCATCAGTCGCTTCCATAGAAACGGTTCTAACAGAATTTTCACCAAGGTGTTTTTGTACTTCAAGTACGATAATATCACCGTTTGGACGAGTGATTTCTAATGCGCTTAAAATTTCAGGTAATGTAGATCCTTCTGCTGAAAAACTTACGTCTACAACAGGTCCAATTACTTGTTTAACTTCACCTATATTTGCCATAATATTATATTATAAATTGGTTGAATTATAGTGGGTTCTCAAAATCGGTGCAAAGATACTTTTTTTGCTATTTAAACCAAAGAAAATTTGGTGTTGAAAACTTCTTTTTTGAAATAAAATTTACTTTTAACACTTGCGAAGAATCAGACTTATATTTCGACTTATCTGCTAAATTTGAATTTATATTTTTTTAAAACACTTTTTTGTGAAACGTAATTTAATTTCCATCCTTTTACCCGTACGAAATGCTGAAATTTTTTTATCAGCCTGTCTCGAAAGTATTCAAACTCAAACCGAAACTGATTGGGAATTGATTGCAATTGACGATCATTCAACTGATGGTAGTTTTGAAATTTTAAATTCTTTTTCAAAAAAAATGCCTGAACAAATTCATGTTTTTAAAAATGAAGAAAAAGGAATCATCCCTGCTTTAAAATTAGCCTACTCAAAATGTCAAGGCGAATTTATCACTAGAATGGACGCTGATGATTTGATGGAAAAATGTAAACTAGCTTCGCTAAAATCACTTTTAGAAAAAAATGGACGCGGACATGTCGC
Organism: uncultured Saprospiraceae bacterium; assembly: GCA_905480595.1. Classification (GTDB taxonomy): domain Bacteria; phylum Bacteroidota; class Bacteroidia; order Chitinophagales; family Saprospiraceae; genus CAJQQY01. The sequence continues at coordinate 34,340 of CAJQQY010000063.1, read as the reverse complement.
CACAGGTTTGGTAAAATATTTTTCAGAAACTCAATTAGGCGATGGCTATAAAAAATATGAAGAATGGCTCAATACACTTTCTTTAGAAAATAAAAACTACGAAGACATTTATAAAGAATGTGTCATTCCTTCTCCCGCGTGGATGTGCCATCGAGATGATTTGGAAAAATGTGGCGCATTTGAAATTCAGCAATATCCAGAAGATTATGATTTGTGTTTTCGTTTTTATAAAAATAATTTTAAAGTAGTTGCTGCGAAAAATGTCATTCACCATTGGCGCGACTATTCTAATCGAACTTCTCGTACTGATCCAAATTATGCGAACCAACATTATTTTGATTTAAAACTTCCTTATTTTTTAGGATTAGATTTTGATAAAAATCGCCCACTAGTAATTTGGGGAGCAGGTAGAAAAGGAAAGCAACTCGCTAAAAAATTGGTCGAACAAAAAGTTAATTTCCATTGGGTCTCTAATAATGAGAAGAAAAATGGAAAAATGATTTATGATAAACTTGTTCAACATTTTGAAAAAATAAACGATTTAGAAAATCCACAAATAATTGTCTCCGTCGCATCTCCCGAAGGACAAATTGAGATTCTAAATTTTTTCCAAAAAAAGCAAATGCAAAAAGGAAGAGATTATTTTTTCTTCACGTAAAACGATTTTCCAAGTCGGTAAAAAAAAGTTAAAAACGCTTTAGAAAAATGTACAACGCAAGTTTTGAAAAAACACATCATCCAAAGGATATATAAAAAATAACTTGGACGAAACTCAAATTATACCACAACTAAAAGAAGGCAACGAAACTGCCTTCAAAAACTTGGTCGATACTTTTCAAGGGAAAGTATTGAACACTTGTTTAGGTTTTGTGCCCAATCGGCATGATGCAGAAGATATTGTACAGGATGTATTCCTAGAAGTTTTTCGAAGCATCAATAACTTTCGAGGAGACTCCAAATTGTCTACTTGGATTTATCGAATCACAACAACAAAGTGCCTAGAACACATTCGAGCGAAAAAACGAGAAAAGCGAAAATCATTTTTTCAATCACTCATCGGAATGCATGAAAATGCAGATCGAATAAAAGCATTCGATTACGATCATCCAGGAGTTTTATTGGAAAATAAGGAACGTTCGAAAACACTTTTTGCAGCCATCGAAAAACTACCAGAGAATCAAAGAATCGCATTTACGTTGCATAAAATCGAGGGGTTAAGCTATCAAGAAATCACAGCAATTATGGAAACGAGTTTGTCCTCCGTTGAATCATTGATGTTCCGAGCAAAAAAGAATTTACAAAAGACACTCGGAGATTATTATAAAAAAAACAAAGGATAAAATTTTATTCGTTCCGCAAGTTTTCCCAAACAACAACATCTAAAAGAAGAATCGTAAAATGAAAAATAAGAAAATAAATATCGACCAAGAAGTCAAAAAGACAATGGAAAGTATCGACCAAATTCAAAGAGTCGAAGGCAATCCATTTCTTTACACACGACTCCAGGAGAAGCTTCGGCAAGACGCAGAAGGTGATGTCATAACAACACGCACACGTTTTCCAATTTGGCAATTTGCATTGGTGGTTGGACTTCTTTTTATCAATGGATTTGCTTTGATGCAGTCAGGTTATTTTGATGAAACAACTGAAACTGCTACAACGAGTATTGATGAGTTCGCAGAGGAATATGCATTGATAGTGAATGAAGCGGAGGATTTAGAATATTTAAGTTTCAACGATTAAAAGGTAAGCAATATGAGTTTAACAAATAATAAATATACAAAATGGATTATCGGAGCACTTGTTTTGCTCAACTTAATTTTGTTGTCTGTTCTTTTCTTTTTACGTCCTCGAGAAGGTGGAGGAGAAAGACCAAATCCGAATGATTTTTTGAAAAAAGAATTAAACCTTTCGGACGATCAAGCAGTCAAATTTAAGGAGCTTCGAAAAGCCCATTTTCAAAAATCAAGAGAAGAATGGAAAGCCATTCGTGATTTGAAAAATGAAATGTTAGATGCGGTTTCTGCAGAGTCGCCTGACACTTTAAAAGCAAATATGATTGCCGATCAAATCGGAATCAAAGAAGCTAATCGAGAAAAATTATTAGTTCAACATTATTTGGAATTGCAAGCGGAGTGTACTATTGAACAACGTCAAAAGCTCGAGCGCGTTTTCAAGAAGGCTATGTCGCGAAGGAAATTTCAAAAAGGAAAAAGAAGTAAAAAGAAGAAGAAAGAAGCGCAATGATTTTTCCTAAATCAATTTTTTAAAAGTTAAAAAACCGTTCTTAGTTTAACTTAAGAACTCAAAAAAAAAGTAAGATGAAAAAGAATATTTTGTTATTAGTGTTAGGATTGATGATTACATCATTGGCATTTGGTCAACGTGAAAAAAAGAAACATCACCAACCTAATCCAGAACTAAAAAAAGAAATGCATAGCTACATCGAAAAAAATGTAGTGCCTGTTTTACAAAAATCTCAAGATGAATTTGATGCACAGTTAAGTGCCGAAGATCTAGCATTTGTTCAAGCTAAGCGAACAGAGTTAGGGCAAAAAAGAGCAGAAAAAAAAGCAGAGCGAGAAGCTAATCGTCCAACCAAAGAAGAACGTAAAGCAATGAAAGAAAAAATGAAAGATATGTCAGAGGAAGAACGACATGCTTTCAAAAAAGAGAAAATGGAAAAGAGAAAAGCAATGCAGGGGGATAGAAAAAACAAAAATCTCAAAGCTGAGATGAAGGGGTTTATGGAACGAAACGAAGAATTGATAAAAACTACAATGGTTGGGCTAAAGCCTAATTATAAAAAATGGACAGCCGATCAAAAATCAATCTTTGAAAGATACAGACCTGCTGATGCTCCTAAAATGAAGGAAGGAAAGAGAAAAGGTAAAGTTGGTTTATTCGGATTGGAACCTCATCGAGGAAGACATCACAAAATGGGTAAGCATGAAAAACAAAAACGTGGTGATAAAATGAAAGGCGAGAAGGGTGAAAAGAGGAAAGGAGAAAAAGGTCATAAGCGTAAAGGAAGAAAAAATGGAAAGGTAGCAGTTCAATTCATTTTATGGGATGGAACTTTACCAAGTCCACCTGCGGAAAGAAGAGAAGATTTTGGTCAAAAAGAATTAGTTACTCCAAATGTAAATATAGTGTTAGGTCAAAATTATCCTAACCCTGCAACTGGAATGACTCGGATTGAAGTAGAAATTCCAGAGGGTGTGAAGCAATTGAATTTGATCGTTACAGATATGAATGGAAAAGTAGCGAAGCAATTGAACTTGACGAATTTAAGTTCTGGAAAAGAGGCGATTGAACTTGATGTGAACGATCTTCCAAATGGACAATATTTTTATACTGTCGAAGGAGATGGATTTAAAGCGAGTAAGAAAATGACGGTGAATCATTAAAGTAAAATTGGCTAATCAAATATGAATAAGGGAGCTGCATTGTAAAATGTGGTTCCCTTCTTTTATTTCCCTAACAATTCAATTACATTTTTTTCGAAAGTAGTTTTTTCAAAAATAGATGAATCAATCCCACTAAATGATTCCACTTTCTTCAAGGCATTTTTTAAATCAAAACCTTTTTGCGAAGAGGTGTAAAATATTTTTTGCTCAAAAAAATGATCAGCTAAATATTCTTGTTCCGTCTGCCCAGGAGTAGGAATTAGAATTGCTTTTTTTTCTAAAAAAACTAAATCCATCAAAGTGGTATAACCTGATCGACTGATGACAATTTCACTTTCTGCAATCGCTTGATTTAATTTTTTAGAAGTTAAAAATGAAACGACTTCTATATTTTTATTAAAGTAAAAATGCTCTTTCTGTTCAGTCTGTCCCTTGACCAAAAGAAATTGGTAAGGTAATTCAAGAGCTTGTGCTAAAATATTTTTTTCTAAAAAAGTGCGTTGAGGTTCAGGGCCAGAAAGGATGATAATTGCTTTTCGTTGGATTTTACGTTCTATCTTTTTTATTCGAGAAAGTGAGCCGATATATTTTGTGAGTGTATTTTTTAATAAAAAATGACCATGCGAAAGTTTGCCAGATAAATTTGGTTCAAGCTCAAAATCAGGAATCCAGCATTCATCAAATCGTTGAATCATTTTTCGATTTAACCAATTTCCAATTTGCCGAAAAAATGGAATAGGAATCGGTAAATTGATTTGATGCGTCATAAATATATTGTAAGTTTTATCCGAAAAAAGACCAAAGCGATTGTCTGAAATGATGATGTCTATGTTTTCTATTTCTACAATTTTCGAAATTTCTTTTTTCTCATTGACAATTGCTCGTATCATTTTGGGAAATTGCCAAGCCATGTTCCACATCATATTTGAAGTGCGATAAGTGATATTGTAGGAAGGAAGTTGAAAGATGGGAAGTTCAGGAAATTCCTTTTGCAATAAATGAAATGCACGACCATCTGAAGCTAAAAAAACAGACGCATTTTGTTTTTGCAAAAAACGAATAATTGGAATACATCGAGTCGCATGACCCAATCCCCAATTCAAGGGAGCAACTAAAAATTTTTTCTTTTGATTCAAACCCTAGCCCCTAAAGGGGAACATTTATGTGAAAAAAACTATTTTTACAAAAAAATAAAATTATGAAAAATAATAAAAATTTACTTTGGTTCTTTTTTTTAGCGATTACAATTTTGACTATTGCAAGTTGCAAAGCAGGAGATTGTAATTGTCCGCAACTTTAATTTTAATTATCGTCGATCTGCGCACCTCACACATTTTGTGCTTTCAGGCATATACATAAGTCGAGCTGGGCGAATTGGATTTTTACACATCGAGCAATTTCCAAAATCTGGATTATCTACTTTTTTTAAAGCCAATTGGAGTTTTGATAATTTTGTTTTGGCTGATCGAAGTGCAGCTTCCGCCACACCTTTATTATTAATCGCATCCATTCGACTCACTCGTCCTAGGGAGTTTTCAGGACTGATTGGTTTTGTAGCATCGAGAAGGGGAACTATCGCCGCTTTGATTTTTACAATCTCTTCGTTTATTTTTTCTTTTAATGCTTTTCTATCTTCGATTGTCATGGATGAATATTTTAATGGGGTAGAGACCTAAAAGGAATTTGTTTTTCAGGTCAACTAAAGCAGACCAACCTATATGATTTTTATAAAATTAAACCATTCTAGCTGTAAATCTTATTTTTTTCTAAAAAAAGTAAACTCACGAAAACGTTACTTTTATGAATATTTCCATTTAGATTATATGTTAAAGTTTGAATGAGAAATAATTGTTTGATTTCAAACTTAAAATTAGGAAAAATGAGTTTCTTGTCTCATTTTCAATGGATTAAATATTTTTTTTAAATAAATATAAAGATAGGGTGTTTCTAATTTGCCGCTTTTTAGCAAAGCAAAGACAGTCTGAACCTATGATTTTTAAGCGAAAAAGCTTAACTTATAAAAAGAACAAAAATTAAACATTCACTGACAGACATTTTAAAAAATTATTCTTTGAAAAGAAACTTTACATTTTTACTCCTTTAAAGATAACATTTTAAGATGTCCAAAAATACCACTAACCGTGAGTCAATTCAATTGGACATACCTTGCACCCTCCGGCAAAAAGCACCACGTAGGCCTTTTTCATGGAGATCGTACAGGCCATGTTATGATTTATTGTAACTCCAAAGTCGTTCTCGTCGACTTCAAAGTGCGTGAAACAAAATCCTACTCTATTTTTATCGAAGAAGAACTTTGCGAAATCGGAATCGAGCGACAAGCTGATCGTTTCGTTTATGGTTTTGATATTAATAAAGATGTCGATACCCCGCTCAATCGAAAGCGAAAAGCAATCGACAAAAAACATCTACAGCAAGGTGTTGGATTTTTAGCTGTTTTAGGTGTACTTGTTTTTCTTGCCGTTGTAATTTTAGGTAGAATGGGAGATGGTCAAAATCAGCCTAGTCTTGCCGCACTTTTGGCAGCAAGTGGAAAGGTGACGAATGCAAAAGTTTTTCTTTCTGATCCAGATAAAGCTACTTATAATTTTATAGCTAATGGGAAAGTGTATTCAGAAAAAACTGCATACGAATTAGGCATTGATATTATTTTAGAAAATGGAATGCCACTCGAAGATGGCGATGAATTTTTAGTAAAATATTCATCTACAAAACCTGAGTTTCATCAAATTCAATTCAATCGGCCAACTGAAAATCAAATAGGTATTTACAAAGGTAGAGCGACTGAAAAATATCAAACGTTACATCCAAATGAAAGTATGGAATATTGTAATTGCTTAACTGATGTTGCTTATGAGCTAGATGGAGTGAATGGTTACGCAAAATTTTATCTACAAGATCAAGACTATTATCAAAATCCACGATATAATAAAGATAGTTTCCATCGCTTAGTTCGAAGTATTCCTTTTCAAAAGGAAGTAGAGAGCAGGTGTTGGGAAATGAAGTGAAACCTGTGATTAGTTGATTTGGAAACCAGTTAATCAGGAATTCGTTCTATTTGATTTTAGGGAAAAAAGCCCACAATCCTTTAATTTGATTGTGGGCTTTTTACGTTAGAAAATAAAGCTCTTCCTAAGTTTTTTTTCATTAATTTTGCGGAAATTTAAATGCTCTTAGATAAATGATTTGTCTAAGAATCAAATTAAAAAATAGAAATAGTGGAGTTTTTAAATCAACACATCGAAAGTTTAATATTTACGGCGAAGCAGCCAATTACGGTTGCTGAGATTGGAGAGGCCTTGGAGCACACTTTTGAAATGCAGTTTCGAAAAGTAGAAATCAAAGAAGCCATTGGCGAAATCGAGAAAAAATATCAAGATGAACAGTTTCCTTTTGAGGTGGTAGGAATTGCGAATGGTTATCAGTTTTTGACGAAAGGAGCCTATTTCAATACGGTAGCAATGTATCTTAAGCAAACGACGAAAAAGAAATTGTCGAGAGCTGCTTTGGAAACACTTTCTATCATTGCTTACAAGCAACCAGTCTCAAAACCAGAGATGGAAAAAATCCGTGGAGTGAGTTGTGATTACGCTTTGCAAAAACTTTTAGAGAAAGAATTGGTTACTATAGTAGGACGTGCTGAAACGGTAGGAAAACCATTGCTCTATGGTACAAGTGAAAAATTCATGGATTATTTTGGATTGAAGAGTTTGGAAGATTTACCAAAACCGAAAGATTTCAAAATGCCAGATACGAGTATCGGAGAAGCTGCGCCAATTGAAGAAGAAGTTTCTGTTTTTGGTCAAAGTGAAGCAGTTACAGCTCATCCAAGTGGAATTACCAATGTGGTGAGTGATATCATGAGTGCGGTGCTTTCGCTAGATGTTGGAGCACCTTCTATTAATATTTCAACTCTTTCAAAAGATGAAGAAGAATAAAATTTAATTATGGATGATAAACCATTAGTAAATAGAGTTGCCAATAGTGGATTGATTACGATCAATTTAGAAGATTTTTTCCCAAAGGAAAAAGTGGTGATTTTTGATTTAAAGAATTACTTGTTTAAAGAGTTAATTCTCAAGGAAAAAGACTTTCGGACTGAGCTAAAAGAGCATGATTGGTCGCAATACAAAGGTGTGAATTTACTCGTGATTTGCTCGACTGATGCAATTATTCCTGTGTGGGCTTACATGTTAGTGGCGGGTTATGCTGAGCCATTTGCAAATGAAATTTTTCAAGGTGATGAAGAAACTTTTTACAAAGTAGCTTTTGAAAAAGCATTGATGAATTTCGATGGATCACAGCATGAAGGCGGAAGAATCATCATCAAAGGATGTAGCAATAAGCCAGTTCCGCCAGCAGCTTATGTGATGTTGACTAAAAAATTGCGACCATTTGCGCAAGCAATTATGTACGGCGAACCTTGCTCAACGGTTCCTATTTTTAAGAGACCTAGAGTCTTAAGGAAGAAATAAGTTCAAAATTCAAATAAAAATAAAGAGGTTGTTTTCTATATGGTGAAAATAACCTCTTTATTTTTTCTCCAACATTTTTCAGATTCAATCGCAACATTAGTATATTGAGTTAACGTTTTATAGAGTAGAACAAACATACACTCAACCAATTCAAGCTAATCTTTTCAAAACCTACATTTTTTAATTGGAAAACCATATCGAGTTAGCCTTGATTTTTCTTAAATCATAGCTGATTTGACACGGTTGGAAAGCCCCTTATTCAATAATTTTTTTAAATCTGATACTATGCAAAAGTCATTGGCTACCTACACCTTAATCCTTGCTGCATTTTTAACTATTGCAGTTTTTGCTTCATCCACTCAAAAAGAAGAGAATTCTACCAAGCAAAATTTTACATCTTCGATGGTGGAAAAAGATATTCCTCAAGTCATCAAATCGGTCAATTTAGATAAAGATTTTTCCTTCGCAGGCGAAGCATTTCCAATGGATAATTTCGATGTGAAAGAAAGATTAGATCGGGAACTTTCGAGAAATACTTATTGGCACTCCAATACACTTTTGAATATCAAAAAAGGAAATAAGTATTTTCCAATGATGAAAAGAATATTGAAGGAGCATGGTGTACCAGAGGATTTTATTTATTTATCTGTAGCGGAAAGTGATTTGAGCAATGCCGTTTCGCCTGCTGGCGCAAAAGGTTTTTGGCAATTTATGAAACCGACAGGAAAGCAGTATAGTTTAGAAATAAATAAAGAAGTGGATGAACGATATCATTTGGAAAAAGCAACAGTAGCTTTTTGTAAATATATCAAAGGAAATAAAAAACGATTTGGAAATTGGTTGCTAGCAGCAGCAGCTTACAACATGGGCGGAACTCGTTTGTCTAAAGAAATTAAATTGCAAAAAGGGGAAAGCTATTTTGATTTGAATTTGAATCAAGAAACTTCTCGCTATGTTTTTCGATTGGTAGCGTTGAAAGAAATTATGACTAATCCGCAAGACTTTGGTTTTTATATTGAAGAAGCAGATTTGTATCAGCCGATTGATAATTTTTACGAAGTGGAAGTAAAAGAGCCTGTGGCAAATTGGGGATCATTTGCACAAAAATATAATATCAGTTACCGAATGTTGAAAGTGTATAATCCTTGGTTGGTTTCTACAAGTTTGACGAATAAAAGTCGGAAGAGTTATATTGTGAAAATTCCGAAGTAGATTTAATGGTTAGACATTGAAAGTTTTACGTTTCGATTTTTGTAAAAAAAGCGCATCGAATTTTAATTTCGATGCGCTTTTTTTTTAAATAATGGAATCTTATTTTTTCATTCCAAGTGTTCCATTTTTAACTCCGTCGTAAGTTTGCAAACCACAGTTCAAGTAATCATTGTATTGCTCCCAATCATTCCATCCATCCAAGTATCCAACTGGACGAGCCAATACTTGTTCATCAGGAGTCATTAATACATAAAGTGGTTGAGCATTATTTCTAAAGTTAGCAATTTGGAAATCAGCCCATTTATTACCCACGTTTCTAAGCTTTTTATTTTGAGCTTTTGAAAATAAGGTCTTATCTAATTTGTCTGGTGAATCCACATAAAGAGAAACCAAGACAAAATTCTTATCGATATTATTTCGAACAGGATCTTGTACCCAAACATTATCCTCTGTTTTTCTACAATTTACACACCCGTAACCCGTAAAATCTACCAACAAAGGTTGATTAGTTTCTTGAGCATAAGCCAAACCTTCGTAATAATCTTTAAAGCAGTCTAAGTTGTTAGCACACTTCGTAAATGAAGGAAATCTTTTCTTCATTTCAGCATCAACTTCAGGCGTTGGTAAAAAGAAATTGTAAATCGAAGGAGGAGCTAATCCACTTAGGATACTTGGTGAAGCATATGATTTAGTCACATCATTGTATCGGAATCCCATTGCTAAGAAAATCGAAACACCTAAAAATACTGCAGCGAGTGTTCCTCTAAGTGGAGTTACTTTTTTCAATGGAGCATCATGTGGAAATAAAATATATCCCAACATATAAAGTGCCATACAAATACCAACGATGACCCAAATACCTAAGAATAATTCATATTTTAAAATTCCCCAATGGAAAGTATAGTCTGCAACAGAAAGGAATTTGAAAGCTAAAGCAACTTCTACGAATCCTAAAATCACTTTTACATTAGTCATCCAACCTCCTGATTGTGGTAAAGAATTCAACCAAGCAGGGAAGGCTGCAAATAATCCAAATGGCAATGCCAATGCGGAAGAAAATCCAAGCATCACTATAAATGGTCCTATAGGATTGGAAGCCGATTCTACCAATGCGGAACCAATGATTGGTCCAGTACAACTAAATGAAACTAATGATAAGGTTGCTGCCATAAAAAATGTTCCCAACAAACCTCCTTGGTCTGCCATTGAATCTGTTTTGGTCGTCCAAGAACTTGGCAAAGTGATCTCGAAATAACCAAAAAATGAAATGGCAAAAATTATAAAAATGACAAAGAAAATTAAATTGGGTAACCAATGTGTTGAAAGTCGATTCAATGCTTCGGGACCAAATGCAAAGGTGATTAATAAACCAAGCGCGACATAAATAACAATAATCGAAGCACCATAAATTAATCCATTTTTAATTCCTTCCGCTCGAGTTTTACTTCCTTTAGTGAAAAAACTAACTGTCAATGGGATCATTGGGAATACACATGGTGTCAATAACGCAATTAATCCACCACCAAATCCTAAAAGGAAAGTCCAAAACCATCCACTTCCTGATTCTGTTTCTCCGCCACAATCTCCAGCAGGATCAGCAAACGTATCAACAATAGCAGCTCTAGTTTGATCGATCGTATCGCCAGACATATGAGATTGCCCACCTTCACCTGAAGTTTGAGATGCCGTAAAAGCACTCATCATTTTAGTAGCTTCTGCTCCAACATACGCTTTACCACTTGTTGCATCAATAAAAATATCATCAGTATTCATGATGCATTGTTTATCATCACAAGTTTGATATTCGAAGTATGCAGTAACTGGTTTGGAAGGATCGGTGATTTTTATTTTTTGCGTAAATGTAGCATCGTGAGAAAATTTATTTACATCCATCTCAAAAACTGCATCACGAATTCTTTTCATATTATCAGACTCAGTTGTTTTTCCAACTAACTCATAATTGTCTCCTGGATCATAATTGAAGGCTGTCGGATATGGGCCGTCATAATCATCTGAATCTTGGTTGTCTTGAATTTGAGAATATAAATACCAATGATCTTGAATCTTTGCTTTGAGAATTAGATTATATTCTGAGTCATTTAATTTTTCCAAAGAAGCAGTCCATGTTGTTGTTTTCTTTAAACCGTTATCAGCTTGAGCATCATCAATTGGTTCAATTTCAATTGTTTCACTTTGAGCAATTGGTTCTGAAATTGTCGATGGAATTTTAGCATTTTGATCGTTATTGTTTCCACCTGCTCCATCATTTGAACCTGATGAAAAAGACAAGTCACCATTTCCTTTTCCAGGAGCTGGTTCTTCTTTTTTAGGTTCAGGTTTTTCCTCTTCATTACTACCTGAAGAAGTCATAGTATTTTTCAAAGCAAAATTAAAATCAATATCTGACGGGGCTAAACATTTGCGATCGTCACAAGTCATGAAATTCAAATAACCAGTAATTGGTTTTGAAAAATCTTTGACTTTAACTCGTTGTGTAAATTCAGCAGTTTTGAAAAACTTTCTAACTGTCATGTCAAAAACATTATCATGCTTTTCAACTCGATTGTTAGATTCTTTAGTTTCTCCAACGGCTTCAAAATGGCTCCCTGTATCATAATTAAAAGTAGTTGGAACAGGTCCATCTTCTGCTATATGCTGAGAATAAATGGTCCAACCATCTTCAATGGTCGCTTTGTAAATCAAGTCAAATTCATCAGCACTTACTTGTTTTGATTCCATGTTCCATTTGACAGGATTATGGATTTGTGCGAAAGTAGCAGCCGTAAAACCGAGGCTAAGTAGTAGTGTTAACAGTAATCGCATATCTTATTTATTATTAGATTGTTCTTTTTTATTATATGAAAGTAACAAGTATTTTTCATGTATTTGCAAAAATACAAAATGATTAGATGAGAAAATTGCAAATATACCCTTCTAAAATGTCTTTTTGTGACCGTATAGGTACAAAAAAAGTGATTGGCAGCAAGCCTAGAGCTTACTGCCAATCACTAACAATGGTTTTTTCTAAAGTATTAATTGAATTCAATTGATGAAATTCAAGATACGTGACCATTTTTTTCTAACAATGTTTTGAATAGTTGCCTTTTAAACGGCAACTATTGTTTTTCGTTTTGCTTAGATAAAAATTTAACATATTTGGAAATATGTTATTTACTTGAGTGCAATTTCAAAATTGACATCCTCTGGAGGAAGACAACTTTCGTCATCGCAAGTCATGTACGTTAAATGACCAGACACAGTATTTGAGTCATCTATTTTTACTCGTTGAGTAAACCTTGCTTTCCTACTAAACTTAATCAAGTTCATTCCAAATAATTCATCAAAAACTTCTTTTCGATTTCCTTCTTCGCGTGCTTTACCCACCGCTTGAAGATCGTTGTTGTAAAACTCGAAAGTAGTTGGAATTGGTCCTTCGTCAGATTCTAAGTAAGGCGAATACACCGACCAGCCTTTGTCAATGTTAGCTGTAAAAATAATGTCGTACTCAGTATCGCTTACTTTTTCCACATCGAAAGACCATTTTACAGGCTCCAATTGAGCGGTAGCAGAGAAGTAAGAAAAAAAGCAAATTAAAAGTAAAGCAACTCTCATGTCTAGTAAAGAAAATTTAGAAATTGAAACAGTTTAATTATTATATAATTTAGTCAGTCAATAAAAATGGTAGCTAGAATATAGTAGTTGATTTTCGTTTTGTTTTAATGCGCCTAAAGGCTCAAAATAGATACCAAGTTTAGAGAACTGACTGCTCTTAAGTCAATTGATAATAGTGATAGAGTAATGTAAAAAAAGGCTAATGGGAAAATACTAGATATGTTAGAATGGGATATGGGAAGGGTATGTTTGTTGTCTGTTTAATAAGTTTTTGCACATTTATATTTATGCAGATGCTAAATTATAAAATTAAATTAATTTGCTGCTATCTTTTTCAAAATAAAAAAAATAAAAAAATGGGATTGATAGAAAAAAGGAAGGTGGAAAATGTAGGTAGATAGAATTATTATGGAAGTGATTGTTTCGATGGGAGATTGTTTTGACTGTTCAACTGTTTCATACTTAATCGTAAAACAGTTGAACAGTCAAGGCCGTACAACAGTAAATAATTTAAGCGTCAACCATCAATCCGATTAACGACTCAAACATAATTCGTCCATCATCATTTCCGAGTACTTTTTCAGAAGCTCGCTCTGGGTGAGGCATCATTCCGAAAACATTTCTATTGGCATTACAAATACCTGCGATACTGTTTGTCGATCCATTTGGATTAGTGTTGTCAGAGACAATTCCATTTTCATCGCAGTATTCAAAAAGGATTTGGTCATTCTCTTTCAATGATTTTAGCGTAGCTTCATCAGCCAAGTATCGACCTTCAGCATGTGCAATCGGAATCAAAAGAGGTTTTTCCAAATCAATATTAGAAGTGATCGCAGAGTTATTGGTCAATGTCTTTAGATAAACATTTTTACAAATAAATTTTTGATTACTATTTCTCAACAAAACTCCTGGCAATAATCCAGCTTCGCACGCTACTTGGAATCCATTACAAATTCCCCAAACATAACCTCCATTATTAGCAAACTCAATTACAGATTTCATAATTGGAGAAAATCGAGCAATCGCTCCTGCTCGTAAATAATCGCCATAAGAAAATCCTCCTGGCAAAATGATACAATCACCTTTTCCGAAACCTTTTAGTTCGGTTTCTTTGTGCCACAACTTTACAACTTCTTGTTGCATAACTGTACCGAGCACGTGAATCATATCATCATCACAATTAGATCCTGGAAAAACAATTACTCCAAATTTCATATTTAAGCCCCTTAGGGAATTTTTAGTTTTAAAAAGTGCAAAGGTATTGATAAAAAAAGAATTGACAATATTTGGAAGGGAAGTTTCTAATTTTTTTTGTTAATCAAAAATCACATAAACAGTAATCGATACTGCAAAAACAATATCGCAATCAGCCACCCCAAATGAATTCCACTTCCGATTTCTTTTTTTCTAAAATCTAAAAAATTCAAAGGCAACATCAATGATAAAGGAATTGCTAACAATAATAGTTGTTCTATCCGAACTTCCTTTTGCATCAAAACAGTCAAAAGAGAAATAATGATGAAGTAATATAAAATTTGAATATTCTTTTGGGAACGAATGCTTTGTTTTTGGAAATAAATATTAGCGCTCCCGAAAACAATTAAACCCAAAACTCCAAATAGAACTGGTGGTACATAATTACTCCAATGATCGACCCATTCAAAATTCCAAAAACCAAAACCCTTGATAAAAGTAGTTTGGTAAAAATAACTCCAATCATCTAGTAAATAAAAAATCGTTCCCGTTAAAAATAGGGGAGCGATCATTCCTACGATGACCATAAATATTTCATTGATTCGAATATTTCGAAGCGTTGCCAACCCAAAAATCGCCAACAATAAAAATGCAAAATTCGAAAAGTAAAAAAGACTCGCCATTCCAAACCAAAATCCAACATTAAAAATAGATCCAGCGACAGAGGATTTTTTGTAAGCATTAAACAAACTCGACAAGCCTACGATCAAAAATGTATTTCCCATCAAAACTGGTGACAAATGCAAAAAGCTCGGTAATGTACTCATCAATAAAATGTAGAACACGCCAGGGAACATCGTTACTTCTTTCGATACTCGAAATCGTGCTGACAAGATATTTAATAATAACGCTTGCAATAAGACTAAAATAAGCGCAATCAAATCAGGCAACCATCCATGAGTTCCTACGTAATTATATACGGCGTGACTGAACACTCCAGCAGAACTGGGTTCCCAAACTTCAGTTGCAAAAAGACCTGAAGTACGCATTACCAAAACATATATTATCAAAAATAAGTTGGCTGCTAGTTGATTGGTTCTAAAAAATCCGAGCACGTTTTAGAATTTAAAAATGAATGGTGAAAAACGAAGTTCCAAAATTAAAGATAAAAACTAGGATAGCTAATTTTTTCATAAAAAAACATTAATAAAAAGATGTATTGAAAATTGGATAATTATTATGCGTAATAATTTGATTATCAGATGATTAAAGAGTATTTGAAGCGTTGAAAATTAGAATAGTTTGTTGTTTGTGATTTGAAAAAAATCAGAGTAAACATCAATTTAAATAGAATTTTGAAACTAGATTATTTTATAAAACACGTGTAAATAAAAATGGCAAATTCAATTTCCCTTTCAACCGACATGAAAAAACTCTATCTATTTTTTTCTGATGGGGCGTCTCCTCAAGAGTTTTCTTTAACTGGCAATGGAGTAAATATTACTTCGACTTCAGGTGATGTACAAGTTGTTGCTGCATCCAGCCCTCTTTCAAATGGTACAGATGATTTTTCTACAGCTGATGTAGCGCAATGGGGTATAGTCTTTCATGAGAATACGAATCAATTGGCGATGATTGGTCAGGACGATATAGAAAACACATTCACGGGCGATATAAAAAAGTATGATCTTTCAGGAGGAAGCACTTATAACCTCAGATTAAATTCAGGACAAACTAAGTTATTAATTAGAGTGTCTAAATAATCTTGAAAAAGAAAACTCTAAGTATTATTTATTTAGAGTTTTCTTTTTATTTCTTTCCTGCAAAAGTTGAATAATAGTCTTTTCTTCAACCTTACTAGTAAGCCATAAATCAATTTCATCAAAGCCTAATCTTCTTTTTGCTTTCATCGGTAGATCGTTAGTAGTAGCCCTTAATTCTTTTATAATTTTATTTTGCTCTTTAGGAACTACCTTTCCCAGTTTTTTAATAGCTCTTAGTACTATAAACTCTAAAGCATGTCGAGATAACAGAATCTGATTTTTAAAATATTTTTCAGTTGAGATTATATTTTTTTCTAAAGAGTCTAACTCTTCTAATTCATAAATTGCAATTAGTTTTAATACTTGAGCAAATTGAATATCTATTCTTGATACGCCCATTTTTTTAAATGGATTATACAGGTTTACCCACCTGATGCATTCATTATATCTTTTGCTCACAAAAAAAGCTACTATTACATTATATATTAAAACTATCTGTACGCCTTCATTTAATTTATGATTTTTTATTCCTTTCTCAATAGCAATAGATAAGTTGCAGACTTCCTCAATTAATCCTTTATTGAGAAAATAAACTTGTCTATTAATCATTAGTCGATGAAATCTCATAGCTTCCTCGTATTGATTATTTGGTTTTATTTTTTCGATTTTTTTCAATACGTATAAGTATTCATCATATTTTCTTAACCTACCATAGCCCGTTAATAAGTTTGAGAGCGCGGCTATGTAAAGATGAGATGATTGATTTAACCATATTTCGTTGTCTTCCCACCAATCAATGATAGATAATGCTTTTTGTAGGTAAGGTTCATTTTCTTCTAACAAGTAATGGTACTGAATAAGAGCGTTAATTAAATATCTCTTGGAAAGAATAGAAAGATTTTGATTTTTATAAATTTCAAATAAATGAGAGAATTTTGATCTGAATTCTTTTATATCTTTTTCATTTGTCAATTTACTATTTTGAGCTCGAGTTGCAGCGATTAAGTCATAATCTCTCCTAATCTCTTCTTCTTCTTTTAATTTATCAAATAAAATAATTCCTTCCTTGTGGATTTTTTCTAATTTTTTATTCGCATTTCTAGACCGAGTGGTTAAAATATATTCTCTTTCAAACCGACTAATTTCAATCAAACTCAATGTGTCTCCACATTTTTCAGCCAACTTTCTTGCTTCTTTTACATGCCTTTCCGCATCTTTGAAAAGCCCTCGCTTAAATAAGAAATTAGCATCTCGAATCAAGACTTTGATATAATCAGCAGATTTCCTCGTTTGTTTAAAACTATAATTCCTTAGCGACTTCATCAATGCATCATACAACTCATTTTTCTTAACCGTAAAGTTTGAAAAAGCTTCCTTCCCCACTTTTTGTAAAAGCTTTTGTTCCGCATTGTCCTTATCATATATTTTCATCTTATCTAAAATCTCAAATAAGATGTAGTAGTCTGGAATTTTTCCTTTGTTGTTTCTGATGGGTTGAGTATGTATGTTGAAATATCTTTTTTCCGAACGGGACATACTATGGATTAGATCGAAAAGTGGATCGGAAATTTTTGTATTAGTTGATTTTCTGGAAAACATTTCAAGTGTATTAGTTCATATAATCAAAAATATGGTTCAATAATACGATTAAAAAATGGAACTTTAGAGACCTTATTTGATGGTTCTTGATAGTGATAGTTTTTCTATTAGAAATTGGAGGTTAATTGAAGTTGTTTTTTGTTTTAATTTACTGATAATCATGTTATTAAGTAGTTTTGTTCTAGGTTTAAAATTGGAAAAAAGTTTTTGAAAAATTAATTATAAAATAGATTTTTATGGAGTTAGGAGACTTAACGTAGACTAGGTGTTTTAGTTAGAAAGGTAAAATAATAGCTTTCTTTGAATATTATTATATAAAACAACACCCCACAAAACAAACAACACCCTTAATTTTTAGCTTTTGGAATAAATTTCTCGTAACCCTTAGATAGAATAAAATCCAAATGAAAGATCCTAGAGATTTACATAGCATCATTAAAAGTCTTTCCAAATCGGAAAAGAGACATTTTAAAATGTGTGTCAATAGTGTTCATAAAAATGAAAACAATTACACCATTCTTTTTGATGCGATAGATGCTCAGGATGAATACAACGAACTCAAATTATTACGAAAGCTTAAAAAACACACCTTTACCAAACAAATTTCAAGAACTAAATATTTGCTTTACGAGCAAATATTAAAAGTACTTCGACAACTGTACAGTACCCGTTCCGAGCATGCCAAAATTGGGACATTACTGAATTCAGTTGAAGTACTTTTTCACAAAACTTTTTATCATCAAGCGTTTGAGGTTTTAAAGCGAGCAAAGAAAATTGCAATAGCCAATGAATTATACGGCTTGCAACAAGAAATATTGGAAAGAGAAAAGCTACTCCTTCCGTATCTTGAAAATAACAAAACTATTAGACTAGCTATTAGCGAATTTTTAAATTCCTATGAACGAATTGCTCAATTAGTAAAAACTGAAAACGAATACAAAGCACTTCACTCCAAAGTGAGATTGTATTATGATTCTATTTTAAATTTTCATGAAACTTCACAAGTGGATGCTATTTTTGGCAAAGTCATGGAGCATCCTCTGATATCAGAAAAATCAAACGCGACGACTTTTCTATCTCAAGTGTTGTTTCATGAAATTCATTTTTTGAATGCCAATGCGCGATCAAATTTTGCTCAGGCCAATTATTTTGGCGACGAAATGTTTTCCATGTGGGAAGTGAAACCTGCAATGAAAAATGTTTTTCGAGAGGTGTTTATTCGGCAATTAAGAGATTATACTTTTTGCAAAATATCATCAGATCATTCACAAAAAAAAATATCTCAATTATTGAAGGAGTGGAAATCGATCAAGTCGTATTCGAAAGAAGAAGAGGGGATTTTTGTCTTGGAGACCGATATAATTCATTTTTCACTTCAGTTGGTTAATAAGAGTTATTCTGGAATTGAAGCGATTTATTATATGATAAAAGAACATCATTTGACGAGTCTTAAGAAATTACCAGGTCATCAGCAAATTGTTATTTTTTATCATATTTCGGTGTATCATTTCATGAAAAAAGATTACAGCAAAGTGATTCGATATATCAATCAAATTGAAACAATAGCAGGAGGTAAATTGCGACCTCATGTTTTGAAATATGTAAAATTGATGGAGTTGATTGTTAGATTTGAATTGGATGATGAAGAAATAGACGACAAAGATATTTTACGAATTACTCGACATTTAAAGTCATTAGGGAAGCTAGGTAGGGTTGAAGAAATGTTACTTTCTTCTATCAAAAAATTAATTAATCTACCTTCGCTTAATGAACCACCAATGGTTTTAAAAGAGTTAAATGAGATGCTTGAAACTGATAACAAAATAATAAATTATAAGCTTGAATCTATCAATAATCAAATCATCAAAGTATGGGTGAAAGAGAAACTCTCTAGAGAATACCAATATTAAATGGTATTCAAATTTTTATTTGTTCTCTCTGAAATTAATATAACACCCAATGACCCCCCAAGGTCAAACGCTCTCTTTTCATTTCCAACACTTTCTTTCGGAAGTGTTGGATTTTTTTTAGAGAAACCGCTTTACTGATAGGTCTGTCCTCTGTCAGCAAAGTGATTTTAAATAACTCTATTTTCACACAACTAATCTTTTTTTAGGATGTTTTATAAAAACAGGGAATAGCTCGTATCTTACGGCCAGTTCTAATTTTTTCATAAAAAATCCAGCGGACTCATGGTCAAATCTAGCCATCAGGCTCGATCACTCAAAACAATCAAAAGGCCGATTGAAAAAGAGTTGAAAGCTTTCGAACAACGGTTTCGAGAAGACATGCGAAGTCATGTTCCGTTGCTGGACAAAATCACTTACTACATTGTTCAACGAAAAGGTAAACAGGTACGACCTATGTTTGTCTTTTTGTGTGCTAAAATATGCGGCGAAATTGATGATGCATCTTATCATGCAGCTTCGTTAGTAGAGCTGTTGCACACCGCAACTTTGGTTCATGATGATGTAGTTGATGACTCGAATGAGCGTCAGGGATTCTTCTCCTTGAATGCCATGTGGAAAAATAAAATAGCGGTTTTGGTAGGTGATTATTTATTGCAAAAAGGGATGTTGATTGCTTTGAAAAATAAACGATTTCAATTATTAGAAATCGTAGCAGAGGCAGTCAAAGAAATGAGTGAAGGTGAATTATTAGCAATTACAAAATCTCGAAAATTTGATTTTGATGAAGAAAGTTATTTTGAAATCGTTCGTAAAAAAACAGCTTCCTTAATTTCTGCAGCTTGTTCCGCAGGTGCAACTTCCACCACAGAAAACGAAGAGAAGATTGAAAAGATGAAATTGTTTGGAGAAAAAATTGGAATTGCATTTCAATTACGAGATGAACTATTTGACTTTGGGAGTAATGGGACGAGTAAGCCACTTGGCATTGATTTAAAAGAAAAAGGAATCAGTCTTCCTTTAGTTTATGCACTCAACAAAGCATCCGATTCAGAGCAAAGAAAAATAATTAATCACATTAATAATGATGAAAAATTAAAAGAAGTCATCGCCTTTGTAAAAGCAAGCGGAGGAATTGAATATGCTCAAAAAGCGATGCAAAAATATCGAGAGGAAGCTACTGAAATATTAAGATCACTTCCTGCATCGGAAGCAAGAACTTCCTTGGAGGATTTAGTAGATTATGTCATTGAGCGCAAACGATAAGACAAATTTGACTATGGTAAAATCGTTGGAAACGATCAGACAACCGATAAATGAAGAGTTAAAGATTTTTGAAAAAATGTTTCAGGAAGCAATGCAGAGTCCTGTGCCTCTTTTGGAAAAGATCAATAACTATATTTTCGAACGCAAGGGAAAACAGATGCGTCCGATGTTTATTTTGTTGTGTGCTCAGTTATGTGGAAAAATTAATGATGGAACATTTCATGCAGCCACATTTGTTGAGCTTTTGCACACGGCAACTTTGATTCATGATGACGTAGTGGACGATGCCAATGAACGTCGAGGTTCAGCTTCGGTCAATGCACTTTGGAAAAACAAAGTAGCGGTGACAGTTGGTGATTATTGGTTTACGCAAGCGTTGATTATTTCTTTAAAACATAAGCAATATCAATTATTAGAAATTGTTTCAGTTGCAGTTAAAGCCTTGATTGAAGGTGAATTACTTCAAAGTGAAAAAGCTAGAAAGCTAGATATTGAAGAGGATATTTATTTTGAAATCATCCGACAAAAAACGGCATCACTTATTGCTGCAGGTTGCGCTGCAGGCGCAGCTTCGAATACAGAGGATTTAGAGGTAATTGAAAAAATAAGATTGTTTGGAGAAAAAATTGGTATCGCATTTCAAATTAAAGATGACCTGTTTGATTACGGAACAGATGATGTAGGAAAACCTTTAGGGATCGATATCAAAGAAAAGAAGATGACGCTTCCTCTAATTTACGCACTCAATAATGCTACTCGCTCCAAAAAAAAACACATCATCAATATTGTCAAAAAGCATAACGAAAATCCTGAAAAGGTAAATGAAGTAATTGAGTTCGTTCGAGGAAGTGGAGGATTAGAATATGCTGAAAAAGTGATGTTGAAATATCGTGCAGATGCCTTCGAAATTTTACACACCTTTCCTCCATCTCTAGCTCGAGAATCATTGGAAGCTTTAGTCAATTATTCTACTGAGCGGAAAAAATAATTTGGTAAGACAGTTATCAAGTTAATTATATAATCAGGAAACAAATTACCTGATTACCCATTCAACCGATTAACTAATAGACCAATCCAACTATTTCGTAGAAATGCATTTCAATTAAAAAATGAGAATGTTATATTTGTTAACAATAAAATAATGAAATTTAAAATGAGATTTTTCTATAAAAATTTAATGTTAGTTTTTTTGAGTTTTAGTATCTTAGGATGTGGAGAAACTACAGCAAATGATGCGGTAAAGAATGCAAAAACAGATGCTGAAGAAATAGCTAACAATACTCCTGTAAAAAAAACAAAGAAGAAAAAACAGATTTTATTTTTTGGAGATAGTTTGACGGCAGGCTATGGGTTGGAAGATCCTTCAGACAGTTATGTAGGCGTGATTCAGGAAAGATTAGATTCATTAGGATTGGATTACCAAACAGTTAATGCAGGAGTAAGTGGTGAAACTTCTTCAGGCGGTAATGATCGAATTGATTGGATTCTGGAGCAAAATAAAATTGATATTTTTATTTTAGAGTTAGGTGCTAACGATGCATTACGAGGAATCAAGACAGAAGAAACGGCCAAAAATCTTCAATCCATTTTTGATAAAGTAAAAGCAACATTTCCAGAAGTAAAATTATTTGTTGCTGGAATGTTGGCTCCACCGAATTTAGGAAATGATTTTTCTCAAAAATTTGCTGCGATTTTTTCCAACTTAGCAAAAAATAATAATGCAGCCTTTGTTCCTTTCATATTGGATGGAGTAGGAGGGATTCCTGAGTTAAATCAAAGAGATGGAATTCATCCAACGATCAAAGGACATAAAATTTTGGCGAAAAATATATGGGAAGAATTAGAAAGTATGTTGTAATTTTTCATAAAAAACGAAATCCAAAACAATGAACAATTGGAGTCGCTATTTAGCAATTGCCATTTCATTATTTTTAATTGGAGCTGTATTTTATTATTTCAGCGACATTGTTGCGTATGTTTTAATCGCATGGGTTTTGTCTATGGTTGGGCAACCAATCAATGAATTCTATAAAAAATATTTAAAATTAGGAAGTGGAGGAAGTGCAGGATTAACTTTAATCACATTTATATTTTTACTATCAGGATTAGTCTGGTTATTTGTTCCATCGATTATCAAGCAGGCGCAAAATTTAGCTGGGATTGATTACGAAAGTTTGGTAGAATCGCTTGAAGAACCGATCAATAGTTTAAATAATGTTTTAGTGGAAAAAGGTTTGATGGAAGGGGAAATCATTTTGCCAGAAGATGAAATTGGTATTGATACAATTTCCAATACTATAGATGTTATTACAGAAAATACAGTTCAAGATACCCTCCAAATTGCTGAATTAGAAGCTCCCGGAAAAAATCAAATATCAAGTACTTTTGTTTCCATTGATTCTATTCTTTTAGAAAATGGAGATACCGTTACAAAAACCAATATCACGCTCCAAGTTAATATCAATAATCCAACTGTCGAAGCAACAACTCCAGATGTGATTGATCCAACTGCCGAGATAAAGCATACTGATACACCCATTGAAAAAATTCAAAAAAGAATTTTTACTGCGTTTAATCCAGGACAAATTTCACAACTATTTAGCACCCTTGTAGGGTTCATGGGGAATTTATTAATTGCCATTATGTCAATCCTTTTCATCGCTTTTTTCTTTTTGAAAGAACAAGGCTTGTTTTTGAATGCATTGCAAGCTATTGTTCCAAGAAAGTATGAAAAAGAAGTTATACATGCTCTTGACGATTCGAGCAGATTACTCCGTAGATATTTTGTGGGCGTCTCCATTCAAGTAACAACGATCACCTTTTTTGTTTCTATTGTGCTGACTATTTTTGGAGTTAAAAATGCTTTGTTGATTGCATTTTTTGCTGCATTGATAAATGTTATTCCGTACATCGGACCAGTTATCGGGGCTATGTTTGGAGTACTCATTACGGTTTCTTCCAATTTAGATTTACCTTTTTACGAAGAGATGTTGCCTTTGATTTTTATTGTAATTGCAACTTTTGCAGCAATGCAATTACTAGATAATTTTTTGCTACAACCATTTATTTTTTCAAATAGTGTAGCAGCACATCCGTTGGAAATCTTTATTGTAATATTGGTAGGGGCAAAGTTGAGTGGAATAGTGGGAATGGTCTTAGCGATTCCAGTTTACACGGTCATTAGGGTGATAGCGAAATCATTTCTCAGCGAATTTAGGCTAGTCCAAAAACTCACGAAAAAACTATGAGTAACGGTTAATGTTTAACGGTGAACAGTTAATACCACTTTGTGTTAAAATAGCGGTATTAACCGTTCACCGTTAAGATTTAGTCTTGCTTCGCAAAAACTTTTCTCAATAAATCAGAAGTTCTCGCAGACACATTATTTCGGATATTCAATTCCTCCTTTTCTACCATCGAAAATAAACCATCCAAAGCTTTATTGGTAATGTAATCATCCAAATTAGGATTCTGCTTTTGAATAAAAGGAATCTGATTATATTTATTAACCACCTTTGTCCAAGCATCAAGCGCTTTCTTTTTGTTTAATGAATTAACAATGACAGGCTGAAATTTTTGGTATAATTGATTTCTTGTAGTTCTGCTCAAATATTGCGTTGCCGCATTTTTATCTCCTTTTAACAAACTCATTCCATCTTGAATAGTCATTTGTCGGATGGCAGAAACGAAAATAGGTTTTGCACCTTTTGCTGCATCCTCTGCTGCTCGGTTGATTTTCTCAATGGCATTATCAACAAGACTTCCTGCACCAATATCTCGAAGCGTTTTTTCTACTTTTTGAGCATCTTCTGGCAACAAAATTTTGTATGGAGATTTATAATATCCATCTAATGCAGACAATCGATCAGAACCTTTTCCAATTCCAATTTGAAGAGCTTCTTTAAGTCCATTTCCAATTTGTTCGGAAGTCAAACCTGTGCCAGCAGCAGCAGAATCTAAAACTTGTTGTAATTCAGTACATGCAACGAATTGGAAGCAAATAAGTAAGAGTGCAATTTTTTTATACATTATATATTTTTTTGTGAAAAAATGCTTTGTTGATTTTTTTAACCAACGTCGGTTATAACTTTAAACGAATGAGTTTTCTGTATGGGTGTTATAGAAAAATTAAATTTTAAATTCAAAAAATTAGCCTGCGTAGTATTTAGTACAACTTTTACAAAGGCAGCCATCATATTTTTGATCTAACATTGCTTGAGTCTGAGGATGGATTTTCACTTTTTGACACCAACAATTTTCGTCTTTATAGCAAATCAAAGGATTACCACATCGTGGACATTGTTCAATAAAATTTTGATTCAGTTGAACCGATGAGCTATCTAGTTTTACCCCTGGCATCGGGTTTTCTTTAGTTATTTTAATGGTGGCTTCATGGATATTATCAAATTGATATTTCAAACCAAAAAGTATTCGAGCACCAATTGTTTCTATCAATTTAGTCTTGATTTTCATTTCTTTTTGACAAATCAAGTAAACAGTTTCGTAATTAATTGTTTTATATAAGTCATCACTTTCAGCTGCTTCGCTAAAGTTTGTTTTGATAAAAACATCGATGACGTAATTATTTCCAATAATTTGCTCCTCTTCATAAAATCCATGGTATGCATAAAATCGCATGCCTTCTAATGCTATTTGGCTCATGTTATATTTTTAGACTAAAAAAGTTAATTCTCAGATGCATCAAATGTATAATATTTTTTTTCTATAAAAAAACATCAAAATAAGAGATTATGCGTACAAAAAATGATTCTTAATTATGACAAGAAGATGAAACATTCTTTCTATAAGAATATGTATTTTTGCAAAAAAATTATAACCAATAAAACTATAAGAATATGTCAAACGGAAATGGCAATGCAACTCACCCTGGAACTTCGTCAAAAACGGATCGATTTCAAGGACATGATTATTATAATATCGATGAGTTATTGAATGAAGATCACTTGCTAGCACGGGATGCGGTACGTGATTGGGTGAAGCAAGAAGTAAGCCCAATTATTGAAGGTTATTCTGATCGAGCAGAATGTCCAAAACATTTGTTCAAGGGATTAGCTGAAATTGGAGCTTTTGGACCAAGTCTTCCTGCCAAATATGGTTGTGGAGGAATGGACGAAATCGCCTATGGAATTATCATGCAAGAATTGGAAAGAGGAGACTCTGGAATTCGTTCCATGGCATCCGTTCAAGGATCATTGGTGATGTACCCGATTTATCGTTTTGGTTCAGAAGAACAAAAAATGAAATACTTGCCAAAATTAGCAAGCGGAGAAATGATTGGATGTTTTGGTTTGACAGAACCAGATCATGGATCTGATCCAAGTAGCATGGTGACCAATATCAAAGATGATGGAGATCATGTGATTTTGAATGGAGCAAAAATGTGGATAACTAATTCACCAGTTGCTGATATTGCTGTTGTTTGGGCAAAAAATGAAGCAGGTCGAATCAAAGGTTTGATCGTAGAAAAGGGAATGAAAGGATTTTCTGCTCCAGAAATTCACGGAAAATTAAGCTTACGTGCATCCATTACAGGAGAACTTGTCTTTGAAGATGTACGAGTTCCTAAATCAAATATTTTACCTGAGGTAGAAGGTTTGAAAGGACCGTTGAGTTGTTTGTCAAAAGCTCGATATGGAATTGCTTGGGGAGCAATTGGAGCAGCTATGGACTGCTACGATTCTGCTTTGAGATATTCACAGGAACGTATTCAGTTTGGAAAACCAATTGGTCAATTCCAATTGACTCAAAAGAAATTAGCGGAAATGATTACCGAAATTACCAAAGCTCAATTATTGGCTTGGAGACTCGGAACTTTAGCTAATGTAGGAAAAGCTACGCCTGCCCAAATTTCAATGGCTAAAAGAAATAATGTTCACATGGCTTTAGAAATCGCAAGAGAAGCTCGACAAATTCATGGCGGAATGGGAATCACTAATGAGTACCCAATCATGCGACACATGATGAATTTGGAAACAGTTTTAACTTACGAAGGAACGCACGACATTCACTTGTTAATCACAGGAATGGATGTGACTGGCTTGAACGCGTTTAAATAACGGTTAATGATTAACGGTTAACTGTGAATACCATAGTTATAGTTATGGGGTCACAGTTAATCATTCACAGTTTACCATTAGTTATTTCTGTTAATGAAAACTTAAACTTCCTATAAATTAGGAAGTTTGCGTAATTTTCTACCTCTTTTATCCAACAAAACCAGGCAATCTATACGTTTAAATTTTAGGAGTATTCATAAATTTTCGTTTAATTATGAACGTTTATAAAATGCTCAATGAAAAACTTAAAGAACAAAATATGTCTAAACGATTTTTTATTGCTTGTCTTTCCATTTTGCTTTTCTCTTTCGGAGAAACTTTAGCTCAAGGAGAACCAATCGAATTAAATAACTCTTCTTTCGAAGATTTTGCACGACCGGGACAACAACCAAGAGGTTGGTATGATTGCGGTGATATTAATTTTCCATTAGAAACACCTCCGGATGTTCACCCAATAGATGATGATTCAGGGCGGAATAATTTTGGTGTTACCAAAAAAGCTTTTGATGGAGATACGTATTTAGGAATGGTAGTTCGTGAAAATGATTCATATGAATCTGTAGCGCAAAGATTGAAAAAACCTTTGATGCCAGGTCAATGTTATTCTTTCAGCATCTATGTGGCAACTTCAAAAATTTATAAAAGCGGAATTCGAGGCTCTGAAGAGGTGGTAGATTTTACGACGCCAATTAAATTAAGTATAAAAGGTGGATTAGGATTTTGCGACAATGCAGTTTCTTTGGGCAAAACTAAACTAATCACTCATTCCGATTGGAAAGAATATACATTCAAATTCGAACCTAAAAGAAAAGTAACTTATATAGTTTTTGAAGCTAGTTATAAGACACCTACCTTTAATCCTCCAAATGGAAATATTTTATTGGATAAAGCTTCGGCGATTCAACCGATTCCATGTGATGAAAATTTTGTGGAAAAACCAATCGTAGAAATCACTACTCCAGCAGCTTCGCCAAAAACGGTCACAGCGAAAAAATATAAGTTGATAGCCAATGTGAAAAATGTAAAAGAGAAGCGAAAGATTTTATTAAAAGTTAATAATAAAAATATAAGATCATTCAACTTTAATTCAGCAAATGGGAAGTTGACTTCAAACCTGAAATTGAAAGAAGGAAACAATAAAATCATTTTGAAAGCTGTCAACACAGGAGGAGATGATACCGATGAGGCAACAATTAATTATGAAATCCCTGAAGAACCTATTGTCGTAGAAGAACCTAAATCTGAAATTGAAGAAGGATTAGGTGATTTAGAAGAAGGAGAAACGATTCGAGTGGATCAACTTAATTTTGAAATAAATTCATTTAAAATTACAAACGATTCGAGACCAGTTCTGAATGATATTTTTAAATATTTAAATGAAAATTCAAAAGTATCAGTAGAAATTGGAGGACATACTAATCGATTTTGTGATACCGAATATTGTCAAACATTATCTACCAATAGAGCAAAAGCTGTTGTTGATTTTTTAGTCCAAAAAGGAATTCCTTCTAACAGATTGACTTACCGAGGATATGGAAAAACTCAACAAATCACTTTTTCTAGAAATGCAGAAGCACAAAAGGAAAATCAAAGAGTAGAAATTAAAATATTAAGTCTCGGAGGTTAAAAAAAATCCGATGTGTTAAATAATACTAAAAAAACTAAAAAGCGTTGTGGGAAAAGTATCCTTCAGCGCTTTTTTCGTCTCAACTATTGAACGTACTTTTGTGTTCACATTTTGGATAAATTACTTTTAGCATTCTATGACGGAAATCCTCTTCCATAAAAATATAACCATCTTCACCATTGAGGATATGCTACTTTTTAAAAAGAAGGCATTTGCATGGGCTACTCAATTTGAGGTGGTGAGTTATCTCGATAGCAATCAGCATAAGTCGAAATATTCTAAATTTGAAGCATTACTTGCTGTCGGAACGGAAGATGAAATATTACCGGATGAGGATGGAAAATCAAATTTTGATTTACTAAAATCATTCTACGAAACCCAAAAAGACTGGCTCTTTGGCTTCCTCACCTACGACCTGAAAAACGAAATCGAAAATCTTCAATCCAGTAATTTTGATGGAATCGAATTACCCAACCTCCATTTTTTTCAACCAAAAATTGTCATAGCATTTTTTGAAAAAGAAATTCAAATTCATGCAAAAAATGAAACAGCCATTTCAATTTTTGAAAAAATAAATCAAACTTCAATTCTCGATGCGAAAGTTTTTTCCAATAAGAAGATAGGAAAAGAGGACATCCAACATCGGATTTCAAAAGAGGAATATTTAAAAACAATTGGTCAAATTAAATCTCACATCAGTAAAGGAGATATTTATGAAATGAATTTCTGTCAAGAGTTTTTTATCGAAGAGGCAGAAGTTAATCCTTATGCATTATTTGAAAAATTCAATGCAATTGGAAAAGCACCTTTTGCCGCTTTTTATAAGTTTAAAAATAAATATTTGATCTGCGAAAGTCCTGAAAGATTTGTTACGAAGCGAGGCAAAAAACTAATTTCTCAACCCATAAAAGGAACGATCAAAAGAGGTACAACTTCGGAGGAAGATGAACAACTCAAAGAGCAACTCTACAACTCACCTAAAGATAGATCTGAAAATGTAATGATTGTAGATTTAGTCAGAAATGATTTTGGGAAAAGCTGCAAAGCAGGAACCGTAGAAGTGGAAGAATTATTTGGAATCCATTCCTTTGAGCAAGTACATCAAATGATTTCTACTATAGTTGGAGAACTTGATGAAGAAGTAAATTTTGTCGATGCGATTAAAAATGCTTATCCAATGGGGTCGATGACAGGAGCTCCAAAAATTCGAGCGATGCAATTAATTGAGCAATTTGAAAAAACAAAAAGAGGATTATATTCAGGTGCTGTTGGTTTCATCACACCAGAAGGAGATTTTGATTTTAATGTCGTAATTCGCAGCATGATTTATAATGCAGATAAAAAGTATTTATCCTATCAAACTGGCGGAGCAATTGTTTTTGACTCAAGTCCGGAAGGAGAATATGAAGAGTGCTTACTCAAAGCTAAAGGATTTTATGAAGTGATGAATGATAGTTCATCACTAATTTCCTAAATTTGCGTCATGGTAAAAAAAGACAAATCAAGACGAACTGAAATTTTGGAAAAAGCAGCCATTCTTTTTCACAAAAAAGGTTACTCCGCAACCTCCGTCCGAAACATCGCTCAAGAAATGAAGATGGAATCTGCAAGCTTGTACAACCATATCAAATCAAAACAAGAAATCCTCCAAGCTATTTTGCTCCCAATTGCACATCGCTACACAAAAGGAATTCAAGAAATTTCTAACTCACCACTTACTTCTATTCAACAACTGGAACGGATCATTGCCGATCAAATTCGAATTACTATTGAAAATATTGATGGTGTTTCGTTGATTCCTAATGAGTGGGTCCACTTGGAAAAAACGAAAGAAAGAGATGCGCTAAAAGAGTTTTTAGACCTTAGAAATTTGTATGAAAAAGAATTCAAAAAGGTTTTTAAAAAATGTATCAAAGAGGGATATTTGAGAAAGGTAAATGTTGATATTGCTGTCTTTTCGATTTTATCAACTTTACGTTGGTTATATTCATGGTATTCAAAAAATCAAAAAATCAACCCTTTAGTTTTAGAAACGGAACTTATCAATAATTTAATTGGAGGATTAAAAAAGACGTAAAACTTACTTTTTCTAAAAAAAGAAATATAAAATTAAAAAGTGATGTCTCAAAAAATGCATCACTTTTTTTGTTTATTTAACTAACAAGCGTTAGTTTTATACAACATTTTGATCGTATAAAAGTTATAACAATAATGAGCGATAAATTCCACAAGTTAAAAGTATCAGAAATTGAAAAATCTACTCCAGATTGTTCAATAATTTCCTTCGATGTTCCTCAGGAATTACAAGGACAATTTGCCTTCAAGCAAGGTCAATATTTGACATTGCAAGCCAAAATAAATGGAGAAGAAGTTCGACGGTCATATTCTCTATGTTCAAGTCCACTCGACAATGAATGGAAAGTAGGCATCAAAAAAATAGAAGAAGGAAAGTTTTCAACCTTCGCTAATGAAGTTCTAAAAGTAGGTGAAGAACTAGAGGTAATGCCTCCCAACGGAAAGTTCTTTGTAGAAGTCGATAAATCAAAACAAAAAAATTACGTTGCCTTCGCGGCAGGAAGTGGAATCACTCCAATTTTTTCTATTATCAAAACTCATCTTTTAGCTGAGCCAAATGCGACTTTCAAATTGTTTTATATTAATCCAACAGTCGTATCCATTATTTTAAAAGAAGAACTTGAAGCAT
Source organism: uncultured Saprospiraceae bacterium (assembly GCA_905480595.1). Lineage (GTDB taxonomy): Bacteria > Bacteroidota > Bacteroidia > Chitinophagales > Saprospiraceae > CAJQQY01. The sequence goes on along the minus strand of CAJQQY010000063.1, from coordinate 3,476 downwards.
TGAAAAATCAATTCATGAGTCGCTTCGAAGTGTTTTATTTTTTAACACAAGAACATCGAAATGTACCATTGTTAAAAGGAAGATTAAGTGAAGAGAAAATGGAGATCATCTTTAAAACGGTTTGTGATGTAAATCAAATTGATGAATATTTCTCCTGTGGACCTGAGCCAATGATTTTGATGATTCGAGATTTCTTATTAAAAAAAGAGGTAGCGAAAGAAAAGATTCATTTCGAATTATTCACCACCGCAGGAAGCAATGTGGAAGCTAAGAAAAAAGTAGCTCAAACCTTTAAAGGAAAAGTGGCAGACGTCACAATTTTAGAAGGAGGAAAAAGTATGAATTTCAAAGTCGAACAAGGCTCAGATAATATTTTAGATGCAGCATTAAAGAATGCAGCAGACCTTCCGTTCGCATGCAAAGGTGGAGTATGTTGCACTTGCCGAGCAAAATTAATTGAAGGAAATGTAGAAGTTTTAGTAAATTATGGACTCGAAGAAGAAGAAATTGAACAAGGCTATATTTTGACTTGTCAAGCAATTCCAACTTCTGAAAAAATAGTAGTTGACTTTGATTCTTAAATAAGACTAAGCTTAATCTAAAAAAGTAAAAATAAATTTTCCATAAAATCCAAGTATTATGAATACCCAAGATTTAGAAAAAAAATTCCAAGACAGAATCGACGCAGGCGAAAAAATAGAACCAAAAGACTGGATGCCTGAGAAATATCGAAAAACTCATATTCGACAAATTTCCCAACATGCCCATTCCGAAATTGTAGGAATGTTGCCCGAAGGAAATTGGATCAGTCGAGCACCTTCTCTTCGAAGAAAAGTAGCCTTGTTGGCCAAAGTTCAGGATGAAGGAGGACATGGATTATATCTCTATTCAGCTGCAGAAACTTTAGGCATCAGCCGGGATGAATTGTTTAATCAGCTACACACAGGCAAAGCTAAATACTCAAGTATTTTTAATTATCCAGCATTGACTTGGGCAGACATTGGAGCAATCGGTTGGTTAGTTGATGGAGCAGCAATCATCAATCAAGTGATGCTAACTCGAACATCATTTGGACCCTACGCCAGAGCAATGGTTCGAATTTGCAAAGAAGAAAGTTTTCACCAACGACAAGGTTATGAGATTTTATTGACGCTTTGCAACGGAACAGAAGTTCAAAAAGCAATGGCGCAAGATGCACTCAATAGATGGTGGTGGCCAAGTTTGATGATGTTTGGTCCAAGAGATGAAGAATCGCCAAACACAGCACAGTCTGTCAAGTGGAAAATCAAACGAAAAACAAATGATGAACTTCGTCAGCAGTTCGTAGACAATACAATTCCTCAAGCAGAGATTTTAGGAATCACCGTTCCTGATCCAGATTTGAAATGGAATGAAGAAAGAGGACATTATGATTTTGGAGCAATAGATTGGAGTGAGTTCTGGAATGTCGTCAAAGGAAATGGACCTTGTAACAAAGAAAGATTAGCGGCAAGAAATGCAGCATGGGACAATGGAGCTTGGGTACGAGAAGCAGCCTTGGCTCACTCTGAAAAGCAAGCAAAAAGAGAAGAATTAAAACAAGCAATTTAATTTAAGATAGTACCCGTGACACGGATATTAAGAATAGAATTATAAAAAAGAAAAAAATGGCAAATCAAGGATTACCAATTTGGGAAGTATTTATCAGAAGTAAAAATGGATTAGAGCATCGACACGTAGGAAGCCTTCATGCAGCAGATGCAGAAATGGCTTTGGAAAATGCAAGAGATGTTTACACTCGAAGAGAAGAAGGGGTAAGTCTGTGGGTAGTTGAATCGAAACACATCACCGCTTCCAATCCAGAACATCAAGGTGAATTATTTGAACCTGCTCAGGATAAGGTATATCGTCATCCAACATTTTACAAATTGCCTGATGAGTTGGAACATATGTAATTAATGGCTAACTGTGAATGGTTAATCTCATTCTAATTTGAGCTGAATTTTTAGTCTGTTTTTTTGAAAAAAAATAATAATCGTGAAAGAAAAATTATATCAATATCTTTTAATGCTCGGTGATAACTCGATGATCTTAGGACATCGTCTTTCAGAGCTTTGTGGTCATGGTCCTAGTTTGGAAACCGATATCGCATTGACGAATCACTCTTTAGATTTATTTGGGCAAGTGAGAAGCTATTTTCAATATGCAGCGGAGGTTAAAGGAGGCGAGGCGACTGAAGATTCTGTTGCTTTTCTTCGTTACGAAAGAGACTATCTCAATACAATTTTAGTAGAGCAACCAAATACTGATTTTGCCCATGTGATTGGGCGACAGTTTTTATTTGATGCATATCATTTGCCATTGCTCGAACAATTGATGGAAAGTAATGATGAAACGATAGCTGCGATAGCTGCAAAGTCAATCAAAGAAAGTCGTTACCATTTACGATTCTCATCTTCATGGGTAAAAAGACTTGGAGATGGTACAGACGAAAGTCATCAAAAAATGCAAGCTGCAATTAATCATTTGTTTCCATTTATCCATGAATTATTTCGAGAAACTCCAATCGAAAAGGAGATGAAAGAATTAGGAATCGGAGCAGATTTGAGTTTAATAAAAGAAAGATTCGACGAAAAGATAAAGGAAGTTTTCGCAGAAGCAACCCTAGAAATTCCACAAATTCCATCTCGTCAAGTAAATGGAAAAATAGGAATTCACACCGAGCAAATGGGATTTATTCTTGCAGAATTACAATACATGCAAAGAGCTTATCCTAATATGACGTGGTAACATAGCAGCTGATTTTAGTCGGCTCACAAAAAGAGCGAAGCAATTTTTTTAAATCAACATCATTCAAAAGTATTTTTCCAAAAAAAAATAAAAATGAATTCCGTTCAAGATAAAAAAATAGAAGACCTCCTTCGAGAAGTCAGCGATCCAGAAATTCCAGTTCTCACAATCATGGACATGGGAGTCGTACGAGAATATGAACTCAACGAAAACGGAAAAGATCTCTTAATAAAAATTACCCCAACCTACTCCGGTTGTCCAGCCATGGACACTATCGCAACTGACATCAAATTAAAAATGGACGGAGCAGGTTACAACACAACTGTGAAGTTAATTTTGTCACCAGCATGGACAACTGATTGGATCACAAAAGAAGGAAGAGAAGCGTTAGAAAAATATGGAATCGCAGCTCCTCTCGACGAGACCTCAGACAAGCTCGCATTGATCGATGGAAAGCGAATCGTAAAATGCACCAACTGCGGTTCAACTAATACAAAACTAGTTAGTCAATTTGGTTCAACTGCCTGCAAAGCATTATTTCAATGCGAAGATTGCCTTGAACCTTTTGATTATTTTAAATGTCTGAAATGAAAATTTAGCCACAGACCAAGACAAACTTTATTGACTTGAATATGTCAGTAAAGCCTGCGTTGGTCTGTGGCTAAAAAATAAAAGCTTCAATGTCAAAACAAAATGAACTCGCCGAA